>NZ_JAOTGK010000003.1:0-390502 GCF_044427155.1 Streptococcus sp. 2022WUSS083 | reverse complement strand
GGTTCTGTTGCAAAGTTTTAAATCTACTATCAAATAAGGTAGAATAATAGAAAAAGATAGCAGGAGGAATGACGATGAATCATTTTAAAGGAAAGCAATTTCAGCAGGATGTGATTATTGTAGCCGTGGGCTACTATCTTCGTTATAACCTTAGCTATCGTGAAGTTCAAGAAATCTTATATGATTGTGGCATTAACGTTTCTCATACGACGATTTATCGTTGGGTGCAAGAATATGGCAAACTACTCTATCAAATTTGGAAAAAGAAAAATAAAAAATCCTTTTATTCATGGAAAATGGATGAAACGTACATCAAAATTAAAGGAAAATGGCATTATTTGTATCGAGCCATCGATGCAGATGGTTTAACCTTGGATATTTGGTTACGTAAAAAACGGGACACACAAGCAGCCTATGCTTTTCTTAAGCGGTTAGTGAAGCAGTTTGATGAACCGAAGGTTGTAGTCACAGATAAAGCCCCCTCTATTACAAGTGCCTTTAAGAAACTAAAAGAATACGGCTTTTATCAAGGGACAGAACATCGTACCATTAAATACCTGAATAATTTGATTGAACAAGACCATCGTCCAGTAAAGAGACGCAATAAATTCTATCGAAGTTTACGCACTGCCTCTACCACGATTAAAGGTATGGAAGCCATCCGAGGATTATATAAGAAAACCCGAAAAGAAGGCACTCTCTTCGGGTTTTCGGTCTGTACTGAAATCAAGGTATTATTGGGAATCCCAGCTTAAATCATAGATACCGTAAGGGATTTTATTCTTTATTTAAAACTTTGCAACAGAACCATCTCAAGTGATAACTAAGATACAGGCTTTAATTGTTATTTACTTTAAATACATGTTCTCAAAGTGAAAGTATTGATTTAAATGATTCTTTTGTAATTTACTCTTGATAAGATCCTTTAACCATAGTATAATAAATAATAGTAGTTAAAGTAGTTTAAGAGGAGATATTAAAGAGATATTTTACTTTAAATAAAAATTAACAAGGTTTATAATTTGTAGTAGTTAAAGTATTTAAAGAGGTGGGAACATGTGAAGGTTCAAAGGATAGAAGTGGAGAATAAGCCGTATCCATTGTATTTATTACTAGATAAAGAATACCAGCTAATAGAACCAGTAATGAAATTTATTAAATACTTAGATAATACTGGTAAGTCTCCTAATACCATTAAAGCATACTGTTATCATTTAAAGTTGCTGTATGAGTTCATGGAACAGAGAGGCGTTATTCTTAATGATATTAACTTTGAGTTGTTAGCAGACTTCGTAGGTTGGTTGAGATATCCAACAGCAACAAATGTAATTGATCTTCAGTCAAAAGAAGCCATAAGAGAAGAAACGACAGTGAATACAATTTTAAATGCCGTTATGAGTTTTCTTGATTATTTAAGTAGATTAGGAGAATTTAAATCAATTGATGTATTTAAACAAGCAAAGGGAAGAAATTTCAAAGGATTTTTACATCACGTTAATAAGGGTAGATACCAAAAGAATGTCTTAAAGTTAAGGGTTAAAAAGAAACAGATAAGAACATTGACATCAGAGGAAGTTAAGCAAATTATTGATGCTTGTCATACGAAAAGAGATAAATTAATTTTAATGCTTATGTATGAGGGTGGTTTAAGAATCGGTGAAGTGTTATCGCTTAGGCTAGCCATTGCGCTAGCGACTTGGTACAATAAGGTGGCAATTGAATTATATTAATAATCGATAGGAGGGAGAAGCAAATGAAATCTACAACTAAAGTAACATTTAAAGAACTCCATGTATAGGTGGCTGTGACAAGCTTTACATGGAGTAGAATAATTATTGTCCAAAGCCACCTTTGCAATTGCTAGTACTAACGCAAAGGAGGATATGAAAATGCAATACAAAATAATTAATGGTGCCGTTTACTATGATGGTAATATGGTGTTGGAAAACATCGATATTGAAATCAATGATAATGAAAAGATTGCTATTGTTGGTAGAAATGGATGTGGAAAAACAACCTTGCTAAAAGCTATTATAGGCGAAATTGAATTAGAAGAAGGAACTGGTGAAAGTGAGTTTCAAGTAATAAAGACCGGTAACCCTTATATTAGCTATTTAAGACAGATGCCTTTTGAAGATGAAAGTAGATCAATGGTGGATGAAGTCCGTACGGTATTTAAGACGCTTATTGATATGGAAAACAAGATGAAACAGCTGATAGATAAAATGGAGAATCAATATGATGATAAAATCATCAATGAATACTCTGATATCAGTGAAAGGTATATGGCTCTTGGAGGTCTAACCTACCAAAAAGAATATGAAACGATGATTCGTAGTATGGGTTTTACTGAAGCAGATGATAAAAAACCCATTTCTGAATTTTCAGGTGGTCAGCGAACTAAGATAGCTTTTATAAAAATACTTTTAACAAAGCCAGACATTCTATTACTTGATGAACCTACTAACCACCTTGATATAGAAACAATACAATGGTTGGAGAGTTATTTGAGAAGTTATAAATCTACATTGGTTATTATTTCCCATGATAGAATGTTTCTTAATCGAATTGTGGATAAGGTTTATGAAATCGAATGGGGAAAGACCAAATGTTATAAAGGTAATTATTCAGCCTTTGAGGAGCAAAAACGAGAAAATCATATCAAACAGCAAAAAGATTACGACTTGCAACAGATAGAAATTGAAAGGATTACACGCTTGATTGAACGTTTTCGTTATAAACCTACGAAAGCTAAAATGGTGCAATCTAAAATTAAATTATTACAGCGTATGCAAATATTAAATGCACCAGACCAATACGATACAAAAACTTATATGTCTAAATTTCAACCGAGAATCAGTAGTTCAAGGCAAGTATTAAGTGCTTCAGAACTTGTGATAGGCTATGATACTCCTCTTGCAAAGGTTAATTTCAACCTTGAAAGGGGACAGAAGCTTGGAATTGTTGGGAGTAATGGTATTGGTAAATCCACGTTGCTTAAAACACTTATGGGTGGTGTGGCAGCATTGTCTGGAGATTTTAAATTCGGATACAATGTTGAAATTAGCTATTTTGACCAACAGCTTGCTCAAATCAGTGGAGATGATACACTATTCGAAATTTTTCAAAGCGAATACCCTGAGCTAAATGACACAGAGGTCAGAACTGCTCTTGGCTCATTTCAGTTTAGTGGAGATGATGTTTTTAGACCGGTGTCCTCTTTGTCAGGTGGAGAAAAGGTTAGATTGACATTATGTAAATTATTATATAAACGTCCTAATGTTTTAATCTTAGATGAACCGACAAACCACATGGATATTATTGGAAAAGAGAATTTAGAGAATATCTTATGCAGTTATCAAGGTACAATTATTTTTGTGTCACATGATAGATATTTTACTAATAAGATTGCTGACAGATTACTTGTTTTTGATAAGGATGGTGTAGAGTTTGTACAATCTACTTATGGTGAGTACGAGAAAAAAAGGATGAATTCTGAAAAGCCATTTAATAACATTAAAGTTGAGCAGAAAGTAGAGAAAAATAACACAGTAAAAGGCGATCGTAACTCCATTGAGAAGGAGAAGGTTAAGAAGGAGAAACGAATTGAAAAGCTTGAAGTGTTAATAAATCAATATGATGAAGAATTAGAAAGATTGAATAAAATCATTTCTGAACCAAACAATTCTTCTGATTATATAGTACTGACGGAAATACAAAAATCAATTGATGATGTTAAAAGGTGTCAGGGTAATTATTTTAATGAATGGGAACAGTTGATGAGAGAATTGGAAGTTATGTAATTTTTGAGTTATGCAATAAGGATGTAAAAGTGTTAATGATACATTCTGGTTGTTGAAAATGTAAAAAAATTAATGAATTTTTATTAGATATAATCGCTATGTGAAGACCTTTTGAGTTTGCCGCATAGCGGTTTTTATTATCTATACTTTGGAATTGTCAAGAAAAGTGTAGTCGTATAAACTCACTAAATTTCCTTTGATTGTTATGCTGCCAGAAGTTGTTCTTCCAGTAGCCCTCTGTATATAACAGGAGGATTGAGCAGGTGGTTTCTGTCGTTGCAGAACCAGATTCTAAATATGGGACTGAAGTATTTGATGAATATGTCATAAGTAAAGAATTTGAAAATGTTCAAGAGGTTATGACGTCTCAAATACAGCAGAAAGGAAGGTTAAGATAAGAGAAACTGAAGTTCAACAATAGTATTTAGATATAGGGTGATAAATCAGATTATATTGTGATTTGTAGAATTGCTTGCCTTGGTGCTAAATAGGTATGGTAATAATGTACTAATCGATTGTTTTGTAGTAAAAAAGCAACAGATAATTAGGATATTTTTCTTGTATTGTTCGTTAAAAAGAGCCAAACGAAGTATATTTTCTCATAGAAGTTGAACATAGTAGACTGATTATTGCCACTGTAAAAAATGAGGAATGTATCCTGTGTTACAGTTATTCCATTAATGAGAGATGAGGATAAAGATAGATTTGTACAGGGAATTGAGAAATTGGTTCTGTTGCAAAGTTTTAAATCTACTATCAAATAAGGTAGAATAATAGAAAAAGATAGCAGGAGGAATGACGATGAATCATTTTAAAGGAAAGCAATTTCAGCAGGATGTGATTATTGTAGCCGTGGGCTACTATCTTCGTTATAACCTTAGCTATCGTGAAGTTCAAGAAATCTTATATGATTGTGGCATTAACGTTTCTCATACGACGATTTATCGTTGGGTGCAAGAATATGGCAAACTACTCTATCAAATTTGGAAAAAGAAAAATAAAAAATCCTTTTATTCATGGAAAATGGATGAAACGTACATCAAAATTAAAGGAAAATGGCATTATTTGTATCGAGCCATCGATGCAGATGGTTTAACCTTGGATATTTGGTTACGTAAAAAACGGGACACACAAGCAGCCTATGCTTTTCTTAAGCGGTTAGTGAAGCAGTTTGATGAACCGAAGGTTGTAGTCACAGATAAAGCCCCCTCTATTACAAGTGCCTTTAAGAAACTAAAAGAATACGGCTTTTATCAAGGGACAGAACATCGTACCATTAAATACCTGAATAATTTGATTGAACAAGACCATCGTCCAGTAAAGAGACGCAATAAATTCTATCGAAGTTTACGCACTGCCTCTACCACGATTAAAGGTATGGAAGCCATCCGAGGATTATATAAGAAAACCCGAAAAGAAGGCACTCTCTTCGGGTTTTCGGTCTGTACTGAAATCAAGGTATTATTGGGAATCCCAGCTTAAATCATAGATACCGTAAGGGATTTTATTCTTTATTTAAAACTTTGCAACAGAACCTAAAAAAGGATATGCTAACAATAACTTGATTAGTTAGCATATCTTTTTTATTTTTTTGTCACGATTACCTAGTGGGGCAGATAAAAGTTTTAATCTAAGTCTGTAGAAATAATAATTGTAATAAGACTAATCATCTCATCAAGAACATCTGCAAGTGAAATCCCCTTTGTATAGCTATATTTTTTTGAATAATTTTGCCATTGTTTATTCTGAATAGGGTCAGATTTGAACCTTTCGAGTAGTTCAATAATCTTTTCAAAATCGAGTTCTGTTTCGCGATATGAAAATGTTCTCTGACAGGCATTTTTCAATTGAATGAAGTCAATGTCTTCTTTCTTCAGTTTTGAAAGAATATAAACATCGTAAAAATCTTTGCTTCTGCTGTTCAAGAAGTTGCGTGAATAGATGGTTTGAAGTTTTTCAGCTAGAATTGTTTCAATTGTATAAGCAATGATTGGAAAATTGTCTTCATCAAAAATAGCTTTATAGTTGTATGTAATCGGCTGAGGAGTTACAACATCACCTGTCGCAATATCCAAATGGATAACTTGTTTAATATTCTCAAGTTGGCACAAAATGGTTGCACGATAGCCACCATAGTCATCACTTTCTTTTATAGCTGTGATAGATTGAATTGTGAAAGAAATACCTTTTTCAGAATCTGCTAAAACTTCTTCAATTTGCTGTTTAACAGTTTCTTCTGAGAGTGTTATTTGATGGAATAAAAAGTCAATATCAACAGTGCTACGAGATTCAACTCCGATGACATTCGACAGTAGGAATCCTCCTTTGAAGATATAGTGATTTGAATAAGAACTTTGACTTAATTTTTTCAAAATGACTTCTAGGAAGTAATAGGTCATCACGGAATTAAAGGTTAAACCAGTATTCTTTGATATTTTATGACAGAGTGCTGTTAGCTTAGCTTTATTCATACTAGGACCTCCAGAGTTTGTTTGACCTTGTCCAAGGTGTTCATTTTTGTCGCATATTCATAGAGTTTTGTAAGATTTTTTTTAGAATAGTTTCCGTAATGTTGAAGTGTTTTGACAAAAAGCTCAGTATCTATTTTTTCTCGATGAATCACAAAATCACAGATAATACGTTCTAAATCATACACTCTTACCTCGTTTCCCATAGGGGTTTTTACAAGTGTAATTCCTAGTTCGCTATATTCCTTAGAAACGGAATGAATGTTCAGATTTGCTGGAGGAGTATTAAAACGGTAGCCTCTAGGAATGGTTACGTCAAAATATTGAGGAATTTCATCTGTAAATTGTTGCAGGTAAAGCGCTGAGATATAAGAGAAAATAGCCTTGGGATAACGGTACTGAAAGAAGTAGTATTCGTCGTAGTCTCCATTCTGGGTTAGGAAAATTCCTTTTTCGACGCGGTATAGAATCCCTTCTTTTTCTAGTCTTGTCAAATATATTGTTGGAATCTTTAGAACTTTACAATCTTTATAGGTGATAATGCCATTGTGGTTTTCTATAAATTCAAGTAGAATCTCTTTTTTTGACATACTTACTCCTTCCAATGTTGCTTTTATACTACAATTTTACAATATTTGTAGTGCAAAAGCAACATTTCTTTTCCCTCAATTTATTGTGATAACAAAATCAAGCCTTCTTTTTTATTATGAGGAAAGAGTGACAGTTTGTTGCTACATAAAAAAGAAAAGAAGGACTATTTATGACCAAAACATGTAATCATCACTTTCTTGTCAATCAGGAAAAAGGCGAGAAACACGTCTTTCGTAAGAGTAAAAAATACCGTACTCTATGTTCGGTTGCCCTTGGAACGATGGTGACTGCCGTTGTTGCTTGGGGAGGAACGGTTGCACATGCTGATGAAGTTACATCAACAGTTGACACCATCATCCAACGAACGGAGAATCCGGCCACGAATTTACCAGAAGCACAGCCAACCCCTGTTTCTGAACAAACTGAAAGTTTAGCGTTAACTGGACAATCTAATGGAGCGATTGCTGTCATCGTACCACATGATACGGTAACACAAGCAGTTGAAGAAGCAAAGGCTGAAGGTGTTTCTACGGTTGAAGATAGTCCAATGGACTTGGGAAATACAAGATCTGCGGCAGAGACCAACCAACAAATTTCAAAAGCTGAAGCAGATGCCCAAAACCAAGTTGAGGCTATCAATGAAGTTACTGAAACCTACAAAGCTGACAAAGCGACATACGAATCGAATAAAGCACGCATTGAACAGGAAAATAAGGTACTGTCACAGGCCTACGAAGAGGCCAACCAAACTGGTAAAGAGACAAATGCTTGGGTTGATTCTAAAGTCAATGACCTAAAAACTCGGTATGCAGATGCTGATGTGACAGTAAAAGAACAAGTAGTTTCGTCAGGAAACGGGACATCTGTCCTTGACTATACAAACTATGGCAAGGCTGTTGAACCCATTCAATCAACTAACGAACAAGCTTTAGCGGATTATCTAACAAAGAAAACCAAGGCAGATGATATTGTTGCGAAAAATCAGGTCATTCAAAAAGAAAATGAGGCTGGACTTGCTAAGGCAAAGGCAGATAATGAAGCCATTGAAAGGCGTAATCAGGCAGGTCAAGCAGCTGTTGATGCTGAAAACCGTGTAGGTCAAGCCGCAGTAGATCAAGCGAATCAGGAGAAACAACAATTAGTTTCAAATCGTGCAGCCGAGATTGAAGCCATTACTAAACGAAATAAAGAAAAAGAAGCCTCAGCCAGAAAAGAGAATGAAGCGATTGATGTCTACAATGCCAAAGAAATGGAACGCTATCAACGTGACTTGGCCGAGATTTCAAAAGGTGAAGAAGGTTATATTTCTGAAGCCCTTGCTCAAGCCCTCAATCTCAATAACGGTGAGCCACAAGCACAACATGGAGCCATTACCCGAAATCCTAATCAAATCATTTCAACTGGTGATGCTATGCTGGGTGGCTACTCAAGAATATTGGATTCAACAGGATTCTTTGTCTATGATAGCTTCAAAACAGGTGAGACTCTTAGTTTTAGCTATCAAAATCTTCAAAATGCACGATTTGATGGTAAAAAGATTAGTCGAGTGACTTACGATATTACCAACCTTGTATCACCAGTGGGAACCGATGCCGTGAAATTGGTTGTGCCAAATGATCCTACCGAAGGCTTCATTGCCTATCGAAATGACGGAAATGGTGACTGGCGAACAGACAAGATGGAGTTTCGTGTAGTTGCTAAGTATTTCTTGGAAGACGGAACGCAGGTCACCTTTTCTAAGGAGAAACCAGGAGTCTTCACGCATTCTTCCCTCAATCATAATGACATTGGTTTAGAATATGTTAAAGATTCATCTGGGAAATTTGTGCCGATTAATGGTTCAACCGTTCAAGTGACTAATGAAGGTCTAGCACGTTCTTTGGGTTCCAACCGTGCAAGTGATTTGAATTTACCTGAGGAATGGGATACCACATCAAGTCGTTATGCTTATAAAGGAGCTATTGTCTCAACAGTTACATCAGGAAATACCTACACAGTAACCTTTGGCCAAGGCGATATGCCACAGAATGTTGGATTGTCTTACTGGTTTGCCTTAAATACCCTACCAGTTGCACGTACAGTGACACCTTATAGTCCCAAACCTCATGTAGCGGTGGAACTTGAACCCGTTCCAGAACCTATTACGGTAACACCAGATGTCTTTACTCCAAAAACCTTTACACCTGAAAAGCCTGTGACCTTCACGCCAAAGCCTTTGGAAGAAGTAGTGCAGCCTAGTCTAACTTTGACCAAGGTAAACTTACCTGTTAAACCTATTCCAAAAGAACTTCCAACGCCACCACAAGTTCCGACTGTCCATTATCATGCGTACCGTTTGACGACAACTCCAGAGATTATGAAAGAAGTAGTCAATAGTGACCAAGCTAATCTTCATGAGAAAACTGTCGCAAAAGATTCAACGGTGATTTATCCCTTAACAGTTGATGCCTTATCGCCCAATCGTGCCCAAACGACTAGTCTCATTTTTGAGGACTACTTGCCTGCTGGTTACCTATTTGATAAGGAAACAACACAAAAAGAGAATGGAAACTATGTCCTTAGCTTTGATGCGACTAAGAATTTTGTGACCTTAACCGCAAAGGAAAACTTGTTGCAGGAGGTAAATAAAGATTTAACCAAGGTTTATCAACTGAACGCCCCAAAACTCTATGGTTCTGTTCAAAATGATGGGGCAACCTATTCCAATAGTTACAAACTCCTTTTGAACAAGGGCACAACAAATGCTTACACAGTCACTTCAAATGTTGTAACGGTTCGTACACCAGGTGATGGGGAGACAACCACACTCATTACACCAGATAAAAACAATGAAAATGCGGATAGTGTCCTCATTAATGACACGGTCGTAGCCCTTGGCACAACCAACCACTATCGTTTGACTTGGGATTTGGACCAGTATAAGGGAGATCGTTCTGCTAAAGAGACAATTGCACGAGGCTTCTTCTTTGTGGACGATTACCCAGAGGAAGTGCTTGATGTGGTGGAAAATGGGACGGCTGTTACAACCCTTGACGGTCAGAAGGTATCAGGAATTACGGTTAAAAACTATGCTTCCCTAAATGAAGCCCCTAAAGACCTTCAAGATAAATTGGCTCGTGCTAAGATTACACCGACAGGTGCCTTTCAAGTCTTTTTGCCGGATGACAACCAAGCCTTTTATGACCAGTATGTTCAAACAGGAACTTCTTTAGCTCTTTTGACCAAAATGACGGTGAAAGATAGTCTCTATGGTCAAACTAAGACCTATACAAACAAGTCTTATCAAGTTGATTTTGGAAATGGCTATGAAACCAAGGAAGTGACCAACACCCTTGTTTCTCCAGAACCCAAGAAACAGAACCTCAATAAAGACAAAGTGGATATCAATGGGAAGCCCATGCTAGTGGGAAGTCAAAATTACTATACTCTCTCATGGGACTTGGACCAATACCGAGGGATTAAAGCAGACAACTCTCAGATTGCACAAGGTTTTTACTTTGTGGATGATTGTCCAGAAGAAGCTTTATTGCCGGATGAAGCAGCTATTCAGTTTATCACATCTGATGGCAAAACAGTTTCAGGAATCACGGTGAAGGCTTATTCTCAATTATCAGAAGCTCCTAAAATGCTACAAGCAGCCCTTTCGAAACAAAAAATTCAGCCTAAAGGAGCTTTTCAAGTTTTCATGCCTGAGGACCCACAAGCCTTTTTTGAATCTTATGTGACCAAGGGGGAGAATATTACCATTGTCACTCCGATGACGGTTTTGGAAACCATGCTTAATTCAGGAAAGTCTTATGAAAACGTGGCTTATCAGGTGGACTTTGGGCAAGCCTATGAAACCAACACGGTGACCAATTTTGTCCCTAAAGTAACTCCACATAAGTCTAATACCAACCAAGAAGGTATTTCAATTGATGGAAAGACTGTTCTTCCGAATACGGTCAATTATTACAAAATTGTCTTGGATTACAGTCAATACAAGGACATGGTCGTGACGGATGATGTTCTTGCCAAGGGATTTTACATGGTAGACGATTACCCAGAAGAAGCCCTTACCCTAATTCCTGATGGCATTCAAGTTTTGGATAAGGATGGCAATCGTGTATCTGGTATCTCCGTCAGCACCTACGCTAGTTTGTCAGAAGCTCCGAAAGTCGTCCAAGATGCCATGGCTAAACGTCAGTTTACACCTAAAGGAGCCATTCAAGTTCTTAGTAGCGATGATCCAAAAGCCTATTATGATACCTATGTGAAGACTGGTCAAACCTTAGTTGTCACGCTTCCGATGACGGTAAAAAATGAGTTGACCAAAACAGGTGGTCAGTATGAAAATACAGCCTATCAGATTGATTTTGGCTTGGCCTATGTCACGGAAACAGTGGTCAATAATGTTCCCAAACTAGACCCACAAAAAGATGTGGTGATTGACTTGTCTCATAAGGATGAGAGCCTTGACGGGAAAGAAGTGGCCTTGCATCAAACCTTTAACTATCGCTTGGTTGGAGCGATGATTCCAAGCAATCGTGCGACTGATTTATTTGAATATGGTTTTGAAGATAACTATGATGAAAAGCATGATGAGTATAATGGTGTTTATCGCAGCTATCTGATGACGGATATCATCCTCAAAGACGGTTCTGTCTTAAAAGAAGGAACGGAAGTCACGAAATATACCTTGCAGCAGGTAGATACAGAAAATGGCCTTGTGTCAATTTCATTTGATAAATCCTTCTTAGAGACTATCTCTGATGATTCAGCCTTTCAGGCAGATGTTTACCTTCAGATGAAACGGATTGCGGCTGGTCAGGTGGAGAATACCTATCTCCATACAGTGAATGGCTATGTCATCAGTTCAAATACAGTTGTAACACATACACCTCAACCTGAAGAACCAAGTCCAAATCAACCCACTCCACCTCAACCACCGATTGAGTCTCTTGAACCGCCTGTTCCAGCAAGCGTCTTGCCAAATACAGGCGAACAGGAATCCCTTTTGGGCTTGATTGGAGCTGGTATTCTGCTTGGTACGGCTTTTGGACTGAAGAAAAAGGAGGAGAAGTAGATGAATCCAAAAACCATTTATGAAATGGATTCAGACCAAGATGGTTTGACAGACGCTCAGGAACTGGCTCTTGGGACCAATCCATACGCTATTGACACAGATGGTGATGGTCAAGCTGATTTAGAAGAACTACAATCAGGACATTCACCACTAGTCCTACAAAAGGAGTTGTGTGATGGCTTGGAACTTTGACACCATGAAAGAGACTTTGTCTGAAATGGAAAAGGTCAATTACCAAGAGTTTATCAAGGCCTTTCTCTCATTGGAATTAAGTATTTCTGATAGAACAATCCTCAATCAAGTATACCAAGATTATATGGATGAGGATGACCTATCCTTGATTAGTGATGAGCTACGAGTTAAAGTTGATAGTTATCAGGATGAAGTACAGGCAGATATGACTGACATTCTGGAAAAGTTGTACCGAACAGGTGAAGGCTCTAATTTTATTATGGATTTAATGTCCTCAAATAGTCTTTCAGACACCTTGGAACAGTATGAGATTTTGGATAGTGACGATTATTCACCACTTAGCCTTGAAACCTTACAGGCCATGATTCAACAGGACTTGGCTATTTCTAGTCAGGATTATTTTGGAGATTTGGTTCACCTTGCCTTGCAAAAAGATTTACTAGACCAGAAAAGTCATTTCTTACAACACTATGTGGCAACTGTAATGGATGGTATTCCACAAGAAAGAGACCAACGAGCCTTGGTCCTAGATTAACACAAAGGGCTGAGAAACACTCTCAGCCTTTTTAAAATGGGAGGGAATAATGAATCAAGAAGTCTTACTACAAATGATGAGAGCAACCATTCCTCGTGATAGAGCCCTGCTTGAGGCATTTTTATATTACCAAGCAGAGCATTTTGATGAGGAGTGGGATAGTCTTATTCGTCAGTTTATGACCAATAGGCAAGAAATAAATAAATCTGTTCAAGTACTTCACTTTGAGACAGATGTTTCAGCTTTTGTCCAGGCTAGTCCTTATGATACTGCTCATGATCTATTGACCTATACACAAGTTTTCGGACAAACTGGTCTCCAAAAACTCGACAAACTATCGCCGTCTGAAAAAGCCTTGGTGATTGAAGTGGCCTTGTTCAATCTGGCCACTCGTTTTCAATTATTGGATTCCAATGGACACTACCAAACTATTTCACCAGATTCACTCTTACAAAAGAGTAGGGGAGCTAATTTGGTCAATGTGTATCGTGTGGCTAATAATTTAGCGGATCGGATTAGCCGAGATATTGAGCAGTTTCTCTTGACTTACGAGCCTGAGCTTGAAACAAGAGCTGATGAAACTGTTCTAGAAAATGAAAAAACTGTTGATGAGCACAAAGTGAGTAGTAATCAAGCTATATCATTTAGAGAAGAGGGATCGCTAATTATTGCTAGTTTGGATGTAGATTTGTCTCAACTGAATGTTCAAACAGGAAAAACAAGTCATCTGCCAGCTTATGAAGAGTTGTCATTACGACGTAAATTTGAGATTCTAACATATTTTGACCAAATTCGAAATGAACGTTCCAAAGTCCCAAGTTTTAGACGAGGTGATTTTGATACTGAGATGGAAATGACACCAGTTTTTGATGGAGAGGAGTTACTCGCCTATCTAGAGGCTGATGGCAGTCCCTATGAGTTGAAAAGAACATTGACTACAATCGAAGAAAAGGAATTAGAAAAAATTGGACAAGTCATTAGGATAGAAAATCAAGAAAAATTGACTCAGCTAGGGATTGAACTATCTCAGTTTGAATCAGACCAAGTCGATATTTTATTGGATGCGGCAGGTCGTTTTCGTTTAAAAAATGCTGACCTTGCTATATTAGGTGGTTATCCCAAAGCCTCGGTAACTCAACTAGCCCTTGCGACAGAACTACTCCAAATGGGACTAAGTCATGAAAAGGTTGAATTTTTCTTTGGTAGTCAGCTTTCCCTTGGAGAGTTGCGACAAGTTGCCTACGCCTTTTTACACCAAGAACTCAGCAGAGAAGATGCGGAGCAATTTGAAAAAAATAAAGGTAATCAGTCAGATTTAACCCTCAGAGATTGGAAGAGCAAGCTAGTGAAAGCTGAGAGAAAAGAAGTAGTTGATGAAGAATTTGCGGAAAATCCACTGGTTCAGAGAGTATTGGACACTTATCCTCTGGGGTCATTGGTTTCCTATAAGGGACAGGACTTTGAGGTCGTGTCGGTCAGCGATGCTCGATTGAACGGTTTGATTCGGATTGAGTTAGTCAATGACTTTTCGGATATCATTGAACAAAATCCAGTTCTTTATTTGAGGACCTGGGAAGAAGTCAGTCAGTCACTTCATCAGCCAAAGGCAGAACCACAAACAGAGTTAGAAGAAGCGGACCAAGGATTAAACCTATTCTCATTTCTGGAAGAGGAGCCAGTTCAGAGTATTGGACTATTGGAACCAGATAGTTCAGAAATAGGTCATAACGATACTGATCTTGAAGAATCAGATAGTCAAATTCCTGAAGAGGTAGTAGTCGAAACAATTCCAGAGATTCCAGTAATGGACTTTTATTTTCCAGAAGATATGACGGACTTTTATCCAAAGACTGCTAGAGATAAGGTTGAGACAAACATTGCGGCTATTCGTTTGGTAAAAAATCTAGAAGTAGAGCACCGCAATGCTTTACCAAGTGAACAAGAACTCCTTGCCAAGTATGTAGGCTGGGGTGGACTAGCCAATGAATTTTTTGATGACTATAATCCAAAATTTTCTAAGGAACTAGAAGAATTGAAAAGTCTAGTCACTGATAAAGAGTATTCGGATATGAAACAGTCTTCTCTGACAGCCTATTATACAGACCCTGCCCTTATCCGTCAGATGTGGGTTAAGTTGGAAAGAGATGGTTTTAAAGGTGGCAAAATCCTAGATCCTTCCATGGGAACAGGGAATTTTTTTGCAGCAATGCCCAAACACTTAAGAGAAAAGAGTGAGTTATATGGTGTGGAATTAGATACTATTACAGGAGCTATTGCCAAACACCTTCATCCCAATAGTCACATTGAAATTAAGGGCTTTGAGACGGTGGCTTTTAACGACAATAGTTTTGATTTGTTGATTTCAAATGTGCCCTTTGCCAATATACGAATTGCGGATAACAGGTACGATAGGCCTTACATGATTCATGACTACTTTGTCAAAAAGTCACTTGATTTGGTCCATGATGGTGGACAAGTAGCGATTATCTCTTCCACAGGAACTATGGATAAGCGAACAGAAAATATTTTACAAGATATTCGTGAGACAACTGAATTTCTTGGTGGGGTTCGACTGCCTGATTCTGCCTTTAAGGCCATTGCAGGAACGAGTGTCACAACGGATATGTTATTCTTCCAGAAACACTTAGACAAGGGATATGTGGCAGACGACTTAGCCTTTTCAGGTTCCATTCGTTATGAGAAGGATAGTCGCATTTGGCTCAATCCTTACTTTGATGGGGAATACAATAGCCAAGTGCTAGGAACCTACGAGGTCAGAAATTTTAACGGAGGAACACTTTCTGTTAAGGGGACTAGTGATGACTTGATTGCAAGTGTCCAAACTGCACTACATCACGTTAAGGCTCCAAGAGAGATTGATAGAAATGAGGTCATCATTAATCCAAATGTGTTGACCAAACAAGTCATTGATACTTCCATTCCAGTTGAAATGAGGGAGAATCTGGGTCAGTACAGTTTTGGTTACCAGGGTGCTACGGTCTACTATCGAGATAATAAAGGCATTCGAGTCGGAACCAAGACGGAAGAAATCAGTTACTATGTCGATGAAGAGGGCAACTTCAAAGCATGGGACACCAAACATTCTCAAAAACAGATTGATAGATTTAATAGCTTAGAAGTTACAGATAGCAGTGCTCTGGATGTCTATGTGACCGATGATGCAGCTAAACGCGGACAATTTAAGGGGTATTATAAAAAGACAGTTTTCTATGAAGCTCCTTTGTCTGATAAAGAAGTGGCACGAATCAAAGGAATGGTGGACATTCGAAATGCTTACCAAGAGGTCATTGCCATTCAACGCCATTATGACTATGATAAGAAGACCTTTAACCACTTGTTAGGCAAACTCAATCGTACCTATAATAGCTTTGTCAAACACTATGGGTATTTGAACAGTGCAGTGAACCGTAATCTTTTTGATAGTGATGATAAGTATTCGCTTCTTGCTAGTTTGGAAGATGAACGTCTGGATCCAAGTGGAAAGTCTGTTATCTATACTAAATCCCTTGCTTTTGAGAAGGCTTTAGTGCGTCCTGAAAAAGAGGTTAAAAAGGTACATACTGCCCTTGATGCCTTAAATTCGAGCTTGGCTGACGGACGTGGTGTTGATTTCGATTATATGATGTCTATCTATCAGGTTGAATCGAAGATGACCTTGATTGAGGAATTAGGCGACCTCATTATGCCTGATCCTGAGAAGTATTTGAATGGAGAATTGACCTATGTTTCTCGCCAAGACTTTCTGTCAGGGGATGTCGTTACCAAGTTAGAAGTGGTGGACCTATTTGTCAAACAAGACAATCAGGACTTTAACTGGTCGCATTATGCAGGGTTACTTGAGACGGTCAAACCAGCACGTATTACTTTAGCAGACATTGATTATCGAATCGGTTCACGCTGGATTCCTTTGTCTATTTACGGAAAATTTGCCCAAGAAACCTTTATGGGGAAAGCCTATGAATTGTCAGACCAAGAAGTAGCAACAGTCCTTGAAGTCAGTCCCATTGACGGGGTTATCACTTACCAATCTAAGTTTGCCTACACCTATTCCAACGTAACGGATAGGAGTTTAGGTGTCCCTGCTTCACGCTATGATAGTGGTCGAAAAATCTTTGAAAACCTCCTGAATTCCAATCAACCAACGATCACAAAACAAGTTGTTGAAGGGGATAAGAAAAAGAATGTGACGGATGTGGAGAAAACAACAGTCCTGCGTGCCAAGGAAACACACCTACAAGAACTCTTTCAAGGTTTTGTAGCAAGGTATCCAGAAGTCCAACAGATGATTGAAGACACCTATAATAGGCTCTACAATCGTACGGTATCAAAGACCTATGACGGTAGCCATTTAACCATTGATGGACTTGCTCAGAATATTTCATTACGGCCTCACCAAAAGAATGCCATTCAACGGATTGTCGAGGAAAAACGTGCCCTACTAGCTCATGAAGTTGGTTCAGGTAAAACACTTACCATGCTTGGGGCAGGATTCAAACTGAAAGAACTCGGAATGGTACATAAACCTCTCTATGTGGTTCCTTCTAGTTTGACTGCTCAGTTTGGTCAAGAAATCATGAAATTTTTCCCAACCAAAAAAGTCTATGTGACCACTAAGAAAGACTTTGCCAAAGCCAAACGCAAACAGTTTGTATCACGTATTATCACAGGGGATTATGATGCTATTGTCATTGGGGATTCACAATTTGAGAAAATACCGATGAGCCGAGAGAAGCAGGTTACCTATATCAATGACAAGCTGGAGCAACTCAGAGAAATCAAGCTAGGAAGTGATTCTGATTATACGGTCAAAGAAGCAGAGCGTTCAATCAAGGGACTAGAGCACCAGTTGGAAGAACTCCAAAAACTGGAACGAGATACCTTTATCGAATTTGAAAACCTTGGCATTGATTTTCTTTTTGTGGATGAAGCTCATCACTTCAAGAATATCCGTCCAATCACAGGACTTGGCAATGTCGCTGGCATTACCAATACCACTTCTAAAAAGAACGTGGATATGGAGATGAAGGTGAGACAAGTTCAGGCAGAGCATGGAGATAGAAATGTCGTTTTTGCGACAGGAACACCAGTTTCTAACTCTATTAGTGAACTTTTCACCATGATGAATTACATTCAACCTGATGTTTTAGAGCGATACCAGGTATCTAATTTTGATTCCTGGGTTGGGGCTTTTGGGAATATTGAAAACTCTATGGAACTAGCACCGACAGGGGATAAATACCAACCCAAGAAACGCTTTAAGAAGTTTGTGAACCTGCCTGAACTCATGCGGATTTATAAGGAAACTGCCGATATTCAGACCTCAGATATGCTTGATTTACCTGTTCCTGAAGCTAAAGTCATTGCGGTAGAGAGTGAACTCACAGAAGCTCAGAAATACTACCTTGAAGAGTTGGTTGACCGTTCAGACGCTATCAAGTCAGGCAGCGTTGATCCAAGTAGAGATAATATGTTAAAGATAGTGCGCTGTTAAGCGTAAAAATGTATCTCCCTCACAGAGGGATATTATTGAAAGTAAATAATAGGAACAACTAACTAACCTAGCGGGGAAACCCAAAGGGGACAATAGCATGTTAGTAAAGCGGATAAGGAGCGAGTTACAACGCTTTGATGTGCCGCAAGTTCCGTAACCTATGGTTAAGGCTAAACTGCTTGAACCTCAATTCTGACTAGGTGCAAAGCATCGCCCATCGGAAAGTAACTGAGACCGATGTTACTGTATATTCGTTGTTGTGATTTTGGACGAATAACTTTCTACAGTAAAAGAGCATACGATAAGTATGAATAAAGGAATGAGTGAGGAACCTAAGGGTTACTAGAACGTACATTTTTAACGAATAGCAGGATTGCCTAAGAGGGGAGACCCTTATGGTAACGGAGTCACCGTAGTAGTCCGAGCAAGGGAAATCCTTGTACATGGCGAAGGGTGACAGGTAATTTCGATTAGTTAGAAAGGATTAGGTGCGTGGGATGCGTACAGCCAAAACTATTTTAACGGTCATTCATGAACGTGGAAAACAAGATAAACCACTCGAAAGGGTTTATAAGTTACTATTTAATCGTGAACTCTATCTGATAGCCTATGCAAAGTTATACCCGAATAATGGAGCAATGACAAAGGGTGTTACAGAGGAAACGATTGATGGAATGTCTATTCAAAAAATAGATATGATTATTGAACAATTAAGACAAGAAACCTATTACTGGAGACCAGCTAGGAGAGAGTACATTCCTAAAAAGAATGGAAAACACCGTCCTTTGGGAATACCAGTATGGAGTGATAAACTTCTTCAGGAAGTAATTCGCATGATATTAGAAGCCTATTATGAGCCACAATTTAGTGAACATTCTCATGGTTTTAGACCAAAAAGAGGGTGTCATACAGCTTTACAAGAAATTCAGACCTGGAAAGGGACACGTTGGTTCATAGAAGGAGATATCTCTAGTTATTTTGACACGATTGACCACGATGTATTAATCACTATGTTGTCTAGACAAATTCAGGATGGTCGGTTTATTAGGCTTATCAAAAATATGCTTGAGGCAGGATGTCTTGATGATTGGAAGTTTCACAAGACTATTAGTGGAACACCGCAAGGTGGAGTTATTAGTCCTTTATTAGCTAATATCTATTTACATCAATTTGATAAGTGGGTCGGTGAAGAACTGATACCTCAATATACAAGAGGTAAAAAGCAGAAAGCAAACTCAGCCTATAATCGTTTGAGTAGAAGAATTAAATGCTATCAGGATAAAGGAGATTATAAAAAAGCTCATCAGTTAATTGTTGAGAGAAGAAATCTCCCTTCAGTTGATACTTATGATACCAGCTATCGGAGATTAAGATATGTTCGGTATGCGGATGACTTTATTCTAGGCTTTACAGGTTCAAAAGCTGAGGCAAAGGCTATAAAGAAGCAAATTGGAGACTTTTTAAATACTAAGTTATCTTTGGAACTTTCTCAAGAAAAGACTTTGATTACCCATGCGACTGGAGAATCAGCTAAATTTCTGGGATATGAGATAAAAGCACAACGTGTCAATGATTATATTGATAACAAAGGGAGACGGAGTGCCAATGGTGTTATCGCATTATTTGTACCTGCATCGGTTATTGAAAGCAAATGCCGCCAATACATGAAAAATGGTAAAGCTATTCATCGTAATAACTTATTGCATGATGATGACTTTAGTATCGTTCAAACTTACCAACAAGAATATAGAGGGCTGGTTCAATATTATATATTGGCACAAATTTTGTCATGGTTCTCAAAAGTCTATTGGTATATGGAAACATCACTCCTTAAAACATTAGCATTTAAACATAAGTCATCCATTAATAAAATGTTAGCTAAATATAAGACTACCACAACTAGCACGAATGGCCAAACTGTGCCGTGTTTACAGGTAGTTGTGCCTCGAGAAGATAAACCTCCTCTAGTTGCAACGTGGGGTGGCATTTCACTTTCTTATAAAAAGAAAGCTGTAATAGAAGATGCTCCGTATCAAGTTTATGGTGGTCGAACAGAGCTTATCAAGCGATTACTCGCAAATAAGTGTGAGCTATGTGGAAGTGAGGAGAACATAGAGGTACATCATATCAGAAAATTAGCAGACTTGAACAAACACAATGGGAAATTAGTTCCAAAGTGGAAAGAAATCATGTCAGCAAGATGTCGAAAAACGCTAGTGACTTGTCGGGATTGTCACCATGCAATACATAATGGTTCAATAAATACACGTTTATGAAATGAAATTACTGGAGAGCCGGATGATGCGAAAGTATCATGTCCGGTTCGGTGGGGGGATGATGGAAAAGGGGTCGCAATGACTACCTCGCTAGTATCCTACCCTACACCGGGGAAGCTAGAAAACTAGCTATTGATATGCGGTTGATTGACCCTGTTTATACCTTATCAGATAATCAGAAAATCCTTCAAGTGGTTGATAATGTCGAGCGAATCTACCTTGAAGGAGCAGGAGAAAAGGCTACTCAGATGATTTTCTCTGATATTGGAACACCTAAAAGTAAGGAAGAAGGTTTTGATGTTTATAATGAACTGAAAGCTTTGCTGGTTGATCGAGGGATTCCAAAAGAAGAAATTGCCTTTGTCCATGATGCCAATACCGATGAGAAGAAAAACTCTCTCTCACGAAAGGTCAATAGTGGGGAAGTACGGATTCTCATGGCTTCGACTGAAAAAGGTGGAACGGGTCTAAACGTACAATCACGCATGAAAGCTGTTCACCACTTAGATGTTCCATGGCGTCCCTCTGATGTAGGACGGATTTTGCGGACATTCAAAATAAAAAAGAATGTGGAGGTAACAGACAATGGCAAAGACAATTTTTGAGGAAATGGGCGGCAAATACGAAAGGCAAGGCGATTATTTAATACCGTGCTTAACTGTACCCGCCGAAGAAGAACAGCCGATAGGCATCTGGGGACAGCGGCATTTGGATTATCTGAAGCATCACTGCAAAGTTACATACACCAATCTTCTTACAAGCGGCAGACTTAACGCTTACCTTGCCGACATTGACAGACAGGCACAGGAACGCTTTGAAAGGCTCATAGAGGGTATGAAACAGGCACAGGGCATAACGGAACAGCTAAAGGCAGAAAACGCCTTAGAATGGACAGGATGCCTCAATAACATAAGGGCTTGTGCGAGGGAGATTGTGGAAAAGGAAATTATTTTTGCATAAACAGATGATTAGTGGCAGGGGGAAATCCTGCCGCTTTTTCTGCTTTAGTTTGTCAGCTTGACAAATAAAGGGTTAAGGAATATAATTAGATTCAGTATTATACAAGGAGTTAATAAATATGCGGCAAGGTATTCTTAAATAAACTGTCAATTTGATAGTGGGAACAAAAAGTAGCAGTCCCGTTTCACTTTTAATATGGGGCTTAGTTTTTTGTACCCAGTTTATGAATACTTTTATCATGTAATTTTATATGCCCGAAAACATATAAGTGTTTTGGGGCTATTGGAGTTATTTACCCAGTGATAGGAGTATTTATCACTGGGTATTTTTATGCCCTTTTTTGGGTGTTGATAGGAGGAAAATCACATGAAAATAATTAACTTAGGCATTCTGGCTCACGTTGACGCAGGAAAGACAACATTAACGGAGAGTTTATTGTATACCAGTGGTGCAATTGCAGAACCAGGGAGCGTAGATAAAGGCACAACAAGGACAGATACAATGAATTTGGAGCGTCAAAGGGGAATCACTATCCAGACAGCAGTGACATCTTTTCAGTGGGAGGATGTAAAAGTCAACATTATAGATACGCCAGGCCATATGGATTTTTTGGCGGAAGTATACCGTTCTTTATCCGTATTAGACGGAGCAGTATTATTAGTTTCTGCAAAGGATGGCATACAGGCACAGACCCGTATACTGTTTCATGCACTACAGACAATGAAGATTCCGACAATTTTTTTCATCAATAAAATTGACCAAGAGGGGATTGATTTGCCAATGGTATATCAAGAAATGAAAGCAAAGCTTTCTTCGGAAATTATAGTGAAGCAAAAGGTTGGGCAGCATCCCCATATAAATGTAACGGACAATGACGATATGGAACAGTGGGATGCGGTAATTATGGGAAACGATGAACTATTAGAGAAATATATGTCAGGGAAACCGTTTAAAATGTCAGAACTGGAACAGGAAGAAAACAGGAGATTCCAAAACGGAACGTTATTTCCCGTTTATCACGGAAGTGCTAAAAACAATCTGGGGATTCGGCAGCTTATAGAAGTAATTACAGGCAGGCTTTATTCATCAACGCCCAAAGAACAGTCTGAACTATGCGGGCAGGTTTTTAAGATTGAATATTCAGAAAAAAGGAGGCGTTTGGCTTATGTGCGTCTGTACAGCGGCGCATTGCATTCGAGGGACGTTGTCAGAATATCAGAAAAAGAGAAAATAAAAATTACAGAGATGAGTATTCCTACAAACGGTGAATTGTGTTTAGCAGATACGGCTTACTCTGGTGATATTGTAATTTTACCAAATGATGTTTTGCAGCTAAACAGTATTTTGGGGAACGAAATACTGTTGCCGCAGAGAAAATTTATTGAAAATCCGCTCCCTATGCTCCAAACAACAATTGAAGTAAAGAAATCCGAACAGCGGGAAGTGTTGCTTGAGGCACTTACAGAAATCTCAGATGGCGATCCTCTTTTAAAGTATTACGTGGATACTACAACGCATGAGATTATACTTTCTTTTTTGGGGAATGTGCAGATGGAAGTCATTTGTGCCATCCTTGAGGAAAAATATCATGTGGAGGCAGAAATAAAAGAGCCTACTGTTATATATATGGAAAGACCGCTTAGAAAAGCAGAATATACCATCCACATAGAAGTCCCGCCAAATCCTTTCTGGGCTTCTGTCGGGTTGTCCATAGAGCCGCTCCCTATTGGAAGCGGAGTGCAGTATGAAAGCAGAGTTTCACTTGGATATTTAAATCAATCGTTCCAAAATGCGGTTATGGAGGGGGTTCTTTATGGCTGCGAGCAGGGGCTGTATGGATGGAAAGTGACAGACTGTAAAATCTGTTTTGAATATGGATTGTATTATAGTCCTGTAAGTACCCCCGCAGACTTTCGGCTGCTTTCCCCTATCGTATTGGAGCAGGCTTTAAAAAAAGCAGGGACAGAACTATTAGAGCCATATCTCCACTTTGAAATTTATGCACCGCAGGAATATCTCTCACGGGCGTATCATGATGCTCCAAGGTATTGTGCAGATATTGTAAGTACTCAGATAAAGAATGACGAGGTCATTCTGAAAGGAGAAATCCCTGCTAGATGTATTCAAGAATACAGGAACGATTTAACTTATTTCACAAATGGGCAGGGAGTCTGCTTGACAGAGTTAAAAGGATACCAGCCAGCTATTGGTAAATTTATTTGCCAACCCCGCCGCCCGAATAGCCGTATAGATAAGGTTCGGCATATGTTCCACAAGTTAGCTTAACAGCTTGCAAAAGTCATATAAAATGAGATTTGAAAGGATTAGAGACTAATTATGATGAAATGCGAATGGATATTGTGTCCTGTTTGTGGGAGCAAAACCCGTAATAAAATTAGGAAGGACACTGTTTTGGAGAATTATCCCCTTTATTGTCCAAAATGCAGACAAGAAAGCTTGATTAAAGTTGACAACTTGAAGATAACTGTCATCAAAGAGCCAGACGCTTAAGACGCAGAGCCGATGAAATTGTGGAACAATTCACGAATCATCGGCTCTTTTTGTTTCGTATTTGAAAGAACAAACTCACCAAATAAAAAAAACGATATTCGGGTGGGTTATTTTGTTATACCCTAAATTACCCTCTGAATTTGTTTTTAAATTTGGAGGGATTTTTTTATGTCCTTTTTTCGGGCAGTTATCTATCTGCTCATACGAAGCAAAATTTATCAATACATAGCATATCAGAGAACGGCAGGTAACCAGTTAAAAAAATTTCTGCCAGTGCAACGGTACTTCTCACCTTGAAAGTAGAAGTACAATCTCCATACAATAGAATTACTATTTCCTATAACCGTAAAGGTCACAGAGCCTTTGCGGTTTTTCTTTTGTCGATTTTTGTTGGAAAGTGCCGTAGGGCTGTTTCTGATATGCGGTGTCGTTCTCCGCCTCTCCATCTGGATTTTTTACATTTCAAAAATTCAGATGGGAGGTATTTATGGTGAAATATGCACCAAGAA
This sequence comes from Streptococcus sp. 2022WUSS083, assembly GCF_044427155.1. Lineage (NCBI taxonomy): Bacteria > Bacillati > Bacillota > Bacilli > Lactobacillales > Streptococcaceae > Streptococcus > Streptococcus sp. 2022WUSS083. Next base: position 366,080 of record NZ_JAOTGK010000003.1, on the reverse strand, counting down.
AGGTATATATCAGAGAAAGTGGCGGCTATGTGGAATTATCCTACACGGAGTTCTGCCGTTGCAGGGAATCCGACCAGACCTATATGGACAAGCTGTTTATCCCCATTCAAGGCTGTCTGCTTGAAGTCGTGAGGGAGCAATACACAGACTTCTACCGTGACAAGGAACGGTGGCGTTATCTGCAAAAATTAGATACAAAGAATAGACTGCTATCTCTCGACGGATTTACGGACAGCGAGGGGAATCCTCTGGACTTTATCACTGATGAAGCGGTGGACATTGCAGAAACCGTTGTCAATGCGGTCATGGTGGACAGGCTGAAAGCCGCCCTGCCTTTGCTGTCGGATAGTGAACAGGAGCTGATACAGGCAATCTTTTTTGACGGACTTTCCGAGCGTGAAGTCGGGGCGAGGTTGGGCATAACCCAGAGCGTTGTAAACAAACGCAAAGCCAGAATCCTAATAAAACTAAGAAAGATAATAGAAAATTAAAATTTAAGGCGTTCAGCCCCCTTGTTTTTTCCTTTGGGAAGATGAGGGGGCTTTTCTCTGCCCTCTCAATCAATTCTGATTGGAGGAAGTAAGAATGGCATACAACCACGGACGGGAGGACAGGAAATGGCGTATCTGGAAAGAAGCGGAGGAAAAGCTGCTGCGTGAGTGCGGCGTTGATGAAGCGACCATTGAGCAGATACGCATGGCGGACAGGGCAGACTTCAATTCCAACAGGCGGTTTTACCGATGGACGAATGACGTTGCGGAATATCTTGAGGACATGGCAGGCAGGGAGCGGCAGGCGGAAGTGGGTACGGTTGCGGAGTTACTGGAAGAGATTGAGAGCGAAAATCTCTATCAAGTATTAGTCACGGTGGACGGGCGTACCTTGAAAATCGTCCTGCTGAAAATGCAGGGGTATTCCACAAAGGAGATTGCCCCGCTTGTGCATTTGACGACTGGTGCCATCTATGCGAGGTTAGACCATCTGCGGAAGAAGCTGCGGAAAATTTTATAGCTTCTAAAACAGCCTGCCATCCTGCGGGCTACTGGGTGAGGGATGGAAATCCCCTCACTCATTTTTTGCAGGAGGACAACAGGATGGCATACAGGGTTAAGGCATACACGCTTCGGGAGGAATCCACGGAAAGCGGCACAAGGTATTTTATCAGCTTTAAGGACGGGCAGGGCAAATCCCACGAGTTGGAAGTGTCGGAACAGTTCTTTATGGAGTTTCGGCAGATGGAGCGCAGGAACAGGAATCTTTTCTAATGGGACGAGCGGCACAGGGAGTTTAACGAGGTATGGGACGAAACCCTTTACAGACGGGCGTTGCGTGTGCCTAAGAGCCTTGATGAACGCATGGTTGAGGAAGAACGGAATGAAACGCTCTATAAGGCGGTTGGGAGCCTTCCAGAGATACAAAGGCGGCGTTTCCTGCTCTACTACGAGTATGAGTTCAATTTTTACCAAATCGCCGCTATGGAGCATTGCACCGCTTCGGCAATACAGAAATCTGTTGCGATTGCAAAGGAGAAAGTAAAGGCGGAAATTGAAGAAATATCTCCAACCGTGACCGACACCGCCCGAAAAAGAAATGGCATTTAGCAAAAACGTATGTTGACGATGGCTATGATGTTTTAGCTCCCTTGGTTGAAAAAGAAGCAGAGATAGAGGAGATTGATGCGGCTTTGGCCAAGTTTAGTGAAGATACAACACCCCAAATGAAGCAACAAGTAGTACTCGAGATATAAGAAAAATGGCTGACAAATATTTTTGAACGCGGTAAAATGAAGTCAAGAAATCACATAAGGAGCACAGACCATGACCAAAACAGTAGAAGAAATACGTTATCAACTTGAACAATGGTTGGCACAAGGTTTTACAAGCCCAGAGGATAGAGCCAACTACCAAGCTTTAAAGGAACAGTATGAAGATGAAACTCTTGATTATAGCTTTTCAAAGCGTGAAATCACTGGACAGCTGGAACTCATCATCACAAGTCGTGAGAATGATTTTCCAAACTTAGATGAGGTGACGAAGGCAGAATACCTTGATTTGGTTGCCCAACTTGATGATTTAGACAAGAGACAGGCTGACTATTATCGCAAGCAATTAGCCTAGAAAGAGGTGTAAGATGTTGGAGCAAATTCTACAAAGCCTTTTGATTATCGCAGCAATAGGACTGATGTTGTTTGTCCTTTATCGGATTGTGAAAGTTTCAGGTGCTTTATTTCTTATCGGACTCATCAGTGGATTAGTCTTTATTGAAATATATGGAATTTACCTATTCTTCACAGAAAGACACCTATATTCAGAAGATTTAGCAGCTAATGGCATATGGAGTTTCACTGGATTTTATATTGCATTGAATTTATTTCTTGCTATTAGCTTAAGTATGAGGTGGTGGAGAAATAGAATCGTTTAACATGGGGATTACCTACTGGTAGTCCTTTTTCTTGTGATAAAATCTCCAAGCTAATCTTGATATGATGAAGCTATCACTAATAGAGGAGTAAGCCATGTTAAATAAAGTGAAAGCTCGATTTCTGATTGGATTAGGAGGTTTAATCGCAGTCAGTTTTATGGTCATGATTGGCTACACGATTGGCTCACAAACCATTTCAAAGCAAACAGAGAACCAAATACGAGCAGAAGCCAATAAACTTGTGTCAAAGAAAAAGCAGGAGGAAAGAGCGACAGTCCTATCAGATGAGCTTGTCAATGAATTTCTCACTCAATATTTCACCAAGGTCCAGCTGGGTGAAAATAACGCTCGTATCAAACCCTACATGACGGACTCGGCATTTTCAGAAGAGGAAGCAAATCAGAATAAAGCGATCAATCAAGTTTATAAAGACTATATGCTTGACTACCGATTTGAATCAGCCAGTATCTATGTCAATACAGAAAGTAATGTTGCACTTGCGGAAGTTACCTATCAAGTGACCTATGTATCTGATTTGAGTGAGCAACAACAGCGAACCTCTCAAACAGAAACCAAGACGGTTATGTTATCCTACTCCAAAGTTTCCGACAAGCTCCTGGTTAATCAGTTGACCATTTGGAATGGGAAACTGGAGGACATGAAAGAAGTAACAGATGGAGCCAATTCCAGCATACCAACGATCCAAGGAACTACAACAAGCGAGAACAACTAGCAGGAGACAGTCTTCTGCTTTTTTTGATAGGGAGACAAGATGACACGAATTAAAGCAGTAAAACAAAAGGCCATTTTAGATGTGGCTGAAAGTCTGGGTTATTCCTTCAGACGTTTATCAGGACAAATTTTTGAACACCCAGACCATGATTCCTTTCGGATTTTTGCCGATACCAATACTTTCAAATGGTTTTCAAGAGATATACAAGGGGATGTGATAGACTTTGTTCAATTAGTAGCAGGTGTTACTTTCAAATAGGCTGTATCCTATCTTGAAACTGGGGATTTTGAACAAGCTAAGGTGATAGAAGAAACTTATCAACCGTTTTACTATTATTTGCGTGAAGAACCCTTTCAGCAAGCACGTACTTACTTGAAAGACATCCGTGGACTAAGTAATCAGACTATCAATTCCTTTGGCAGACAAGGATTGCTTGCTCAAGCTACTTATCAAGCGGAGTCAGTTTTAGTGTTTAAAAGCTATGACCATAATGGTAGATTACAGGCCGCAAGCTTTCAGGGTCACGTCAAAAATGAAGAAAAACACGATCGAGGTTATCTCAAAAAAATCATGAAAGGATCTCATGGCTATGTCGGTATTAGTTTCGATATTGGGAATCCTAAGCGACTCATTTTTTGTGAATCAGTTATCGATATGATGAGTTATTATCAGCTTTACCAAAAGCAATTATCCGATGTTCGCCTGATTTCAATGGAAGGTTTAAAACTTTCTGTGATTGCTTATCAGACCTTGCGTCTAGCAGCAGAGGAACAGGGGAAATTGGCATTTCTAGATACAGTAAATCCAAGCAGACTTAGTCATTATCTTCAGGCAATACAAGAGACGACAACCTTCTTCCAAACTCATTCAAATGCATTAACATTGGCTGTTGATAACGATGAGGCAGGAAGAGAATTTTGTCAGAAACTGTCAGATAAAGGACTTCCGCTTTATCAAGATTTACCACCATTGCAAGGACTTGAAACAAAGTTAGATTGGAATGATATTGTGAAACGACAAAAGGAATTATCTTTAAGAGATCTTATCCAGTCAGCCCAAACAAAAGTCATTAGAGATCATCCTCCACCTAAACGAGAGCACACTTTTGATGTGATAACAAAATCAAGTCCGCTATCATAATCTAGAATGTGACAAGGAGGACACCCTATGAGTGTGATTGAACGTCTGGCTGAAAAAGTAGCTAGACAAGAAGAAAAGGTCTCACGTGAGACGGAGAAATTGGAACACTATCGTGACCAACTACAAACAGCTATGTACAGTACCTTTATCAAACGGCAACAATCTAGTCAGTTGTCATTTCATGAAGCACTAGAGCAAGCCTTTGGTAAAGAAACCACACTACACCCAAATTACAGAAATGAGGATACAGAATGAGTAAAACATGGAATTTTGATCAGCCACTAGATGATGTGAAACCAACATCATCCCATGAAGAACGAGCAAAAATTGCAGCACTTTTCCATAAACAAGATGAAAAACCAATTGAAGAAGTAGACTATGTGGCTGCTTTTGAACAGCAACAAAAGGAGTCAGAATCTAAAGATGTACAGACGCCCGAATCAAAAGTTAAACAAAGCCAGCCGAAGAAAGTAAATATCACAAGCGACTATAAACAACACTTGGCAGACACTATTGCACAAAACAACAAGGATATTTCAGCCTGTCAAAAGCAAATTGAAGAACTTCATCAATTGATTGATGAAAAGAAAATCCAAAATAAAAAGTTGCAGGCTATTTCAGTAGCCATTGATGATTTATAAGTCAGGTAGTCCTATGCGGGCTACCTGACTTATAATTGAAGGAGAAGATAATGAAATTTTTTCAAAAGAAAAAACAGAACCAGGATCAATTTAAACGACTGATTCATCGACTATCAGAGATGTCAGATAGTGAACTAACCAAAGTAGAGCAACTCCTAGATGTGGTCTTTGATTCAAGTTTCAAGTCTAGTGAGAGAGTGGAAATATCTAGGGACATTATAACCGATGAGGAACAAATTCTTGATAAGTCAATCCAAGAAGCGAAAAATAAACTGAATACTGAGCAGTTGGAGAAGCGAATAGAGGAGTTTAAGCAATCGAAGAAACCTAAAAACGGATAATGCACCAAATATGGTGCGTTATCCGTTTTTTATGGTATAATGAAAGCAAATATGAGGAGGTCTTTATCTATGATCGGAGACAATATAAAATCACTACGCCGAACACACGATTTAACACAGCCAGAATTTGCGAAAATGGTTGGGATTTCACGCAATAGCCTGAGTCGCTACGAAAATGGTACCAGCACTGTTTCAACTGAACTCATCGACCGTATTTGTCAGAAATTTAACGTTTCTTATGTCGATATTGTAGGAGAGGACAAGATGTTAACACCTGTCGAAGATTACCATCTGACTTTAAAAGTAGAAGTGATAAAAGAACGTGGAGCAGCCATTTTATCAAAGCTTTATAGATACCAGGATAGTCAAGATATTGTTTTTGATGATGAATCTAATCCTTGGATTTTGATGAGTGATGACTTGGCCGAATTGATCAATACGAAAATTTACCTTGTCGCTACTTTCGATGAAATAGAGCGTTACAATGGCTATTTAGATGGTATAGAGCGGATGTTAGACATGGTGCATCATCGGGTGGTGGCTTAATGAGACTGGAAGAATTTAGTGAGGCTGAGTTTCAGAAGGCCTTGCAGCGAACCATTCGGGCCTTAACCCGAGGAAAGACGATTCCAGATCAACCGAAAGCTATCTTGCTTGGTGGACAAAGCGGAGCAGGTAAGACGACTATTCATCGTATCAAGCAAAAGGAATTTCAAGGTAATATCATTATTATCGATGGTGACAGCTACCGTTCTCAGCATCCCAATTACTTAGCCCTGCAAGAAAAGTATGGCAAGGATAGCGTGGACTATACCAAGGGATTTGCAGGAAAAATGGTAGAACAGTTGGTTGATGAACTCAGTACGCAAGGCTACCATTTGCTGATTGAGGGAACCTTGCGAACTACTCAAGTTCCTCGTCAGACTGCTCAATTATTATCTTCTAAAGGTTACCAAGTTTCCTTAGCAGTGATTGGTACCAAACCAGAGCTTTCTTATCTCAGCACCTTGATTCGTTACGAAGAGCTTTATGCCATCGATCCGACTCAGGCTAGAGCAACACCAAAAGAACACCACGATGGGATTGTTGAGAACTTGGTTGATAACTTGAGGGAGTTAGAAAGTGAAAATCTCTTTGACCAGATTCAAATTTATCAAAGAGATAGAACTTGTATCTATGATTCTGAAACTGCTGAAGGTTCCGCAGCAGAAGTGCTACAAGAATGCCTATTTGGAAAATGGAGCAAGGTAGAGGAGGAGATGGTGAAGGAGAGTGAACTCCTACTTAAGGAATTACTTGAGAAAAATAAATAAATTTTGTATAATAGGAATTGAAGTTAAATTAGATGCTAAAAATTTGTAATTAAGAAGGAGGGATTCGTCATGTTGGTATTCCAAATGCGTTATCAAATGCGTTATGTAGATAAAACATCTACTGTTTTGAAACAGACTAAAAACAGTGATTACACAGATAAATAAATACGTTAGATTAATTCCTACCAGTGACTAATCTTATGACTTTTTAAACAGATAACTAAAATTACAAACAAATCATTTAACTTCTGTATTTATTTACAGATGTAATCACTTCAGGAGTGATTACATGAACAAAAATATAAAATATTCTCAAAACTTTTTAACGAGTGAAAAAGTACTCAACCAAATAATAAAACAATTGAATTTAAAAGAAACCGATACCGTTTACGAAATTGGAACAGGTAAAGGGCATTTAACGACGAAACTGGCTAAAATAAGTAAACAGGTAACGTCTATTGAATTAGACAGTCATCTATTCAACTTATCGTCAGAAAAATTAAAACTGAATACTCGTGTCACTTTAATTCACCAAGATATTCTACAGTTTCAATTCCCTAACAAACAGAGGTATAAAATTGTTGGGAATATTCCTTACCATTTAAGCACACAAATTATTAAAAAAGTGGTTTTTGAAAGCCATGCGTCTGACATCTATCTGATTGTTGAAGAAGGATTCTACAAGCGTACCTTGGATATTCACCGAACACTAGGGTTGCTCTTGCACACTCAAGTCTCGATTCAGCAATTGCTTAAGCTGCCAGCGGAATGCTTTCATCCTAAACCAAAAGTAAACAGTGTCTTAATAAAACTTACCCGCCATACCACAGATGTTCCAGATAAATATTGGAAGCTATATACGTACTTTGTTTCAAAATGGGTCAATCGAGAATATCGTCAACTGTTTACTAAAAATCAGTTTCATCAAGCAATGAAACACGCCAAAGTAAACAATTTAAGTACCGTTACTTATGAGCAAGTATTGTCTATTTTTAATAGTTATCTATTATTTAACGGGAGGAAATAATTCTATGAGTCGCTTTTCATTCTTTTAGAAAGTAACAATCAGTTCAACAAACGAAATTTGAATAAAGTGAGATGTTTTTAAGATATATATTTATGTTACAATAATATTGACTTTTAAAAAAGGATTGATTCTAATGAAGAAAGCAGACAAATCAGCCTCCTAAATTCATTTTAGATAAAAATTTAGGAGGCATATCAAATGAACTTTAATAAAATTGATTTAGACAATTGGAAGAGAAAAGAGATATTTAATCATTATTTGAACCAACAAACGACTTTTAGTATAACCACAGAAATTGATATTAGTGTTTTATACCGAAACATAAAACAAAAAAGATATAAATTTTATCCTGCATTTGTTTTCTTAGTGACAAGGGTGATAAACTCAAATACAGCTTTTAGAACTGGTTACAATAGCGAGGGAGAGTTAGGCTATTGGGATAAGTTAGACCCACTATACACAATTTTTGATAGTGTATCTAAAACATTCTCTGGTATTTGGACTCCTGCAAGGAATGACTTCAAAGAGTTTTATGATTTATACCTTTCTGATGTAGAGAAATATAATGGTTCGGGGAAATTGTTTCCCAAAACACCTATACCCGAAAATGCTTTTTCTATTTCTATTATTCCATGGACTTCATTTACTGGGTTTAACTTAAATATCAATAATAATAGTAATTATCTTCTACCCATTATTACAGCAGGAAAATTCATTAATAAAGGTAATTCAATATATTTACCGCTATCTTTACAGGTACATCATTCTGTTTGTGATGGTTATCATGCAGGATTGTTTATGAACTCTATTCAGGAATTGGCAGATAGGCCTAATGACTGGCTTTTTTAATATGAGATAATGCCGACTGTACTTTTTACAGTCGGTTTTCTAATGTCACTAACCTGCCCGTATTGTATAAAATCGACAAAAAAGATGCTTCTCCTTCTTTAGTGATGGCACCATTTAGTTGAAAAAACACGCTCTATTTCAAATTTTTCTAATACACGTTTATCCATTAATTCATTTTTATATTTCAATGTTCTAGCAAACTTTTTAACTTCTGTATTGTTCCTAGTTGTTACTAAAAAATCTGTTGTCATCACTATTGGTTCTCCACTTTTAAGGTCTGTGGGGTGTTTAATTCCTAATTCATTTGCAATAATAATCGTTTCCTCAATTGGTAGCAAAGGGTACTGTTCTTGAATATCTTCAACTAAATCGGAATATTCCAATAAATAAAAGTAATTTCGTTCTAAATCTGAAAGAAATTCAAATTGTCTTGGAATCTTATGTCCTTTTAATCGAGTAACCCTTCCCAATGAAGGTACATCCTGAATAGTTATCCATGGTTTATAATCGATTCCAATACCTTGTCCGTAACCCTCTTTCATTTTTTTCTCATACGAACTTGAACGTTTTCTTTTAGCCATATACTCCCTCCACCTTATTAATTTTTAATTCTAAAAAAAAAACAACCTCTTATGGACATCATACCCATAGAGGTTGCTTTAATCAAACTTTATTATAAAAAATCAAACTTTGTTTTAAATGAACGAACTTTATTATAAATGATCAATCTTTTTTATAAAACTACATTAGAATCGCTTTAGGAAACACGATCCAGTCCAATAATCGTCGATAAAAACTTTTGAAAAAGGTTGGTGAAATTACCTACTTTTGGAATAATCACAAATCACAAGTGATTAATCACAAATCACTTGTGATTTGTGATTCCTAATGATACAATATTACTATACAAAAAAAGAATGGGGCGTAGTTATGGAGAAGGAAGAACTCAAAATACTTGAAGAATTAAGACGTATTTTAAACAGTAAAAATGAAGCGATTGTTATCTTAAACAATTATTTTAAAGGTGGTGTTGGAAAGTCAAAATTATCGACTATGTTTGCTTACTTGACAGACAAATTTAATTTAAAAGTTTTAATGATCGATAAGGACTTACAAGCAACATTGACAAAAGACTTAGCAAAAACATTTAAGGTAGAATTGCCACGTGTTAATTTTTATGAAGGACTGAAAAATGGAAACTTGGCTTCTTCTATTGTTCATTTGACTGATAATTTAGACTTGATCCCTGGCACGTTTGATTTGATGTTACTGCCAAAATTAACTCGCTCATGGACTTTTGAAAATGAAAGTAGATTGCTTGCTACTCTTTTAGCACCTTTAAAAAGTGACTATGATCTCATTATTATTGATACTGTACCAACGCCAAGCGTTTATACAAATAATGCAATCGTGGCAAGTGATTACGTTATGATCCCTTTACAAGCAGAAGAAGAAAGTACAAACAACATTCAAAACTATATTTCCTATTTGATTGATTTACAAGAACAGTTTAACCCTGGACTAGATATGATCGGTTTTGTTCCTTATTTAGTTGATACGGACAGCGCAACGATAAAATCAAACCTGGAAGAACTGTACAAGCAACATAAAGAAGATAACTTGGTTTTCCAAAATATTATCAAGCGAAGTAATAAAGTAAGTACCTGGTCTAAAAACGGAATTACAGAACACAAAGGCTATGACAAAAAAGTTTTATCCATGTATGAGAACGTATTTTTTGAAATGCTTGAGCGAATCATTCAATTAGAAAACGAAAAAGAATAGAATCACAAATCACAAGTGATTAATCACAAATCACTTGTGATTTGTGATTGTTGATGATAAAATAAGAATAAGAAGAAATAGAAAGAAGTGAGTGATTGTGGGAAATTTAGGCGCACAAAAAGCAAAACGAAATGATACACCAATCAGTGCAAAAAAAGATATAATGGGAGATAAGACGGTTCGTGTTCGTGCTGACTTGCACCATATCATAAAAATCGAAACAGCAAAGAATGGCGGAAACGTAAAAGAAGTTATGGATCAAGCCTTAGAAGAATATATACGGAAATATTTACCTGACAAACTTTAAAAGGAGTGAAAATGAAATGGCAGTTACGTATGAAAAAACATTTGAAATAGAGATCATTAACGAATTATCGGCAAGCGTTTATAATCGAGTATTAAACTATATACGATCATGAAAAAGAATCTTGGGTTAATCAATGGTTATGTGAAAATATTATAAGTGAAAAAGATGGAAGTTATCAGCATTCGTTGACTATCATGAAAGATTTTAATAATCAAAACATAATTAACTACATTGCTCATTTCAATAGTTATAATATTTTGAAAAAAGGTTCTCACTTGTCGGGTGCATATAAGAGACAAGTTTTTACAAAAGAAAATACACGATTTATTGGTGTAAAAAATATAAATTCTGTTGAAGGATCGAAAAATCGTTTATTGACAGATTTTAATTGTGAACCAAATTTTTTATTAGATAATGATTCACATGATATTGATTCAGTCGGAAAGAATAATATGTGGATAAAAGGTGGAAAGATTTCTTTTAAAATGTTCCAAGAAGCTTTGCTTGATTACACTGTATCAGTAAGTTTATTTGAACCAAATTTTGAACAAAAGTCTTATTGTTATATTAGCTAGCGGTTCTGTGTCATCAGGAGTAAGTGCTAATGAAAATAAGGAAATTAGTTATAATGTTTTAGTTAGTGAAAATAAATCTATTGAGGATGTAGAAGATGTTTTACAAAGTCAAGGAATTAAAGTTACTGATAAAATACCTGAAATAAATTTTTTAACTATTTCTACCGAAAAAAGTGAAGATACAATAAAAAAAGAAAACTCTAATTATATTGATGACATAGTTATAGATAATACTATGACTGTAAAGCCTAATATTACTTATTTGTATGGGGACAAGGTTTATACAAATACTAATTTAGATTTTTGGGGAAATCAGTGGGATATGCAAAAGAGTATTAGTACTGGAAGTAAATTTCAACATAAGTCTTCTGGTAAAGCAACAATTGGTGTAATAGATTCTGGTATTACATATGATAATCCAGATATTTATTCACACATTATTTCAGTACAAAATTTCACATCAGATTTGGAAACAGGAATAGTTGATAACCAAAATGTTGTAGATAAAATTGGCCATGGGACCTCTGTTGTGGGACAAATTTCATCAAGTGGAGAATATTTAGGGATAGCACCTGACATGAAAATACGAATGTATCGTGTTTTTGATGAAGGGAATGCTCAAGACCAATGGATTCTCAAAGCGCTCATTCAAGCAGCAAAAGATGATGTTGATGTTATTAACCTTAGTTTAGGAGAATATTTGTTAAGAGATTCCACTGATGAAGATGATGATACAGCTTTGATCAATATCTATCAACGGGCAATTAATTATGCTCATAATCAAGGTTCCGTTGTCGTTGCTTCAGTAGGTGATGAAGGGATGGATTTACAGAATCAAGATGAATTAAAAAACTATCTTGGTAGTTTAAGAGGAAAAGATTATAGTCAAGTTGATGGAACTGTACAAGATATTCCGGCTGAATTAGACAATGTTGTTACAGTTGGTTCAGTAGATGATAATGATCTTGTATCTAGTTTCTCAAATCAAGGGAATGGCGACATTGATATCTATGCAACAGGAGGTGGAAGTCAAGCGCTTTCTAAAGTAGGATATGATAAATGGGTAGCTGATAAATTATATGAAAAAGAATGGATTCTTGTTCCAACGCTTGAAGGAAAGTATACATATGCATATGGGACTTCAATTTCGACTCCTAAAGTCTCTGCAGCTTTAGGATTGATTATAGAAAAGTATAATTTGAAGGACCAACCAGATGAAGCTATTCGAATTTTATATGATAATTGTTTTCTTAGTAATAATGGAAACAATGGACAAATTAGGCTACTAAATATTACAAATTTTGTGCAATAATAGTGTAAAATAGTAGTATGAGATAAAAGAGGTACCTAGTATGTATAAGATTTTGGTAGTTGATGATGATTTTGAAATTGTAAAATTGATGCGAACAATTTTAGAAATGAAAAACTATAATGTGACGACTTATCAAGAAGTTAGGCTTCCTATAAAAATAAGTGATTTTGATGGATTTGATTTAATATTGCTTGATGTTATGATGCCAAATGTTGATGGTCTGCAAATCTGTAAACAGATTCGTAAATCAGTATCCTCTCCGATTATTTTTGTCAGTGCAAAAGATTCTGAAGATGATATTGTATCTGGCTTAAATCTCGGTGGTGACGATTATATCACAAAGCCATTTAGTGTTAATCAACTAGTTGCTAAGGTTGCAGCGCATTTAAAACGAGAAGAACGTTATAGAAATGCTGAATCTAATGAATCTGTTATTCGAGAATTATTTCCACTAACATTTTACCTTCAAGAAAAACTCGTGTGTGTTAATGGTGAAGCTATTTCTCTTACTAAAAGGGAATATGATATTTTAGAGCTATTATCTAGTAAGACAAATAAGGTTTATACAAGAGAAGAAATCTATGAATGTGTCTATGATGATGAAGCAGATGCATTATTTCGTTCAATTTCGGAATACATTTATCAAATTAGAGTCAAGTTTGGTTCCTATGGAATTAATCCCATTAAAACAATAAGGGGGATGGGATATAAGTGGAATGATGAAAAGATATTCAATTAATAAGCGGATTTTAAGGACAGTTCTTGAAATAGTGATTGGTACAGTTGCAAATGTTATTATGTTGCTTGTATTGAGCTACGTTCTTATTTTTACAGGTCAGTTGAATACATATGGAACAGACTATCATATTTCAATTAGTGATAGTAAATCTGCTAACGGTATTAAGAATCAAATGGATTACTCTGTCTTTGATTATGTATTGTTTGATAGCGATAATGGCGAATTGGTCTCTGGAAAATATCAAAAACAGGATTTACAACATTATAAAGAAGTTTTTGATACTGGAAGTTCGGTTAGCGAGGGTTCTATATTGTTTACAGAATATGAAAACTCAGATTTTATTTTGGTTATTAGAAGACCAACAGTGCCCGAATTTGTAAATCAAAACTTTCGACATATTTCCTATAATTTAGTCTCTTATTTGTTTTTTATAGTGCTAGAATTACTACTCATCTCTATCTCCGTTATCAGGCTCTTAAGAGAATTTACAAAAAATTTTCGTTTAATTGAAAAAATATCTCTGAATATGGGAATATCAGGAATGGATATTAGACGTAAAGAAACTGAAATCTTAGAATGTAATAACATTTTATTGACGCTTTATCAAAAAGACGAAGAGTTGACAAAGTTATTAGAAATGGAGAAAAAAGATAAAGAAGATTTGTCATTTCAAGTTGCTGCATTAGCACATGATATTAAAACACCATTAACTGTTTTAAAGGGGAATATCGAGTTGCTTGAGATGACTAATCTAGATGAAAAACAATTAGATTTTATGTCCTCAATAAATCATAGTGTTGGTATATTTGAAAAGTATTTTAATTCAATGGTTAATTACTCAAGGTTGCTAATTGAGGATAAGAATTATCAGGAAGATATTGAATTAGCAAAATTTCTTGATGAATTATCATTAGAATGTCGAGATATTATGTCTTCAAAAAAAATTAATTTTCAAATAGTTAATGAATCCCATACCAGAGTGATTAAAGGAAATCGTCTCAACTTAGATCGAGCTTTGATAAATATCTTATCTAATGCGACTAGATTTTGTTCAGAAGAGGGCAAGGTGGTACTGACTATATCTGAAAGTTCTAACTTTATCAGTTTTGAGATTTGGAATAATGGTTTACCATTTACAGAAGAGTCTCTTAAAGATGGAGGAAAACTTTTTTACACAGAGAATAAAGGAAGAAATGATAAGCATTACGGAATAGGACTTTCATTTGCTCAAAAGATAGCTATGAGACATCAAGGTCAATTAATACTCTCAAATCCACAAAATGGTGGTGCACAGGTCACTTTATTAATTAAAAAAATTTTACGGGCTGGTCAAAAAGCCTAATATAAACAAAAACGCATGAAATCTTTCATTTACAAACGTTGATTTTATGCGTTTTTTTGTTTCGAAAATTTGAAAAAATCAATGAGATATCGACTTTTTGCTCAATTTTTTTCTGAACAAATACTGAAATTTCTTTTGTATTATAATAAAAGAAATGGAGGCAGAAAAAATGGAAGTTATCATTCAAAATCTAAGAAAAAGCTATAAAGACAAAGAGGTTTTAAAAGACGTTTCATTTAAAATTGAAGAAGGTACTATTTGTGGTCTTCTGGGAGTAAATGGGGCTGGGAAATCCACCATTATGAAAATTCTTTTTGGGTTAGAAAGAGCTGATAGTGGAGAAGTCATTTTCAATGGAAAGCATAAGGATATTGTAGAAGAAAATAGATTTGATATTGGAGCGTTGATAGAATCTCCTGCTATCTATTTGAATCTTTCTGCATTTGACAATTTAAAAACACGAGCATTGCTACATGATATTCCAGATGAAAGAATTTATGAGGTACTTCAGTTGGTTGGTTTATCTGATACTGGAAAAAAGAAGGCAGGGCACTTTTCATTAGGAATGAAGCAACGACTTGGTTTAGGAATGGCAATTATTACCAATCCTGATTTATTAATTTTAGATGAGCCAACTAATGGTCTAGATCCAGATGGGATAAAAGAATTGCTAAATTTAATTAGGGATCTAAAAAAATCTGGAATGACAGTCCTCTTGTCCAGCCATCAACTAAGTGAAGTCAGCAAAATTGCGGATCAAATCGTTATACTGAATCAGGGCAAGATTTTTTACGATGATATTAATAAGAATTCAAATGATTTAGAAAAACTATTCTTTAGAATTGTCCATGGAGGTGATGGAAATGACTAATATTTTTAAATCTGAGTGGCTGAAGCAAAAATCTAGTTCTGATAAAAAATTACTAATCCTTATTCCTTTGCTAGCAATTTTTATAGCTTTCATACTAGCAGGACCTCTCAATTTAGAAAGTTTTTCAATTTATTGGTGGGAGGGAGGATTCCTTTTCACTCTCCTTGGGTTATTGTTTTTAGCTGATTATAGCGCGGAGGAGAATGCAGGTGCGTTTCAAAATATTAGCTTGGGTAGATATACGTTTACTATTTATTTAGCGAAGATACTGTTGAAGTTCAAGGATGTTTTGATTTCAACCTTTATTTTTACGATAATATTTTATGGCATCTCATTTCTTTTTTCAGGTGTGATATCAGTAGACATTGGTAAAGATTTGATTTGTTTATTACTTATTGGTGTTTCTTCTGCTTGGGTATTACCACTATTATATTTTCTAGCAAAGTGGATAAATCCCTACTTGTTGTTGGCTACAAATTCTCTTATTTGCTTATTAGTTGCTCCTCTAATAGCTCAGACATCGGTTTGGTTCATATTTCCTTATACTTATCACTATAAAATTGCTTATGCTCTTTTACATTTAAAACCCTCAGGTGATTTAGAGGCAGCATTAAGTGGAGTTGAAATATCGACAATTTTAATATCAGTATCTCTTTCAATCTTAGTTTTTGTGAGTTTCCTTAGTTTGTTGAAGTGGAGGATAACTAATGAACAAAATTCTAAAAAGTGAGTTGCTAAAGTTGAAAGGCTCTCTTACTTTAAATCTTATTTTAATTTTATCAATTATTCAATTATTCACAATTCCTCTTTATTTACAGTTTACAAATAATTCAGTTGTAATTGAAAATATCATTTTTTTACCTATGTTAGGATATTGTATATTAGCATCAATTTTCTCTATTTTTCTTCATGAACAAGAGGAAAAAGCAAATTTCTTTCAAAATATTAAAAGCGAAAAAAATAGTGGAATTATTTGGGGAATAAAGCTTATTTCGACAGACTTACTTATGGTTTTATTGGGAGTTCCAGTTTGGATAGTGGTAGGAGTTGAATTTAATAGACTCTCTTACTTTGCGTATGTTGGTGTGATTACTTGGTTATTATTAGTCTTACTTAACCATTTCCATATGTTACTTAGTCTTATCATGGGAAAGGGAGGGAATCTAGTAATTTCTTTTATCGAATGTCTGTTTATTATATTTGCAACCAATAAAGTATTTTTAAATATCTTCTGGTTGCCTATCGTTTTACCTGTTAATATGATCCTAGAAATTGGGAAAAATGAAATTTTTATGATTCTAGTATACTTAAATGGTTTTATCATATTATCGTATTTTTGTAATTTAGCTGTTATGAATAATGTTGAAATTCAAAAAATATGTAAAAAGAGGTAAATTGGTTAGAGGTCACTAAAAGAGTAGAATACAAAATCTCTTAAGGAAAAGTTAATTAGTGATTTTAGAGAAGACATGACATATGGTTTTAATACTACCGCGGAATTTGAAAATATAAAAACAAAAGATAATCTTGGTTATTTAGATGGAATAATTGGAATTCTGTTAACAATGATCGAACTAAATAACTTAAAGGTTACAACAAATTGGCAAAGGGCACTCTTATTATTTGATGATGTTATAAAGGAGGTGAAGTAGCATGAGGAAAATTTTATTTAGCTTAGTTGTTCTTATTGTAATTTGTAGTTTATATGTGGTAAAATGTTTTAATCAAGTTTAGGAGGAATTAATTATGAAGTGTAATTAATGTAACAGGGTTCAATTAAAAGAGGGAAGCGTATCATTAACCCTATAAACTACGTCTGCCCTCATTATTGGAGGGGTGAAATGTGAATACATCCTATTCACAATCGAATTTACGACACAACCAAATTTTAATTTGGCTTTGCATTTTATCTTTTTTTAGCGTATTAAATGAAATGGTTTTGAACGTCTCATTACCTGATATTGCAAATGATTTTAATAAACCACCTGCGAGTACAAACTGGGTGAACACAGCCTTTATGTTAACCTTTTCCATTGGAACAGCTGTATATGGAAAGCTATCTGATCAATTAGGCATCAAAAGGTTACTCCTATTTGGAATTATAATAAATTGTTTCGGGTCGGTAATTGGGTTTGTTGGCCATTCTTTCTTTTCCTTACTTATTATGGCTCGTTTTATTCAAGGGGCTGGTGCAGCTGCATTTCCAGCACTCGTAATGGTTGTAGTTGCGCGCTATATTCCAAAGGAAAATAGGGGTAAAGCATTTGGTCTTATTGGATCGATAGTAGCCATGGGAGAAGGAGTCGGTCCAGCGATTGGTGGAATGATAGCCCATTATATTCATTGGTACTATCTTCTACTCATTCCTATGATAACAATTATCACTGTTCCGTTTCTTATGAAATTATTAAAGAAAGAAGTAAGGATAAAAGGTCATTTTGATATCAAAGGAATTATACTAATGTCTGTAGGCATTGTATTTTTTATGTTGTTTACAACATCATATAGCATTTCTTTTCTTATCGTTAGCGTGCTGTCATTCCTGATATTTGTAAAACATATCAGGAAAGTAACAGATCCTTTTGTTGATCCCGGATTAGGGAAAAATATACCTTTTATGATTGGAGTTCTTTGTGGGGGAATTATATTTGGAACAGTAGCAGGGTTTGTCTCTATGGTTCCTTATATGATGAAAGATGTTCACCAGCTAAGTACTGCCGAAATCGGAAGTGTAATTATTTTCCCTGGAACAATGAGTGTCATTATTTTCGGCTACATTGGTGGGATACTTGTTGATAGAAGAGGTCCTTTATACGTGTTAAACATCGGAGTTACATTTCTTTCTGTTAGCTTTTTAACTGCTTCCTTTCTTTTAGAAACAACATCATGGTTCATGACAATTATAATCGTATTTGTTTTAGGTGGGCTTTCGTTCACCAAAACAGTTATATCAACAATTGTTTCAAGTAGCTTGAAACAGCAGGAAGCTGGTGCTGGAATGAGTTTGCTTAACTTTACCAGCTTTTTATCAGAGGGAACAGGTATTGCAATTGTAGGTGGTTTATTATCCATACCCTTACTTGATCAAAGGTTGTTACCTATGGAAGTTGATCAGTCAACTTATCTGTATAGTAATTTGTTATTACTTTTTTCAGGAATCATTGTCATTAGTTGGCTGGTTACCTTGAATGTATATAAACATTCTCAAAGGGATTTCTAAATCGTTAAGGGATCAACTTTGGGAGAGAGTTCAAAATTGATCCTTTTTTTATAACAGGAATTCAAATCTTTTTGTTCCATTAAAGGGCGCGATTGCTGAATAAAAGATACGAGAGACCTCTCTTGTATCTTTTTTATTTTGAGTGGTTTTGTCCGTTACACTAGAAAACCGAAAGACAATAAAAATTTTATTCTTGCTGAGTCTGGCTTTCGGTAAGCTAGACAAAACGGACAAAATAAAAATTGGCAAGGGTTTAAAGGTGGAGATTTTTTGAGTGATCTTCTCAAAAAATACTACCTGTCCCTTGCTGATTTTTAAACGAGCACGAGAGCAAAACCCCCCTTTGCTGAGGTGGCAGAGGGCAGGTTTTTTTGTTTCTTTTTTCTCGTAAAAAAAAGAAAGGTCTTAAAGGTTTTATGGTTTTGGTCGGCACTGCCGACAGCCTCGCAGAGCACACACTTTATGAATATAAAGTATAGGAATCATAAAGAATGAAAAATATAAAGGCGATATTCTAATGGGCAAAACTTTTACAGTGGATCCAATAAGCAAGAGACGTTTAAGTAATTTTGGTGAAGAAGATAAGTACTACATCAAAGATAATCATGAACCTATAATATCTAAAGAAGACTTTGAGAAAGCTCAGGAGATAAGACTTCGTCGAGCAGGAAATAAGAAGACTGCTGCAAATGTAAATGGCAAGCGTGAACGCTATTCAAAAATGTATGCTTTTAGTAGCATGTTAGAATGTGGTTTTTGTGGTTCAATATTATCTAGAAGAAGTTGGCACTGCCGTTCAGATTATCGCAAGGTTGTGTGGCACTGTGTTACATCGATAAAGAAAGGAAAGAAATTTTGTAAGCATAGTAAAGGATTAGAAGAGCTCGCTATTGAGGGGGCTTTCATGGAAGCTTACAGAAAACTTTATCATTCAAATGAAAACTTAATGACAGACTTACTTGAAACGATTGAATCTGAATTGAATGACAATAGCCTTAATAAGGAACTAAAAAGGATTACAAACAAACTTCGAACATTACTAAAAAAAGAGGAAAATCTTGTAAATCTAAGGCTCGAAGGGAAAATTAGCGATACCATATACAATGAAAAGTACAATGAAATTTCCTCAGAAAAAGAGTTTCTAGCAGAAGAGAAGGTAAATATTGAAACAACCTTAAAATCAGAAATCGATGTAAAGAAAAGACTAACTGAGTTTAAGCACTTGCTATCTTCACAGAAAATGCTTACGGAGTTTGATCGTGCAGTTTTTGAAAGTATTGTTGAGAAAATTATTGTAGGTGGAGTTAATAGCGAAGGAGAAATTGATCCTGCAATGTTAACCATAATATTCAAAACAGGTGAAACTCAAAACAAGGATGGAAAAAAATTTAAAAGTAAACGTAAAAATGCTAAACTAGAAACAGATAAATTGTGTCCTCAAAACAGTGACGAGGATAAAAAATTGTATTCTCAAGGAACAGACTACACACGTGGAGTGTGTTACTCTGCTCGTAAAAGCTTAGAAACCTTTGAACGAAATGGTTAATGAAAAGCCTTGATTGCAAGGCTTGAGCTTTGTGGTGGGAAAGTATCAGAGTAACTATTTCAGTTGAAGTAGTTGATGTGCTGGTGGATTTTAGAGGGATTTATTTCCGTAGACGCAAGGGGGGACATGAGATAAGGAGTATGAGGGAATAGATGTCCCCACCCCTTCCTAATTTGGAAATCAAGTAGAGTGTGTTCGAGGACAGTTAAAACAAGTTATATGGCATAGAATAAGAAAAATTAAGGTAACTAAGTTTATTATGTTATTGAGAAAAGGATTGATTTAAATGAGGTATGATGTTGCATTTGGGAGCTTTTGTTCTAGAGCCAGTCGGCTTATTGTTGGAACTGATTGAAAAAGAAAACAATCGTTGTTAACTTTGGCGAGTCCGACAGTTGTTTTAATATAACTTTGAGCTAGCCACCGTCTTAAACGGTTCTACTAGTGGGGTGAGTTTGAGCTCACCTCTTTTTCTATTTCCATATAACACCAATAGAAAGAAAAATAAAAAAACATGGCCTTTATTCATAAAGTTGAAGATAAAGTTTCGTAGAATAGGATAAGTTTACCTTGGGTATTTTTCCTATAATAGTTGACAGAAAGGCATCCCAAAGGGGATGATGGGTATGTTTAATGAAGCTTGCAATTTTAGGTGCTGGTATGATTGTGAAGGATGTTCTGCCAGTCCTTACACAGATTGATGAGATTTCCTTGGAGGTTATTTTATCTAGTTCTCGGAGTTTGGAGGAAACAAAAAATCTTGCAGCAACCTACAAGATAAAAGAGGTGACGAGTGACTATGACAGCATTCTGTCCAATCCTGAGATTGACACCGTCTATGTTGCCTTGCCAAATCACCTTCACTATCACTATGCCAAGCAAGCCTTGGAGGCGGGGAAACATGTGATTTGCGAAAAGCCGTTCACACTGAGGGAGAGAGAATTGGATGAGTTGCAGGCAGTGGCTCAAGAAAAAAATCTATTCTTGCTGGAAGCCATCACCAACCAATACCTGCCGAATTTTCAGGTCATCAAAGACCAGTTGGCAAATCTTGGTGACATTAAAATTGTTTCCTGCAATTATTCCCAGTATTCTTCGCGTTATGATACCTTTAAGCGGGGCAATATCTTGCCAGCCTTTGACCCTCAAAAAGGTGGTGGCGCTTTGAGAGATATTAACATCTACAACATCCACCTGATGGTCGGCTTGTTCGGTCGTCCCAAGTCGGTCTCTTATGCGGCGAATATGGAAAAAGGAGTTGATACTTCAGGCATTCTTTCCCTTGATTATGGCGATTTTCAGGCCATTTGTATCGGTGCCAAGGATTCATCGTCAACCATTTCGTCAACGATTCAGGGAACGGACGGTTTTATCCGCATCGATGGACCGACCAACGAACTGCCGTCAGTCTTTGTCCAAACAGGAAAAGACAAGGGACAAGTTTTAGATAAAAATGCTGGTCAGCACAGGATGTATGCCGAATTTGTTGAGTTTAACCGAATCATTACTGAGCGTGATGTTGAAACGATGGCAAAGCAATTTGAGCATAGTCGTCAGGTGTTGGCGATTGTTGATGAGGTCAGTCCCTATCAGCTGGCTGATTGAGGAAGTAGTCTGGTCGACCATGTTTGCGGTATTGACTGGGGCTGAGACCAGTTTGTTTTTTAAACTGCCGATTAAAATAGGTTTGGTTGCCGAAGGCTAAAATCTGACTGATTTCGGTAAAATTGTAGTCCGAGTAGCGAATCATATTTTCAGCTGTTCGAATGCGTTGGTTATTGATATAGCTTGTAATGGTCATGCCTGTCTCATCCTTGAAGAGTCGGGACAGGTAGTTAGGCGATAGATTGACCGAATCGCTCAGGTCTGGCACAGAAATCTTCTCATGGAGATGTTGGTCGATATAGTCCAGACAGGTCATGACTGGTTTTGAAAATATCCGCTGGTGTTGCACTTGTTTCACTTCCTTAAGGAAATAGGCAATCATTTTCTGCTGGATGCCCTTAATTTCTGTGAAATCCTTAGCCTCATCCATCTGGTGGATGAACAAATCACTAATATTGTACGCTTTTTCCGCCTCGACACCAGCTTCAATGACAAATCGAGTGGCAAGGGTGGCGTTGGCGATAAACATATAGCGACTACTTTGGAGGGTGTTCTTAGAGAGGCTGACAGAACGCATTTTTTCAAAGATGCGTTCCCCTTCAGTCAGGGCTTCGTCCTTACCTTGAGCAAGGAGATGGTATTGACGCATATCTTCCGAATAGGAATCGAAGTGCTTGAACTGATTCTCACGATTGAGATAGGTCATGTAGGCTAATTTGGCTGAGACGGAGTTTTTCTCTAACATAGCCCTATCATATCATAAATTATCAACAAACTAAAAAGAAAGGTTTTATGATGAAAAAATCACTCCCTGTATGGCTCAGTGTTGGTGCCTTTACCATTCTGACTTATCTTTCCATTTATACCAATTTTTGGAAGACGGATGCTGGTGGGACAGCAGTTGCGACTGGTCAGGTTGATATTGCTGACTCGGAAACGCATACTGATAGTCTAGATTCGGATTCAACCACTTCATCAAACCAAGTGACCATTTTACTGGATTACCAACGCATGGCGGGGTCGGCATCAAACCAGGTGGCAATCTGGGTCGAGAACCAGGCTGGTGAAGTCGTCCGAACCCTGTCGGTCAGTCGCTTTACGGCTCAGGGAGGTTTTTCTCGCCGTCCCGATAGTCTAAATCATTGGGTGTCAGCAGTTCAAGCCAGTCAGCTCAGTCAACAGCAACTGGATTTGGTGACAAGTCCAACGCCGTCAACAGGGGAAAATACCTATATTTGGGATGGCAAGACTGACGATGGACTGGGACTTGAAGATGGTCTATACACCATTTATCTGGAGGGAACCCTCTACTGGGAGAGCAATGTCCTCTTCCAGCAAGACATCGTCCTTGAAAATGGTTTTTTTTCCCTAGTTGGAGACGTAACTAGCGTCTATTCGAGTGATGATTCCTTTAACAAGGAGATGATTCAGGGGGTAAGTGTCAATGTCTAACTATCTCTATCAGCTTTACCATTTCTTTCATATGGATACCGTCTTTACCATCCAACTGGCGAGCCAGCGTTCCATGGATAAGGTTGAAGTTGCCCAAGTCTCGCAAGCCCTGCACCAGACTGACCAATTTTTAAAGAGTGTGGAAGAATCACTTTCTGCCTTTCTCGAAACCAGTTCACTCAGTCGTTACCGTCGTCGAGAGCCTGTCATCAATGATAAACTGGCGACCATCATTGGTCTAGCTCGACATCTTGAAGAAAAATCAGGTTATCTCTTTCATCCCTATGATGAGCGAGGTTTCAATCCCACCTCCTTTGTCAAAGGCTGGGCTGTTGAGGAAGTTGTCAAGGGCATCTGGACTGATTTGGTCAATCAAGGGGTCTTGGTTTCAATCATCTTAAACGGTGGCGGTGATATGTTTTGCTTTAGCCAGGAAAACAATGATTTTGAATGGAAAGTTACCGTTGCCCCTCCAAATGCCCGTTTAAAAATGGATAAGGTAATTTCTCTAAGGCAAGGTGGGGTGGCGACATCAGGGAAAAGTCAACGAGGCAATCATTTTTGGAAGGGAAAGTCCAATTCCCTTGCTCAAATCACCCTAGTCGGTCAGTCTTTGGTTGACATGGATGCCTGGTCAACCCTGTTGATGACCCTGTCGGATGAGGAAGTTGGGGCATTTATCAGACAACACGCCCTGACTGCAACCCTAGTGACTAATGATAATCAGATTTTACAGTATAATGGAGGTCTTTTATGTTAAAACATCATCGGTTTTACCTAAATTGTTTGTGGCTAGGTTTGCTCTTTTTGATTCCCCTACCAGCAATTAGCCTACTCTTTGCACAACTTAGTTTGGATGGCAGAAGTCAAGTCGGCGTTCTCTACGGCTTGGTTGCCTATGTCTGGTTTTTAGTGGTCATTTGGCTGTCCTCCAGACCCAGTTGGTTAGATCGTTTAATTGGTTTGCCTGATATGTATATCATTCACGGGATAACCAGTCTTTTTGCTCTGGG
Organism: Streptococcus sp. 2022WUSS083; assembly: GCF_044427155.1. Taxonomy (NCBI): domain Bacteria; kingdom Bacillati; phylum Bacillota; class Bacilli; order Lactobacillales; family Streptococcaceae; genus Streptococcus; species Streptococcus sp. 2022WUSS083. The sequence continues at coordinate 341,848 of NZ_JAOTGK010000003.1, read as the reverse complement.
CTTGAGCCACCTCCATAAATGGTTGCTCCCTTCGGAAGACCTGCCTAAGTTTTTAGGAGATATCGCCTTTTATCTCTTTCTGACCCTGATTGCCTACTCCCTTATTTTTATGGCGGGTTGGCTGACCAGTCGCTGGGTCTGGCTGGTAAATCTCAAGCGGTTCTTAGAAAAGCTCTTCAAACACGAGTTTAGCATTTGGATTCATCGCCTGAATCTTCTTGCTGTGATTCTAGTTTATCTTCATATCTGGGTCATTGATTATATCCGTCAAGCCACTGGTTTTATGGTGTTAATCAGTCTTTATACCCTCTTTGCCCTTGGTTCATATGCCGTTTTTAAGCTAAAGAAGTGGCAGTCTGGTGTATTGCTTTCCCTAGAGTATCTGGATGATGGTTTGCTGAAACTGGATGTTAAGAGTCAGAACCTGACCCGATTTAAAGCAGGGGATTTTATCTTCATTAGGTTTCCTAATCAGCCAGATTTAGCTGAGCCCCACCCCTTTTCTCTTGCGTGTTTTGATGATTATAGCTTTTCCCTCATTATCGACCAGGTGGGTGATTTTACTCAAGCCTTAGCTCGACTTGATATTGGAGAGGGACTTGAATTTACCCACGGCTACGGGGTACTTCATCGTTTCAAATCATCGCTTCTACGGCAGGATAAACTGGTTATGATTGCGGGTGGTGTAGGTATCGTCCCCTTTCTATCCTTGATTGAAAAAAATCCCCGTCAGACGATTCATCTGATTCATACCGTAAAAAATGGCAGAGCAAAAATTGCCTATGACTGGCTACAATGCCTAGCAACTAAGCGACCAAATTTCACCTATTTTGCTCAAGAGGGACGACTGGATGAGACCCAGTTGAAGGAACTCATCCCCCTAGACCGTGACAATTTTTTCCTCATTGCAGGTCCAATGGCAATGAACCGTGCCTACCAAAATTATTTGGTCAAAAATGGCATCCCAGAAGACCGCATCTTTTATGAAAGCTTTGCCTTTTAATACTCATTTAAAACATGTGGAGTGCGTCGCTCTGCTTGTAAAAGCTTAGAAACCTTTGAACGAAAGGGATAATGAAAAGCCTTGATTGTAAGGCTTTTTGCTTTGTGGTGGGAAAGTATCAGAGTGAGTAGAAGTGCTAGTATGAAATTATCTAATTCTATTTCCAATCCCCCTGTGGGGATATGTTTATTTCTATTGAAAAGGAATTTTTAGGAATAGAAACGTATTCACCAAGTCTATGAAACTAGAGTAGGGTTTAATCTAGGGAATTTAGTAGACTTTTCTTTATATATAAATGCAAAAACCTAATGTGATGTTTTATTAACAAGCTTTTAGTGATATAATTAGAGTAATAAGTGATATTTTGGTTGAAATCACTAAAGTAAAAGCCCGATTATTATGAACTATTTGAAAGGGGTAAATTAATGAATGAAGAAATTATATATTATGGTCCAGATGATTATGAGATTCTAGATGTTGAGGCGTTTGAAGCAAAACCTACAAGTGTATTTGGTAACCTTCCAGAAATTGCAAGACCATTATTAAGCAAAGCTAACACAATTTTTTCTCAAATAGAGAAGTTGCTCTATACTGCTCCATCATTTATTAATGCAGTAAAGTCAACAGTACCAGAAGAAGCCTTACAGGCTGTATTGTCTAAAGAGCAAAAACAAGCAATTGCAAAAGGTGCTTTAAAATTAATGACTAAAAAAGACGGTTCATTAATGGCAACATTGTTGAATACGGAAACTGGGAAAATTGCTGCGACAGTCCCCCTGGAAACTGTGAATCTTGCGCCAGAAATTACTGAATCCATTTCCAACTATTCGTCACAACTTCAAATGGCACGACTTGCGGAGCAGATTGAAAATGTTCAGCTTGCGATTGAGGATGTCAGAAAGGGGCAGGAGTCTGATAGGTTAGCTATAGCATACAGCTGTCAACAAAAATTAATTCAAGCAAGGGAAATTGTCAACCCACAGTTAAGAACTTCAATGCTTCTTCAGGTAATTTCTGATGCTGAAGATAGTCGCAATCTTTTGATGCTAAGCCAAAAATCTAATGTTTCTTTTATTCAAGAACAACCTGAAGATACTTTTGGTAAATTATTAAAAGGTGTTAAACAAGAAACAATTGATTCTAGAATAAGTGAAATAAGAGATGGACTATCTGCTGTAAATATTGTTTCTTTGTCAGCCGCAATGGCTTATAATGAATTGGGTGAAGAGAAGGCTGCTCAAAAAAGTCTCGAATACTTTGCACATTTTATAAATGATACATATCTAGCAACACCACATTTGGTGGAACGATTGGATTTACTTGATCCATCTCCAACAAATTATTGGACTGAAGAGTTACCTAAAATCAATGCAACAATATTAGAATTACCTAATAATTTAAAAGAGATTGAAACTGAGGATTTAACATGATAGAAAAAAATACGTGTAAAAAATGTGGTAGAATCATTCCAAAAGATTATAAATATAATAAGTGTGAATCATGTAGAAATAAGATACTGGGTGGAATACGTAAAGCTGGGAAAGTAATGGGTGGTATTGCTATAACTGCTGCACCTTTTATATTAAACAAAGTTCTTGGAGGTAGAAAGAAATAATTTGCCCTCTTAGAAAGGAAATTTCCTAAATTGTATTACAATCTTAGTCTATTTGAAACAAGTTGAATACAAGTGCTATAAGCATAGGATTAAAACTCTTGCAATCGTTAGGTTTCAAGAGTTTTTTATTAGTTTTGAAATTGAATAATTTAGCTTTGCTTTTTACTAAATGTTTTTGCGGTATTGTTTAATGAAATCTATTAATTACATTTTCACTCGTCCATATTCTATTTTTAAATACCATATTAAAAAGGGAGAGATAGTTTTTACTTTCAATACCTATAAAGAATTGATTTTTTTACCGCGAGAGTGTATTATATGAATATAGTGTATATTATTCCTGTTTTATCTGTATTATGGAAAATTGGTGGAATGTATAGTACAAATGTTTCCGATATACAATTTTTGGGCTATCATTTCAACCACTAATATCTAGGAGAATTGATTATGAAAAGAATTTGTCTATTTTTACTTGTGTTCATTTCCTTTCTTGTAAGTGGTTTTCCTGTTAAAGCTAACCAAGAAAGTATTGATTACGGTAGTCTAAACTTAATTCCGTTCAATGGAAATAAGCAGATTGTGCTTGGTGAATTTGATACGTTAGGTAGGGCAACTTCCGCACATATTCAACTTCAGGATAAGGATGAACCTAAGAAGCGTAGGGAACCACGGATAAAATTTACTCCTGTTGGATGGCATAACTATAAAATTGCCTATGGTAATCAAGGTAAAAAATCTTGGCTTTTTAATAGGGGCCATCTGATTGGTTACCAATTTAGTGGTTTGACAGACGAAGGAAAAAATTTGGTTCCCTTGACTGCTTGGACAAATAGCGGGAACTATAAAGGAACAGATGATAGCAATTTCGAGAGCATGCTTTACTATGAAAATCGTTTGGATAGTTGGCTAGCAAATCACCCTCATTTTTGGTTAGATTATAAAGTAACTCCTATTTATTCCGGTGATGAGCTGATACCAAGGCAGATTTCTCTTCAATATGTTGGTTTGGATGAATCTGGATATCTAATAAACATAAACCTTGGAAGTCCGAAAGAGTCGGTAGATGGATATGGAATTACAACTGTCATCTTAGATAATTATTCTAAAAATGCAACAATAGATTATTTGAAAGGTACTGCGACACCATCCTTAGTTTCAACTGATGAAACTAGTCAAACTGCCTCCTCTAGTGTTGCGCCGGAATCACAACTAAGCGAAAGTAGTCAAGTAGCTCAATCTGAAACTCAGCTTGCTCCAGTTGTTTATATTGCTAGGAATGGAAATGCGGATGTTTATTGGTATTCTAAAGAAAACATGCCAGCCAATACCAATTTTGCAAAGGTTATTGAGATGTCAGAGGAACAAGCACTTAGTTTAGGCAAGCGACACACAACTAAAGAATAAATTAGTTAAGAAATTCATTATTCAATATAGAAATGGGAGTAGTTGGTTGACTTGCTCCTATTTTTATGATGTGGAATTCGTTTATTAATAGACATATCTTTTTTGTAGCTGTGACAGCGATATTGCAGTTTATTGTTGTTTTAATGGTATAATCAATTTATAAATATTAAAATATATGTTTGCAAGTGGTCGCCGAAACTAGTGTTGAATGAAGGAGGATAAAATGAACAATACATTACAATTATCGGAAGCGGATTACAAAGCGATTGAAAACAATGATTCAGGTTATCTAAATAGCAAAGGAGCAAATTTTTATCGCGATGGTGAATACGGCCTTGCTGCTGCCTACTATCATCTAGCGGCTAGTATGGGAAATTCAGATGCTATGTCAAATTTGGGTTATTGTTATTTATATGGTAGACATTCTGAACCAAACTTGAGACTTGCACTTGCTTATTTCAAGCTAGCAGCTAAGAAGGAAAATATTGACGCTACTTATAAATTAGGAGATATCTATAGAACTACAAAATGGGGAATTCAGGATGAAGAATTGTCTCTTTATTATTATCGATTGGCTGTATCCTATCTATTAGATGAGCCTTTGGAGGCTTTATATGATATCACTTGGTATCAGGCACTTGAAAATTATCCAAGTTTGTGCCTTGCTTTGGGAAAATCGATGCTTTTGGATGGCCAACTGTTTGTAAATCTTGATCTTGCCTATCAATTTTTACGGTTTGCTCAAAAAGGCTATGAAATCGAACTGCAAAATAATGGAACTTATTATCAATCTGTGTATGAACAGGTTGTAGAATTACTTGGGCATTCACAATTTGATACTGTTCGACACCGATGGGATGATTTATTTTGAGGTGGAAAAAATGGGAGACGTGGATATTGAAATTGATGGATTTTGGTGCAAGAAGTGCGAGGAATTGCACCCGACTCTGTACTGGCATGAAAAATTTGACGAGTATTTACGGAATCGCAGAAAAGAATGGGACTATCAAAAGAATATTCGCCCAAATCTTTTTAAAAATGCCGTTTATCAGGATTGCCTTCCCAATTTGGGCCTAACCGAACAGAGCTTTCAAGAAGCTTGTGTTTCATGTGGCGAATTAACATATTTTTACCAGTCTAAAAACGAACCAGTTTATCTGTTCTAATGAATATAACTATGCTGATAATCCAGATGATTTTAAAGCATATGAGGATTATCTAAAGAAAGAAAAGTAATAATGAAAACACAAAATGAAATGATGACCTTAGTCCCCCAAAAATTGCGGGAGATTGAGAAGGAATTTGATGTCGAGGTCTTGTGGGCAATCGAATCAGGTAGTCGTGCTTGGGGTTTTGAATCACCAGACAGTGACTTCGATGTTCGTTTTATCTACAAGCATAAGCCGGATTTTTATTTGGCTTTGGATAAAGGCCGAGATGTGATTGAATTGCCGATTGATGAAACCTGGGATGTGAGTGGGTGGGATCTAGACAAAACCTTGAAACTCTTGTTTAAGTCAAACCCAACCTTATTTGAATGGTTGCAATCGCCGATTGTCTATCATCAGACAGATTTTATTGAGCGAATTCGCCAGTATGCTCAGACCTATTTTTCTGAGAAAAAAATGCTCTATCATTATCTCAACACTGCCAAAGGTAATATGCAAAAATACCTGCTTTGTGAACAGGTCAAACCTAAAAAATATTTTTATGCTTTGCGCCCAATTTTGGCATGTCGCTGGATTGAGAAGTATCATACCATTCCCCCTATTTTGTTTGATGACCTTGTTCAGGCTTTGCTTCCAGAGGAAATGAAACCCCATGTCGCAGCATTGCTGGACTTGAAAATCAACCATCCAGAAGAAACACTCATTTCATCCTTACTTCCGATTCAAAACTATTTGGAAGAAAGCATTCGAGAAATTGAAGCCTATATCCAAATTGTTCAGGATGAGAGACAGGATATCTTTCCACTGAATCGCTTCTTTTTGGAAGAATTAGGGATGGAGAGTTAGGTAGCTTGCAGACTTCTCTAGTTTTAACTGTATTTTCAGTTATAAAGATTGCATGAATGAATAGTACAAAATCGATGAGGTTTTGTCTTCGATGTACTTGGGAATTGTAGGGGGTTAGCTGAATTTAGAAGTTAAACATGATAGAATGTATTTACAAACCATCTTTACAATAAGGAATAACTATGGCAAATACTAAACCCGTCAACTTCATAGTAGATGCAACTTTTTATGAACAAACTAAAGAACCCAAAGAGTACGTAAACAGTGATATACAAGTGACGGAATTTCAAGTTGCCTTTGAAGGCTTTAAAAAGGAAATTCTGATTGGTCATCAAAAAATTGAGCAAGGTAAACTAACATCTTTGGCGGTTGAGAGAAAAGATTTTGTGCTTGAATAATCATAAATGATGCCAAGTTTTCCTCATGGATCAAGCAAAAAAGGGCTTGAGAGGGATTTATGAATATATCTTACTTAATTTCTACATTCAACAATCTGCAGACAGCAAACTAGACCTTATTCTAACTGCACTTGAAACTCTAGAGACTTTACCCGAACATTTGGAGTAAGTCTGATTTTGATTTTCATTGAGTATAAGAAGCACTGCAAATAAAAAACACCTTAGAAAATTATTGCTCAATTGCAATTTTTTATGAGGTTCATGTTTTCTGCTAATATTTTAATTGACTAGAAAAGAGCCGCAATTGCGACTCTTTTTAGCTTATGATGATTACCCAACAAATTCGTTGATTTCTTTTTCGATATTGGCAATTTTTTCTTCCGCTTCGGCAAGTGTTTCACCAACTGTTGCGATGTAGAATTTGATTTTTGGTTCGGTTCCCGAAGGACGAACTGCAAACCAAGAATCATCTGCCAAGGTGTATTTCAAGACATCTGAAGGAGGAGTAGTGAGTTTTTCAACATTTCCATCTTTGTCTGTCTTAGTTTGAAGGGCAAAGTCTTCAAAGACCGCGATGTCAGTTGCGTTGAATTGTGCTGGTGAGTTATCGCGGAATTTAGCCATGATTGCCTTGATTTGTTCTGCACCGTCTTTACCAGAAAGAGTAACAGAGATTGTTTTCTCAGCAAAGTAGCCATATTCTTTGAAGATTTCATCGATACCGTCAGCCAAGGTCATGCCACGTGAACGGTAGTAGGCAGCAATTTCAGCAACCATAAGCACAGCCTGGATAGCATCCTTGTCACGTACAAATGGTTTGATCAAGTAACCAAAGCTTTCTTCAAAACCAAACATGTAAGTATGGTTGTGTTTTTCTTCGAACTCTTGGATTTTCTCAGCGATGAATTTGAAACCAGTCAAGACGTTGAACATGGTAGCACCGTAGCTTTCTGCAATCTTAGTTACCAACTCAGTGGATACGATTGACTTAGCAAGGGCAGCGTTTGCAGGAAGTGTGCCTGCTTGCTTGTGGGCTTCAAGGATGTATTTAGCAATGATAGCGCCGATTTGGTTACCAGAAAGGTTCCAGTATGAACCGTCAGCTTGACGAACTTCAACACCAACACGGTCAGCGTCAGGGTCAGTTGCAAGAAGGACATCTGCACCGACTTCACGGCCCAATTCTTCCGCAAGGGCAAATGCAGCTTGGCTTTCTGGGTTTGGTGAAGCGACAGTAGAGAAGTCAGGGTCAGCAGTTGCCTGTGCTTCAACAACTTGGACAGACTCAAAACCAGCCTGTGCAAGGGCACGACGAGCCAACATTTCACCCGTACCATGAAGTGGTGTGTAGACAATCTTCATGTCTTTACCGTATTCAGCAATCAATTCAGGGTTGATGTTGAGGTCTTTGAGTTCTTCAAGATATTTAAGGTCAGTTTCTTCGCCAAGAACTGTAATCAAGCCATTTTCCTTGCTGGCTTCAAGGTCAGCCAATTCAACTGCAAATGGATTGTCAATGGCACGGATGAAGTTGGTCAATGCATCTGCATCAGCTGGTGGCATTTGTCCGCCGTCTTCACCGTAAACCTTGTAGCCGTTAAATTCTTTCGGGTTGTGGCTGGCAGTCACCATGATACCTGCGATGGCATTGTAATGACGAACAGCAAATGACAACTCAGGAGTTGGACGAAGGCTTTCAAATACATAAGATTTGATACCATGCGCTGCCAAAACTTGAGCTGATTCAAAGGCAAATTCTGGAGAGAAGTGACGTGAGTCGTAAGCGATGGCAACACCACGTTTTTTAGCTTCTTCACCTTTTGATTCTACCAATTTTGCCAAACCTTCAGTAGCTTGACGAACGACGAATACGTTGATGCGGTTGGTACCAGCGCCAATATAACCACGCATACCAGCTGTACCAAATTCAAGATTTGTATAGAAGGCATCTTCTTTTGTTTTTTCATCCATTGCGACTAATTCTTCACGCAAGTAATCTGGAAGGTCCGCAAAGTCGAGCCATGTTTGATAGGTTTCTTGATAAGTCATCTCATATCTCCTTAAAAATTTTTCTATTAAACGCTTTCATTATACCATGTTTGAAAAGAAAAATCACGCTTTCACGTGATTTTCTGATATTTATTTTTGAACTTTCTGTAAAACTGGAACGATAGCTATGGTTAAGAGACCGGAGATGGTTAATTCTGCAATAGAATTGAATGAGACGATGCTAGCTAGTAACAATTTTATATCCCCAGCATATACATTAGAAAATAGGAAGAAGATACCAGTCAAGACAAAAATTGTATTTGTCAAGGTACCAGTAAGACCTGCTAGTAGGAGCCCCTTTTTGTTTTTCATCAATTTGTAAACAAAATATGGTGTAACTCCGATTAAAATACGTGGAACTAAGGCAATCAGGATAGAATTGAAGTTTCCATGTTCTACGAAAGGAGAGAAAACATAACTCATCGGTGAAAGGATTATGCTATTGCGGATGATACTCATTATTCCCATAAAACCACCCAGTTGTGCCCCCAAGCGTGGACCGTAAAGAATGGAAGCGATGATGATGGGAATATGGGTAATAGTCGGTTTTATTGGCAAGATAAAATTAGCAAAAATCATCTGACTGACCACTTCAATGACAATCATGATTGTTAGAAATATTGCAAGAGTCGCAACGTCCCTAGATTTATTTGTTTTCATTTAGAACCTCCATTACTTTGTTTAGAATCACATCAATCTCGGCCAGAGCACCTGTACCAAAGTCGCCGCAAGCAAGCAGGGCTTCACGTGGTTTGATTTCCTCAAAACCATACTCCATGAGGGTTTTGATATTTTTCTGGGTAGCAGGATTGAGGTACATGTTAGTATTCATAGCAGGTGCCAGCAGTTTTTTAGTACCAATTGGCAGAGCCAGAGCTGTTGCCGTAATAATGTTGTCAGCCATACCATTAGCTAATTTAGCTATCGTATTGGCAGAAGCAGGGGCAAGTAAAAATAAGTCTGTTTCTTTGGCAATATCGATATGCTTGATAAGAGTAGGATTTTCTTCAATCATGACATCTGTGTGAACCAGATTTTTTGACAAGGATTGGAGAGTCAAAGGTGTGATGAAGTCCATAGCAGAGCGACTCATGAGGACTGTAACCCGATGACCGAGCTTGGTCAATTGACTAGTTAGGTCAGCTGCTTTGTAGGCTGAAATAGAGCCAGTAACGGCAAGTGTGATATTAGCCATTTTGTTCTCCTTTTTCTAAGGTATTTAAAATGAGCTGAGCAATTTCATCTTTTGTCTGTGCTTGAATCTCCCTTGTTTTATCAACTAAATAGGCAATGTGTTGATTTTCTCCAATATCCTTCAAGTCATTAGCAAGTATATAATCAGCGCCATTTCGTTCAATACTTTGGCGAGCTACGGCAAATAATTCTTCCTTAGGAACATTAACCAATAGTTTGAAGCCAAAGAGTGTGATAGCTGGATTCCATTTTTTTACATAGGAAATGACCTTGGGAGTTTTTTTCAAGAAAAGAACTTGGTAGTCATCCTTGGATGAAATCTTACTTTCTGTATTCTGTTTTTTTAGTAGACTAGAAATGTCTTCAGTTGCTCTTAGTTCATCTAAACCAGTCATATAAACAGGTGTATAATCGGATACAGCCATGCTATGAATCAGAGCCTGATGTGTTTTGACTAAAGGTTCTAATGTTTCTTTCAAACTATCAACATTTGTAATTTCGATAATGGTTAAATTCTTCTGAGAATCTGGTTTAACAGCCTGTCTTGTAGTCACAAGAGTAACTTCATGACCGCGTTTCAAGGCTTGTTCGGCAATGATTTTTCCAAGATTTCCAGAAGCATGGTTTGTAATAGCGCGGACTTGATCGATAGCTTCGCTTGTTCCGCCTGATGTAATCAATAGTTTCATGTTCATATTTTACTAGAATTTTTATTTTTCGTAAAGTTTGCACTAATCTATTTGCTAATCAATCTGTGACACTGGAAAATGATGTTGCTGATACAAAAAAATATAAGGGTCTATATTAGATGGTGAAGTGCTTTATGCAAGCGGTCGTTTGCTTACTCATCAAGGCAATTTTTAAAGGAATATTGACTCTCTTTTGAAAAAACTAACTAAAACCAGTCTTAGATGGAAGTGTAGAGCTATGATGAGAATGCAGTTTTTAAAAATTTGTATCTGTTTAAGTAAGGAAAACTGTAGTTTTTCTGAAAATTCCGTACGTTAGTGAATAAATAGTAAAAAATATGCGAAAATAAGCCGTGGTATGGTATAATGTCCATAAAAAATAAGGAAATTAGGAGCTCTCATGAAAACAGATATTGAAATTGCACAAAGTGTAACCTTGAAACCAATCACAGAAATCGTTGAAAAAGTTGGTATCAGCTTTGACGATATTGAACTCTATGGAAAATACAAGGCAAAATTGTCCTTTGATAAAATCAATGCGGTGAAAGACAATGCGCCAGGGAAATTGATCTTGGTGACAGCTATCAACCCAACGCCAGCTGGTGAAGGTAAATCAACTATTACTATCGGTTTGGCAGATGCCTTGTCTAAAATTGGCAAGAAAACCATGATTGCCCTCCGTGAGCCTTCTTTGGGACCTGTCATGGGGATCAAAGGTGGAGCTGCAGGTGGTGGCTATGCTCAGGTCTTGCCTATGGAAGACATCAATTTGCATTTTACAGGCGACATGCATGCCATTACCACAGCAAACAACGCCCTTTCAGCCTTGATTGATAACCATATCCATCAGGGGAATGTGATTGGCATTGATCAACGTCGTATTATCTGGAAACGTGTTGTGGACCTCAACGATCGTGCCCTTCGTAAGGTAACAGTGGGCTTGGGTGGTCCGCTCAATGGTATTCCGCGTGAAGATGGTTTTGATATCACGGTCGCTTCTGAAATCATGGCGATTTTGTGCTTGGCGACAGACATCAATGACTTGAAAGAACGTTTGGCAAATATTGTTATCGGTTATCGTTTCGATCGCAGTCCTGTCTACGTGCGTGATTTGGCGGTGGAAGGTGCTCTTACCCTCATTTTGAAGGATGCCATTAAACCAAACCTTGTCCAAACCATCTATGGCACGCCAGCCTTTGTCCATGGCGGTCCATTTGCTAACATTGCTCATGGCTGCAACTCAGTCCTCGCTACCACAACTGCTCTGCGTTTGGCGGACTATACCGTCACAGAAGCAGGATTTGGTGCTGACCTTGGAGCAGAGAAGTTCCTTGACATTAAGGTACCGAACTTGCCTAAGGCTCCTGATGCTGTGGTGATTGTAGCAACCCTGCGTGCGCTTAAAATGCACGGTGGTGTAGCCAAGACAGAACTTTCTACTGAAAATGTAGAGGCTGTGAAAGCTGGTTTTTCTAACTTGAAGCGTCACGTTGAAAATATTCAGAAATACGGTATTCCAGCAGTTGTTGCTATCAATGAATTTGTATCTGATACAGCTGATGAAATTGCCGCGTTGAAAGAACTTTGCGCTGAAATTGGCGTACCTGTCGAGTTGGCAAGTGTTTGGGCAAATGGCGCTGATGGTGGTGTTGAATTGGCTGAGACAGTTGTTGCTACTATTGATAACCAAGTAGCAAACTACCAACGTCTTTACAAGTCTGAGGATAGCTTGGAAGAGAAAGTGACCAAGATTGTTACGCAGATCTACGGTGGTACAGGCGTTGTCTTTGAGAAGAAGGCTCGTAACCAGCTGGCTGAATTTGCTAAGAATGGTTGGGACAAGTTGCCAGTCTGCATGGCCAAGACCCAATACAGCTTCTCAGATGATCAGTTTGCCCTTGGAGCGCCGACAAACTTTGACATTACAGTCCGTGAATTTGTTCCAAAATTAGGAGCAGGCTTTATCGTTGCCTTAACAGGTGATGTCATGACCATGCCTGGTTTGCCAAAAGCACCCGCAGCTCTCAACATGGATGTGGCGGCAGATGGGACAGCTATCGGCTTGTTCTAACAAGAATATAAAAAATCCGCTCAAAGGCGGATTTTTTGTCTATTCAGATAGTTTCTCAACCGTTTGATAGGCAAGTAAGCCAAGGAAAATACTCAAGATAGGAAACACCGTCTGGAAGATGCCCGTGTTGAATGGTGAATTAAAGAGAAAATGGATTCCAAAGCTTGCACCAATCCAAAATACTCCCTGTGCTTTTGACATACCTGTATTTTTCGTGAGAAGGGCTACTAAGCCAATGGCAAAGAGAAGCGTGAAAACCCAATGGGCCCAACCAGCTTGACCAACGCGTTCAAGAATGGTTTCAAAGCCGTCTAATTTATTCATGAACATGTCTCTAAAAACAAAGGTGATGTCTTCCATGATTTGGAAACCTAATCCAACAATCACTCCGCTTACCAATGCATTTTTTAGTGTCATTTTTCTACAAATAAGCAGTACAAGTAGAACAGTTAGCCCTTTTCCGATTTCTTCTGCCAATGGACCTGAAATAGCTGCGCCCCAGTCATTTAGGAAATTATTACTAGCTTTAACGATTTCGAGCAGGAAATATCCGATAGCCGTATGTCCCAGTTCAGAAAAAGAGATGCTACTTGTTAAGCCTAAAAGCCAGCTAAGACCTATAATTTTCTTGGAGATGTTATAGCGTTTAGCTAAGGAATATGTCAGTACTAGTAGGGGGATGATGTAAATAGCGACCAAGGAAATTGTGAGGAGAAAGAGAGGATATTTAGCTTCCATGCCATTTGGCTTACCTAATTCTCCGAAGATAATTTTGCAACCGTTGACAAATCCAATCGTTGCTAAGACGACTGGAAGATAGGTTTTACACATTTGAAATTTTTCTTTCATAGTTTGACCTTTCTGTATCAATAAACTAGTGTATGGATACATTATATCAAAAATGAGTACGTTTTGTCTATAATCCGCCTATTTTTTATCTAAGCCTTCTCAGTTATTGTAATGTTTTTTCTTGTAACTAGGCCTCCATAATAGGCCGTAGCAGAATTGTGCCAAAAATTTCCTTTTTTGATAGACTAATGTTGAAAAAATAAAAGGAGTATTTTATGGAACAATATGATTTAGTAGTCATTGGTTTTGGAAAGGCTGGTAAGACCTTGGCAGGTAAGCTTTCTGCGGCTGGGAAGAAGGTTGCCTTAGTAGAGGAAAATCCTGCTATGTTTGGCGGGACTTGTATCAATATCGGCTGTATTCCAACCAAGACCCTCTTGGTAGCAGCAGATAAAAACTGGACTTTCGAGCAGGTCATGGAACAAAAAGAGACCGTCACTACTCGCTTGCGGAACAAAAACGAAGCAGTCTTAAAAGGCAGTGGTGCTAGTTTGTATCAAGGACATGCGCGTTTTGTGGCGGATAAGGTTGTGGAAGTGTCAGCTGGTGAGGAATCCATCCAACTGACTGCGGAAACCATTGTCATCAATACAGGTGCTAAGTCGCGCGTGCTTCCAATTCCAGGTTTATTGGATACAGCTCACGTGTATGATAGTACAGGTATTCAGAACTTGGAAACTCGTCCTGACAAGTTGGCTATTATCGGCGGAGGTAACATCGGTCTGGAATTTGCTGGACTCTACAGCAAACTCGGCAGTCAGGTGACGATATATGAAGCCAGCTCTGCTATTTTACCAAGAGAAGAGGAAGTGGTTGCTAAGTTAGCCAAGGAGTATATGGAAGAATCTGGCGTGACCTTCGTCTTGGGTGCGAAAATCGAGCAAGTAGCAGCTGCGGGCGATCAAGTTGCCGTGACGGTCAATGGCGAAACGGCAGTCTTTGACGCTGTCCTCTATGCGACAGGTCGTGTGCCAAACACTGCTGACTTGGGCTTGGAAAATACAGCGATTGAGCTTTTGGAAAATGGTGCTGTCAAGGTGGATGACTACTGCGAAACGACAGTTCCAGGTGTCTATGCAGTGGGCGATGTCAATGGCGGTCCACAATTCACTTACACATCCCTAGACGACTTCCGTATCGTCTTCGGCAAGTTGACTGGGACTGGAACTTATAACTTGAGCCAACGTAAGTCTATTCCGACCAGTGTCTTTATCACGCCTGTGCTTTCTCGTGTCGGTCTGACCGAGAAGGAAGCCAAGGAAGCAGGTTACGACTACATTGCCAATGAACTGCCTGTTGCCAATATGCCGCGTGCCCATGTCAATAATGACCTCAAAGGCATTTTCAAGGTTATCGTGGACAAGGAAAGTAAGCTAGTTCTGGGTGCAACACTATTTGGTCGTAATTCAGAAGAGTTGATTAACTTGATTGCTATGGCAATTGACAATAAGATTCCTTATACCTACTTCAAGACGCAGATTTTCACCCATCCGACTATGGCTGAGAATTTGAATGATGTTTTTAATTTTTAATACTTTAGGGAGGGAAGCTGTCTGCCTATACTCAAGTATAATCTGCGGCTTCGTTTCCTAGACTAGTATCAAGATCATCGAGTGACCATTTTTCTTTGATGAATCGTGACCGCCTGTAAGGGGCGGTTTTTTATAATTATCTGCGATTTCTTGGACAGATTGGAATGGGATAAAGATTGGTAATAGATATTGATGAATCAACAACCATTTCGAATACGTGGTTTGTAACATAATAAAAGCCTGTCAATGCAGGCTTGTTTTAGTATGTGTTACTGGTGGTGCTGAGTCGTTTCAATTTGGTCTACTTTGAAAAATGCAGCAAGTACCACGCAGAAACTAAAGCAGAGCATGAGAACGGTTATTTCACCAGAGTTAGATGTTAGTCCTTCGTTGAATGGAGTATTCAAGAAAAAGTGTGCTAAGACAGCCATCAGCATCCAGAAAAGTCCTTGTTTTTTAGACATGCCACTATTTTTTGAGACGAGAGCGACCAAACCGACTGCGAATGCAAGGGAGAAGGCCCAGTGAGTTCCGCCAGCGTGAAGCATACGTTCGATAAGAGTGGCGAAGCCATCTGCTTTAGATTTAAAGATTTGTTGGAAGACATAGAGGCCGTCTTCAATAATTTGGAAACTCAAACCTACAATCATACCGCTGACTACGGCATTTTTTAGAGTAAGTTTTTTGAGCAAGAGGAGTACGAGTAGTACAACTAGGCCCTTACCAAATTCTTCATGGAAGGGGGCGGTGACAGCTGCTCCCCAGTTTTGGATAAATGTTTGAGGTGGTTTGACGATGAATAACCAAAAAGCTCCTAAAAGTGTTTGACCAATACCAGAGAAATAAAAACTAGCTGTTATACCTAAAATCCAACTGAGATGGATAACTTTTTTAGAAATATCAAAACGTTTCGCTACATAACGAATGATAAGAATCATAGGGAGGACATAAAGTGCAACTAAGGAAATAGTTAGAAAGAAGAGAGGATATTTTCCGTCCATTCCATCCGGTTTCCCAAAAAAGGTAAGAAGAACTTTACAGCCAGAGAAAAAACTCCAAACGGCTAAAAAAATAAGTAGCTTCATTTTGTGTTTAGCGCAGAATTGTTTCATAAAATGACTTCCTTTATATTAATTTAGTAGATGTCACCTATCCCTACCGTGCTATAGTTTATCATAGCCATCTTTTTATTATCTCAGGTCTATCTATTTTTTCTCGGTTTTTGTATTCCATGATATAATAAGTAAAATATGTTGGAGGACTATTATATGAAATTGCAAAAGAAAATCATGTTATCTGTTGTTCTTGGTTTGAGCCTTGTTAGTTTGTCTGCCTGTCAGTCAATTTCTAACTGGTGGAAAAATACCAAAGAAGAATGGATTGGTTTGGAGATGACGGTACGGACATACGATGAAAATTCTCAATTGATAGATGAAATGTCTGGTAAGTCCCTATCGATTTCGCGGAATCAGGAATTTGACTCGGTGGATGCCGAAGGCTATTCCAATGCGGATTCGTCGGTCTTGAAGGTGACACTTGGGAATTACGAAATTGACCACGTAGGCTCATCTTTGATTGCAGCAGAAGAAGGTTTGGAAGACTTGTATGCGAAATATCAGACCACAGTAGATATTGCAAATTACGATCGTGCAATTCCGCTTGTTAACCGTATGGTATCTAGTCTCAAAAATGATTTTACAGGTAAGGCAAAGGTGGTTTTGATTCGTTCGCAAAACGGAACACCGCTTGCTACTTATGTAGGTGATAGAGTGTCTCTTTATGCATCTGATGCACCTAAGACTTCTGAACTCTTGATTGATGGCAAACGGTTAATTATCTACCGTTGTGATTATACAATTTATGATAGAGAATTATTGGAGAACTAAATGATAGATATTCGTTCCGCAAGGATAGAGGATGCTGCAGACCTTGTGGCAATTTATGCTCCTTATGTAGAAAAGACCGCTATTACCTTTGAAACAGAAGTGCCGACTGTCGAAGCCTTTGCGAGTCGAATTGAAAAGACCTTGGAGAAGTTTCCCTATCTGGTCGCAGTTGAAGAGGGAGCTCTTGTAGGGTATGCCTATGCTTCAACCTACTATGCCCGTGCGGCTTACGATTGGACGGTAGAATTATCTGTATATATCAAGCAAGAAGCACGTGGAAAAGGAATTGGAACTCTTCTCTATAATGCTTTGGAAAGGGAACTGACCGCGCGTGGTTTTAAAAATTTCTTAGCCTGTATTGCCCTACCAAACCCAGCCTCTATAGCACTCCATGAGAAGAGGGGCTATGAACAGGTAGCTCATTTCAAAAAAGTTGGTTATAAATTTGATACATGGCATGATATTGTTTGGCTTCAAAAATCTCTTGTAGGTAAGCAAAATGAAGATTGAAGAGTTAGAAAAATGCTTGTTGGCTGTGGCGGATGCCAGTCAAGCTCAACCCATGAAAGCCTATATGAAGAATCACTTTGACTTTCTAGGTGTTCGGACACCTGATCGACGGAAAGTTGCTAGGCAATTCTTCAAAGATTTTAAGGCTCCGGGAATTGATTGGGATTTTGTAGAGGCTTGTTGGGCCAGCCCCTACCGGGAGTTTCAGTATGTCGCCATTGATTACCTGGTCACCAAGAAAAAAGATCTAGTCTTAGCTGACCTACCCCGCTTGAAAAAACTGGCTCAAAGCAAGTCTTGGTTGGATAGTATTGATGGATTAGATAAACTAGTCGGTAAGATTGTTTTGGACAATTCAGAGGCCAAGCAGACCATCTTGGAATGGAGTCTGGATGACGATTTCTGGTTGAGACGGATTGCCATTGACCACCAGTTATTGCAAAAAGAAAAGACGGATACGGAGCTGTTGGAGAAAATCCTGATCAATAATCTCAATCAGACTGAATTTTTCATCAACAAGGCGATTGGCTGGAGCTTACGGGATTATTCTAAGACCAATCCTGACTGGGTCCGAACTTTTCTTGACAAATACAGTTCCCAAATGGCAGGCTTGTCCATCCGTGAGGCTAGTAAGTACATCTAGGAGGAGCCATGTCTAAAGTCTATGAATTTGAAGCCCTTATCCATCCAGTACCAGATAAGGGTGGAGCCTATGTCATCTTTCCCTATGATATACGAGAAGAGTTTGGCAAGGGGAGGGTAAAGGTCCATGCCAGATTTGATGATCATCCCTATGATGGCTCCATTGTCAATATGGGAGTTAAGGATGAAGCAGGCAATATCTGTTACATTATTGGCGTTCAAAAGGCTATTCGAGCGACTATTGGAAAACAGGCTGGTGATAGAGTACAAGTAACCATTCAAGAACGAATGGAGTAATCAGGCTTGCAAATCCTTGAGATTATGGTAGAATAGATTCATGCGATGAGCCGAGTAGTGACTTTGTCACATTCGACGCTAGGGAGGTCTTCATTAAATTGAAACGCAGGAGCGGACCTTGAATAGTTGTGTGAACCTTCTATTCTCATCGGAAACGATGCCCTTGCCCACCTTTATGGTGGGCTTTTTTTGTATTTCAGACTTTCCATTTACTGAAATTGTGGTATAATTATGAAATAACAAATTTTTAGAAAATTTTGAAGAATTGACTTAAAGGAGATTTCTATGGCCTATGTAGTAGCTGTTGTTGGTGCCACTGGTGCAGTTGGTGCCCAAATGATTAAAATGTTGGAAGAGTCAACACTTCCAATCGAGAAAGTGCGTTTCCTTGCTTCTGCCCGTTCAGCAGGCAAGACCTTGCAGTTTAAGGGGCAGGATATTGTCATTGAAGAAACAACAGAAACAGCCTTTGAAGGTGTCGATATTGCCCTCTTCTCAGCTGGTGGCTCTACATCTGCCAAGTATGCTCCTTACGCTGTAAAAGCAGGAGCTGTAGTAGTTGACAATACCTCTTACTTCCGTCAAAATCCAGATGTTCCTCTGGTTGTTCCTGAGGTAAATGCTCACGCGCTTGATGCCCACAATGGTATCATTGCTTGTCCAAACTGCTCAACCATTCAAATGATGGTTGCCTTGGAGCCTGTTCGTCAGAAATGGGGCTTGGAGCGGATCATCGTATCCACTTATCAGGCAGTCTCTGGTGCTGGTATGGGAGCTATCTTGGAAACGCAAGCTCAGCTTCGTTCTGTCTTGAATGATGGCGTGGAACCCAAAGCGGTAGAAGCGAATATTCTTCCTTCTGGTGGCGATAAGAAGCACTACCCAATCGGTTTCAATGCTATTCCACAAATCGACCTCTTCACTGAAAATGACTACACTTATGAAGAGATGAAGATGACAAAAGAGACTAAGAAAATCATGGAAGATGACAGCATTGCTGTTTCTGCAACCTGCGTCCGCATTCCAGTCCTGTCTGCCCATTCTGAGTCTGTTTACATCGAAACTAAAGAAATTGCACCGATTGATGAAGTGAAGGCAGCTATTGCAGCCTTTCCAGGGGCTGTTTTAGAAGACGATGTGGCTAATCAAATTTATCCGCAAGCGATTAATGCTGTTGGTAGTCGCGATACTTTTGTTGGTCGCATCCGTAAAGATTTGGATAAGGAAAACGGTATTCACATGTGGGTTGTTTCTGACAACTTGCTCAAAGGCGCTGCATGGAACTCTGTTCAAATCGCTGAAACCCTTCATGAGCGTGGTCTAGTTCGTCCAACGGCAGACTTGAAGTTTGAATTGAAATAATTTTATTAACCAAAAGTACACAAAAGGCTGCACTCAGCCTTTTTTAGCAACAATCAGTAAGAGAGGAAGCCTATGTCTATTCAAGATTTACGTGATGTAAAAATTATTACAGCAATGATTACCCCTTTCAAAGAAGATGGCTCGATTAATTTTGAAGTTTTACCTGAGTTGATTGAGCATCTGTTGTCCCATCATACAGAAGGGATTTTATTAGCAGGAACAACTGCCGAAAGTCCAACCCTGACACACGAGGAAGAACTGGAACTATTTGGTGCTGTGCAAAAAATTGTCAATGGTCGTGTTCCCTTGATTGCAGGTATCGGTACAAACGATACGCGCGACTCGATTGAGTTTGCCAAAGAAGTAGCGGCATTCGGCGGCTTTGCGGCAGGGCTTGCTATCGTGCCATATTACAACAAACCCTCTCAAGAGGGAATGTATCAGCACTTCAAGGCTATTGCGGATGCTTCTGATTTGCCAATTATTATCTACAATATCCCAGGTCGTGTTGTCGTTGAAATGACACCAGAAACCATGTTACGTTTGGCTGAGCATCCAAACATCATCGGTGTTAAAGAGTGTACAAGCCTTGCCAACATGGCTTACCTAATTGAGCATAAACCAGAAGACTTCTTGATTTATACAGGTGAGGATGGCGATGCTTTCCATGCAATGAACTTGGGAGCAGATGGTGTGATTTCTGTTGCATCTCACACGAATGGTGATGAGATGTATGAGATGTTTACAGCCATCGAACAACAAGATATTCGAACAGCAGCCGCTATTCAACGCAAGTTCATTCCGAAAGTCAATGCCCTCTTCTCATATCCAAGTCCTGCACCAGTTAAGGCGGTTCTTAATTACCTTGGATTTGAAGTTGGTCCACTCCGCTTGCCGTTGGTTCCATGCCCAGAAGAAGATGCCAAACGCATTATCAAAGTAGTCGTTGACGGCGACTACGAAGCAACCAAAGCCACAGTGACAGGAGTCGTACGACCGGATTATTAAAATAGTCAGGGGAGTGACTATTTTAACGTGAGCCAAGAAACAAGAGAGCGAGCAACGTCCAGGGGAGTGAAACAGTTCGGGGAACTGTTTCAGCTGGTCACCAAGAAATACGAAAGTGACCACAGAAGACCCGAGCCTGAAAATACGAAAGCGAGGCTTGTTCGGGGGATACGAATAGACCGGTGGTCTATTCGTACCTGAGTCTGAAAACAAAAAAAGCGAAGTACATCAGCAGGTCACCAAGAAATACGAAGGTGACCACAGAAGAACTGAGCTTGAAAACAAAAAAGCGAAGTATTTTTACGTGAGTTAGAGCATAAAGAGTGAGGAATTTGGAAAACGATTTTAACCAAGTGGAGCTTCTTGTCCTCTTCGTAGGTTTATTTAATTTTACACAAGCACATCAGTTATCTGGTGTGTTTTTCCAGTTGCAAGCCTTTTCAATTTTTTGTCATTCTTGATATAATAACTAAAAACGATAAAAGGATTAAGTATGAATATTGTTATTATAGGCGCCTCCTTTGCTGGTTTAAGCGCAGCTTTGGAATGTCGAAAAATGTATCAAAATGCTCAGATAACACTAATTGATAGAGAAAAAGATGTGGCTTACTTTCCAAATACCTTGAATTGGAAAGTGGCAGGAAAAATTTCTGGTTGGGAAGATGCGAAGATTTCTTTGTTCAGTGAGGTGCAGCATGCAGCTATTTCTTGTCTTTTTGAAACAGAATGTCTCGCAGTTTATCCCGAAATGCGAAAGGTAAAGATACGGCATCATCAAGATATAGGTGATATTATTTATGACCGACTAATATTGGCTATGGGAGCGAGTCAAACATGGGAATGGGGAACGGAAGAACTTCAAGACTATCTAGTTCGTTCAAAAACGCTATCTCAAGCACAAGCTAGTCTAGAGAAATTGACAAATGCAAAAACAGTTGCAGTGATCGGGGCAGGACAGATTGGTTTGGAAAGCTTGGATGCACTTAGCCAGTTGGATTTGAATTTGCATGTGTTTGAAGCGCAAGATTCGCTCCTTGCAAAGTACGTTGATGAGGATATGATTGCACCGATTCGTCAAGAGATAGAAAAAAGAGGAATCCAACTTCATTTATCCGAAACAGTCAATCAGATAACGATTGATACTCAGGAAGAACAGCTGGTTTGTCATACAGTCACGGGTAACTATCAAGCTGATTTAGTCTTACCATCCACCAATTTGACGCCCAATATTCAGCTAGTGAAAGATAGGCTAAAAGTGACTGCAGAAGGGACTGTATGGGTGGATGAGTTTCTTGAAACAAGCCAAGAGAATATTTTTGCTGTAGGTGATTTGGTTAGTCTCCCAGTAGATTATTTTGGACAGGCATATCTTCCAATGATTCATCATGCGATTATGACAGGGAGGATGGCTGCTCGAAATTTGCAAAAGAGGATTGCTCCTATTAAGAGAGCCCAGCGGATTGTTTCTAGTCATGTATTTGGTTATTATATAACTAGCCTTGGCTTGACCGAGAGCGAGGCGAGCTTGTGGTTGGAGAGTAAATCAATTCGGATTAGAAGGCCATATAGCCAGTGGGAACCAACTTTAGTAGATTTCAAACTAATTGTCGAAGAAACGAGTGGACGCATCATAGGGGGACAACTCGTTTCTACTGCAGATTATATTGAGCAGATGGATGTACTGTCTCTTGCGATTTCAAAGGATTTGACCGTCTTTGACTTGGTAGAACATTCTTGGCTCTGTCTTCCTGGAAATACTCCTCTGGTCCCCTTCATCGTAGAGGCCGCTCAAGAGTATATTCGGCAATTTTATCAGGTTGATGGGGAGGGTGTCTATGCGGATTGATTCCTTATTGGAAAAGCGTGAGCGCGCCATTTATCAGCTTCTCCTCTACTTAGAAGATAGGAAAGAGGCACCATCACTAAAGGATATTTGTTACTATTTAGAATTGTCAAAATCAACTCTTCTTCGCTATATTGTATCTTTCAATGAAGAAGCAGCCGACTTGGGACTCTCTTTTCAACTCGAAGATGAAAGGGTCTTTTTGAAGAAAAAGGCCAGTTTGAGTCTTCATCGTATCCTAGCCTATCTCTGTCAAACCAGTACCAAATATCAAATTATTGTTTATTTATCTGATAAGGAAGAGGTCTCTATTCAACAGCTGGCTCAAGAATTGCTGATAAGTGAAGCGACTCTGAATCGCCATCTTGCTTCTTTGAACCAGATATTGGCAGAATTTGGTATTGGAATCAAAAGTGGTCGTCTAAAAGGTAGTGAGCTTCAAATACGGTACTTTTTACATCAAATGTTGAGTTTGACTACTAGGAGAGCGGAATTACAAGAAGAGTTTGTGCTTGGGAAAATAGAGGCCTTATTGCCGGTTTTCGAACGCTTCTATCAATCGCCGCTCAATCCCAAGCAAGCCCATCGTCTTTTATTGTGGTTAATGATTTCACAGCAACGCTCTCGATTGCGACAGCTAGATTTTAAGCCCCTTTACAAATTGATGGAACCCTATCAAGAACATAAGTTTTACCGACGTTTGAGAAAGATGTATTTTACACTAAGTCAGCAACAATCCACCTCTTTCCAAGAAGGGGAGATTATGGCATTGTTTGCTTTCCTGTTTAGCCATTTCATTTTAGCGCCGCATCAATTAGAGCAGGTTCTTGGTTTCGGTGGGCCGATTATGGAAGCTACCTCTTTGGCTCTTCAGAAATTACGGTTATATTTTGAGGAAAATTTACCAGTCTCAGAAGAAGCGCTCTATCATTTGAACCAAATTATGAGCCAGCTATATTTCTTTTATTCTTCCGTTGAACTGGAAGAAGTAGAAGCTTCTAGTTTCTATCCAGAAGCAGAAGACTTGCTAAAAGACGTCTATAAATCAGTTTTTCATAGAAAAGTCAATAAAGAAATAAGGAACTCTTATCTGACAAATATTGCGGATTTGTATATTTATTTTGGTCAGGTCCAGCCTATACAGGTCAAGGTTGCTTTTGCTTCTTCCCTACACGAGGTTCTATCCTATCCTCTCTTGTTGCAACTAAGGGAGAAGTTAGAAGGCAATCGTCAGGTTCTTATTGAGCCCTATCAAGCAGGGTATGACTATGATTTGATCATTACAGATTACCTCGAAAATACAAGCCTTCCAATTTATTGCCTAGGAAATCGATTGAAAATCCAAGACATTGTACAATTAAAGGCATGGATACAGGAGATATACCATCAAAAGTCCTGTCAATCAGAGATTATGGCGACCAAAACTTCTTTTCCTATCGAGCATCGCTAGACAATGTCAGATAGTCTTTGTGAAAAATGTAAGTGCATTTAACCTTGAAAAATTTATTTTATAAATTCTGATAACAGTTGATAGAATCATCTTTCTAGCCACTGCTTATCAGATTTTTTTATTTTTTTGAAAAAAATGATAGGAAAAATTCACAAGAATGGGTTAGAATAGAGTTACCAAGAAAACGGAAGCGTTTTCAAAAAAGATAAACAAACAGGAGGGAGACCTATGTCTACTGAAAAATACATCATGGCCATTGACCAAGGAACTACAAGTTCACGTGCCATTATCTTCAATAAAAAAGGTGAAAAAGTTGGCAGTTACCAAAAAGAGTTTACGCAAATTTTCCCTAAACCAGGTTGGGTTGAACACAACGCCAATGAAATTTGGAATTCTGTTCAGTCTGTGATTGCAGGTTCCTTTATCGAAAGTGGCGTTCGTCCTGACCAGATTGAAGGAATTGGTATTACCAACCAGCGTGAAACAACCGTTGTCTGGGATAAGGAAACAGGTCTTCCAATTTACAATGCCGTTGTCTGGCAATCTCGTCAAACAGCTCATATTGCTGACCAGCTGAAGGCGGATGGTCATGCAGACATGATTCATAAAAAGACTGGACTTGTAGTCGACGCCTACTTCTCAGCAACCAAAGTTCGTTGGATTTTGGATCAAGTCCCTGGAGCGCAGGAACGTGCTGAAAAAGGTGAGATTCTATTTGGAACCATTGATACTTGGTTGGTATGGAAATTGACCGATGGGAAATGCCATGTGACGGATTATTCAAACGCAGCTCGTACCATGCTCTACAACATTGAAGAGTTGAAATGGGATGATGAAATTTTATCTCTTCTTAATATTCCAAAAGCCATGTTGCCGGAAGTTCGTTCAAACTCTGAAGTTTACGGTACAACAGCTCCATTCCATTTCTATGGCGCAGAAGTGCCAATCTCAGGTATGGCAGGTGACCAACAGGCAGCTCTATTTGGACAATTGGCATTTGAGCCAGGTATGGTGAAAAATACTTACGGAACTGGTTCTTTCATCGTGATGAATACAGGTAAAGAGATGCAGTTGTCACAGAACAACCTTCTCACAACAATTGGCTATGGTATCGGCGGCAAAGTCTATTATGCGCTTGAAGGCTCTATCTTTATCGCTGGTTCGGCGGTTCAATGGCTCCGTGACAGCATGCGAATGGTGACTACATCACCTGAGTCAGAAGAGCTTGCTCGTAAGTCAACCAGCAATGATGAAGTCTATGTTGTTCCAGCCTTTACAGGACTTGGAGCTCCGTATTGGAACTCAGATGCGCGTGGTTCAGTCTTTGGTCTCACTCGTGGTACAACAAAAGAAGACTTCGTCAAAGCAACTCTTCAATCCATTGCTTATCAGGTTCGTGATGTTATTGATACCATGCAATTGGATACAGGGATTGATATTTCTGTCTTGAAGGTTGACGGTGGTGCAGCAATGAACAGCCTCCTCATGCAATTCCAAGCAGATATTTTGGGTATTGAAATCGCACGCGCTCAAAACCTTGAAACTACAGCTCTTGGAGCAGCATTCTTAGCAGGTTTAGCAGTTGGTTTCTGGAAAGATTTGGATGAATTGAAAGAACTCAACGCTGTCGGTCAATCCTTCCAACCAACCATGAACGAAGCTCGTAAAGAACAACTTTACAAGGGATGGAAAAAAGCTGTCGCAGCAACTCAACTATTTGCAGAAGTGGATGAAGAGCAATAAAGGACTTGTTAGCTAGGGGAAAGGATTCTTTCTTCTAGCTAGACAATTCTATTAGAATGTTAGGAAGTGAATCGTATGGAATTTTCAAAAGAAACAAGACGCTTAGCTATTGAGCGAATGCAGGATCGTCAACTTGACCTCTTGATTATCGGGGGTGGTATTACGGGTGCTGGTGTGGCTTTGCAGGCAGCAGCAAGCGGTATGGAAACAGCCTTGATTGAAATGCAAGACTTTGCAGAAGGCACTTCAAGTCGCTCAACCAAATTGGTCCACGGTGGTCTTCGCTACCTCAAACAATTTGATGTGGAAGTGGTATCCGATACCGTATCTGAACGCGCAGTAGTACAAAATATTGCCCCACATATTCCAAAACCAGACCCAATGCTTTTACCAGTTTATGATGAGCCAGGTTCTACCTTTAGTCTTTTTCGCTTGAAAGTGGCTATGGACCTCTATGACCTCTTGGCTGGCGTCAACAATACCGATATGGCCAATAAGGTCTTGACCAAAGAAGAAGTACTTGAACGCGAACCAAACTTGAAGCAAGAAGGTTTGATTGGTGGCGGTGTTTACCTCGACTTCCGTAACAATGATGCTCGCTTGGTAATTGAAAATATTAAACGTGCAGCTAAAGACGGTGCCTTGATTGCCAGCCGTGTCAAAGCTGAGAAATTCATCAAAGATGAGGCTGGAAAAGTTGTCGGTATCGTCGCTCGTGACTTACTGACAGATAGCACCTTTGAAATTCGTGCACGTTTGGTTATCAATACAACAGGACCATGGAGTGATGAAGTCCGTAATCTGGGTGGCGAAGGCTCAGGTGTCCTTCAAATGCGTCCAACCAAGGGTGTGCACCTTGTTGTCGATAGTTCTCGCTTGTCTGTGCCACAGCCGACTTATTTTGATACAGGTCACGCAGATGGTCGCATGGTCTTTGTCCTTCCACGTGAAAATAAAACCTACTTTGGTACGACAGATACAGACTACACTGGTGATTTGGCGAATCCGATGGTAACTCAAGAAGACGTTGACTACCTGCTTGATATTGTCAACAATCGCTTCCCAGAAGCAAACTTGACCTTGGATGACATCGAGAGCGGCTGGGCAGGTCTTCGTCCCCTCTTGTCTGGAAATGGTGCTTCTGACTACAATGGTGGAAATAACGGAAAACTCAGCGATGACAGCTTTAATAGCTTGATTGAAACCGTCAAAGGCTATCTGAACAATGAAAAGACTCGTGACGATGTGGAACACGATTTAACACATTTGGAAGGTAGTGTTTCTGAAAAACACTTGGATCCTTCGGCAGTATCACGTGGCTCTGCCCTTGATCGTGATGACAATGGTTTGCTGACTCTTGCAGGTGGTAAAATCACGGACTTCCGTAAGATGGCCGAAGGAGCAATGGAAAAGGTTGCAGACATCCTTAAAGAAGAATATGGTCGCAGCTTCAAACTCATCAATTCTAAAACCTACCCAGTCTCTGGTGGTGAATTGAACCCAGCTAACGTTGCAGAAGAAATCGAACATCTTGCTCAACTAGGTGTGAAGAAAGGTCTTGTCTATGATGATGCACTTTACTTGGCAAACTTGTACGGCTCAAATGCGCCAAAAGTATTTGCCTTGAACCATAAGGTAGAAGCCGTTTCTGACTTGAACAAGCGTGACTTGCTTTCCCTTCACTATGCTATGAAGGAAGAAATGACTTTAACTGCAGTTGACTATCTTCTCCGTCGTACCAACTACATGCTCTTTATGCGTGAGCAGTTGGATGCAGTAGCACCAGACATTTTGAAAGAAATGGCAGCGTACTATGCTTGGTCAGAAGAAGAAGTTGCGCAACAGGAACAATTGTTGGCTGATACGCTTGTTAAGAATGATTTGGCGTATTTGAAAGATAAATAATAAGAGGTGCATAATGACAAATGAATTAATCGGTGAAGTATTGGGAACCGCCTTACTAGTCTTACTAGGTAATGGTGTGGTAGCAGGGGTAGTACTAGATAAGAGTAAGGCCAAGGATGCTGGTTGGATTGTAATCACAATTGGTTGGGGTCTAGCAGTAGCCATGGCAGCTTTTGTGAGTGGTTTATTGGGACCTGCCCACCTCAACCCAGCGGTATCAACTGCAATGGCCTTTGCAGGAAATCTCCCATGGGCTTCTGTAGTCCCTTACATTCTTGCCCAATTCCTCGGAGCCTTTATCGGAAGTATCTTGGTCTACCTCATGTACAAAGATCACTACGATGCAACAGAAGACACTGGTGCTGTATTGGCAACTTTTTCTACTGGTCCTGCCATCCGCAACCTTGTTTCGAATACAATTAGCGAAGCAATCGGAACCTTTGTTTTGGTCTTGGGATTACTGGCTTTCGGTCAGTATGATTTTCCAACAGGTCTTGGCACTTTAATCGTCGGCGGTTTGATTGTTTCCCTTGGAGTTTCTCTTGGTGGTCCAACAGGATATGCCCTAAACCCTGCGCGTGACCTTGGTCCTCGGATCATGCATGCCATTCTTCCATTGAAGCACAAGGGAGATTCGGATTGGGGTTATGCTTGGGTACCAGTAGTTGGTCCAATCATCGGAGGCTTGCTTGCGGCTCTCCTTTATGGTCTCATTTTTTAAGAAATATCCTTCTCTAATCAGCAATGGTTAGGGAAGTTTTTTATTACTTGGCTGTCAATCGTGAGCAAAAGATTGTTTTATATCAATAATTAGTGATAAAATAAGTCTATCATAATCAGTGAGGCCATCTTATGAACAATACAGGTATTCATCACATTTCAAGCTTGGTAGGAAATATTCAACAAGCCTATCATTTTTATCATCATATTCTCGGATTAAAATTGACTTTGAAAACTGTCAATCAAGAAGATTCAAGCATGTATCATCTCTTTTTCGGTGATGATGAAGGCCGCTATGGAACGGAATTTACCATTTTTGATATGCCCAGTCATCCTAGTCATCGGCCTGGCAGCAATCGTTTGGAACGAACCATTTTTCTAGTCAAAGATTTTGCTGCCTTGGAATTTTGGCAGAAAAGATTGACAGAGTTTGAAGTGGAAAACGAAGGAATTCAGGCCTTTGGAAATGGACATATTTTAAATTTCCAAGATGAAGATGGGCAGTTGCTTGGCTTGACCTATCATGACTCACTTGGAGAGATGTTTCCGTATGAAACAGATGAAATTTCGTCGGAATACGCCATTCTTGGTATTGCCAGTCTTCACATGCGAATTCGTGAAGAAAAGGCATTACTAAGTTTGCTGACCGAAACCTTTGGATTTGTCGAGGAAAGCCGATTTGTTTTTAAAGATAAGATGGTGATTTCTCTACTCTTTGACAACACCTTCCAACATCGACTTTATTTGATCCTTGACCAAGAGTCGCCAATCAGCGTGATGGGAGTTGGGGCTATTCATCATATTGCATTTGGTGTCTTAGATGAGTCTGACTTGGAAGACTTGATTAGTCGCTTAAATCTCATCAATCGTCCACATTCTGGGATTATCAATCGAGATTTCATGCATTCCCTGTACTTCCGAGCGCCCAATTATCTCATGTTTGAGGTTGCGACCATGGCTGGCGAAAGAGAGGCTACCATGCCAAGACAAGATAAGCTGCTGGATAAAGTTGAACTGTTCTTGCCAAGTTTTTTTGAAGAGGACAGACAGGAAATCGAAAAAAATCTCTCCCAGCGTTATTAGGAGAAATGAAGTATGGATTATTGCTTTATCAAAGGGACCAGTCCCCGTCTCTTGGTCTTTTCCCACGGAACAGGCGGCAACAAGGAATCCATGCTCTTTCTCCGCCAACAGCTGGATCCAGAAGACTCTGTCCTTTCCTTGGATGGAAGTTGGGGTCAAGGCAGGGAAAGGCGTTTCTTTGCACCTCTCATTGACGGTCAGCTGGATCTTGTCGATTTTGAACTGCGCTTGTCGGCTTTTCTGGATTTTTGGCAGGACTTAGACATCCAGCCCTATCTACAGATTACCTTTGTTGGCTTTTCAAATGGTGCCAACTTCATCATGGGTTTGTTGACCAAACAGTCAAATCTGGCGGACAATTATATCTTGCTCCACCCTTCGGCTTTAGATTATGCGTTTCCTAGGGAAAATAGCAGAGCAGAGATTTTGTTTACACTGGGGCAGAATGACCCATATGTCGACCCAGTCACTCTTGAAAATCTTGTAGATGATTGGCAAGCGTCAGCCTTTCCCAGAGCCAACCTAGCTCGTTTTGACAAAGGGCATTTTCTAAGTCAGGATGAATTGATCTATGTGAGAAATTGGTACCAAGAAAGAACAGACAAAAAGGCCTGAACCAATGTGTTCAAGCCTTTTATGTGTCTTAGATTAGTGTTTCCAATTTATCCACCAAGGATCCGACATAAGCAATAGTTTCTTTAAGTGGTTGATCAGTCGAAACGTCAACACCTGCGTGTTTAGCAAGGTCTTGGGCAGAAAGACTTGCACCGAGTGACAAGGTTTCCAACCATTTTTCAACAACTTCTTCAGGATGTTCTTCCAATTGCTTAGCCATAGCCGTACCGATGGTCAAACCAGCTGAGTAGGTATATGGATACAAACCAATGTAGTAGTGTGGTTGACGCATCCAGATAAGACCTGCATCGTCACCGATTTCAAAGTCTTCACCCCAGAATTCCTTGATGACATCCAACTTGATTTGGCAGAGAATATCACCATTGAGGTATTCATCATTGTCCAAACGAGTGTAGACTTCACGTTGGAAGGCTGCTTCAAGCAAGTGAGTGACCATGTTGTGGAAGTAAGTACGGCTGATCAACTCGCTAATCAAGTAAGCCTGGAAGCCAGGATCTTGGTTGTTTTTCAAAAGGGTGTTACATGTTAAAACTTCATTTGCAGTAGAAGGCGCCTCGATGAAGTAGAGGGATGGATCGTAGCTGAGGACGCTTTGTTTCTTAGCCAATTGGAAATGACCAGCATGTCCCAATTCGTGAGCCAATACCAAGACCTCGTTCATCAAGCCTGTCCATGAAAGTAAGATGTAAGATGGTCCATCGTAAAGAGTAGCACAGAAGCCACCAGTAGCCTTACCTTCGTTTTGAGCAAAGTCAATCCAACGCTCATCAAATGATTGTTCAATCATTTTCACATAATCTTCTCCAAGAATACCCAAGCAGTCAATCAAGAATTGTTTGGATTCTTCAGGAGTAATGCGTTGATTGTATTCAGATGGTAGACTGATTTTCAAGTCAGCATGAGTGATTTTATCCAAACCATGAGCCTTAGCAACCAATTTCACATAGCGACGCATGTGAGGAGCCAATTCCTTCATGATGACATCAATCTGACGGTCAAAGAGATCGCGAGAGACATTTTGACTATGCAAGAGGAAGTCAATCGTATTGTCAAATCCACGCAAACGAGCTTCGATTTGCTCGTTTTTGATATGAGACAAATAAGTTGCTGCAGTTGTATTCTTGTATTTTTTCAAGGTTGAATAGAAACCAGCAGCTGAATTGCGACGGATTTCGGTATCATGGCTGAGTTCATAATCATTTTCAAAGAGCACATAGCTATTGCCGAGCGTTTCGCCATTTGCCTCGAAGTTATCAAAGGTCATATCTTCAAACTTGGTCACACCGTAATTATTATATGGCTGACCAAAGGTTGGAGCAAAATTTGAAAGGAGTTCTTCTTGTAGTGGATGAAGCTGATGCGGCTTGTCACGGAGAATAGCATCGAAGAAAGCAGCCCATTGTGGTTGTTCTTCTTTTAATTCAAGTAGAAAGGCTTCATCTAATTGACCAAGTTCTGAATAGAGGAAATCTCGTTGAGGACGTGCCTTGGCAGAAACGAGGTCGTATTCGTTGGCCAGGCTCGCCAATTCAGTATTCATCTTATCGACTTCCAAAGGAAGGAAGGCATAGTGGGAAAGTCTGCTATCAAGAATAACGATTTTTTCGTATTCTGTTAAGGCGGAAACGATGGTATCTTTATCAGTTAGCTTCCCTTTGTAATTCGATTCGAAAGCTGTCACTTGCTTAGCGTAGGCTGTTAAATTTTCTTTGTAGTTGTCAGGGGTCGGAAATAAAATGTCCGTATCCCAGGTTAATTGCACATCAATTTCTTGACGTTTAGGCATTGCGTTTGTCATGATTTTCTCCTTATTTCATTTTAATAGGTCCATTATATCATACTGAAGGGCTTTCAGCGAAAATAAGCCAAGGCAAAATTTATGAAAAAGAATACTTGACAAAATACATAAAAACCTAGATAATGTAAGTATGAAAGGGTTTACTGAAAACCAGAAAGGAGCTTTTATGCAAGTCATTAAACGTAGTGGAGAGATTGTTGAATTTGATCCAGATAAAATCTACCAAGCCATCATTAAAGCTGCACAGACAGTTTATGTCATTGATGAAACTTGGCGGAAAAATCTTGCACAGGTCACAAAGAAAGTAGTGCTTGACTTGGAAGAAGCTCATACAGAGCGACCAACGATTAGCATGGTTCAGTCGCAAGTTGAACACCGTCTTTTAGATGCAGGGTATATTTCTATTGCTGAGCATTACATTTCCTATCGCTTGCAGCGTGATTTGGAACGTAACGGCTATGGCGATAAGATTATTGTACATCTGCGTTTTGAACAAGTACGTTAAGAGAAACCTAGAGAAATCTAGGTTTTTTGCTTTTATATATCTTTACATTGTTTAAAGAAAATAGCATTTCAAAAACTTTTTGAAAAAAATGTGATATTCTGAGCATATTTTTTGAAATCGGTAACATTTATATTGTATAATATAGTTCGTAAAAAAATATATTTTCGAAAGTGAGATTTTACATTATGGCTAAAATCGTTGTTGTCGGTGCTAACCATGCTGGTACTGCCGCAATCAAAACTATGTTGACAAATTATGGTCAAGAAAATGAAATCGTTGTATTTGACCAAAACTCAAATATTTCATTCTTGGGTTGTGGTATGGCTTTGTGGATCGGTGAGCAAATTGGCGGTCCTGAAGGACTTTTCTACTCAAACAAAGAAGAGTTGGAGAGCTTGGGCGCGACAGTATACATGGAGTCACCTGTTACAAACATTGACTATGATGCCAAAACAGTTACAGCGCTTGTAAATGGTCAAGAACATGTTGAATCATTTGAAAAACTTCTTTTCGCAACTGGTTCACAACCTATCTTGCCACCAATCAAAGGTGCTGAAATCAAAGAAGGTTCTCTTGAATTTGAAGCAACTCTTGAAAACTTGCAATTCGTTAAATTGTACCAAAACTCAGCAGATGTTATTGAAAAATTGAAAAACAAAGACATCAACCGCGTAGCAGTTGTTGGTGCTGGTTACATCGGTGTTGAGCTTGCAGAAGCATTCCAACGTAAAGGTAAAGAAGTTATCCTTATCGACGTTGTGGATACATGTTTGGCTGGTTACTATGACCGCGACTTGTCAGACCTTATGGCTAAAAACATGGAAGAGCATGGTATTCAACTTGCCTTTGGCGAAACTGTTAAAGAAGTTGCTGGTAATGGTAAAGTTGAGAAAATCATCACTGATAAGAACGAATACGATGTTGACATGGTTATCTTGGCTGTTGGTTTCCGTCCAAACACTGCATTTGCAGGTGAAGGAATCGAGCGCTTCCGTAACGGTGCCTTCCTTGTAAACAAACGCCAAGAAACTTCAATCCCAGGCGTTTACGCTATCGGTGACTGTGCAACAATCTACGACAACGCTACTGGCGACACAAGCTACATCGCTTTGGCTTCAAACGCAGTACGTACTGGTATCGTAGCAGCTCACAACATCTGTGGTACTGACCTTGAAGGTATCGGTGTACAAGGGTCTAACGGTATCTCTATCTACGGTCTTAACCTTGTATCAACAGGTTTGACACTTGAAAAAGCAACTCGTCTTGGTTTGAATGCTGCGGTTACTGAAGTAACTGACAACCAAAAACCAGAATTCATGGAGCACGGCAACTTCCCAGTAACTATCAAGATTGTTTACGATAAAGATTCACGTCGTATCCTTGGTGCGCAAATGGCTGCTCGTGAAGATATCTCATTGGGTATCCACCTCTTCTCATTGGCAATCCAAGAAGGTGTAACAATCGAAAAATTGGCCTTGACAGACTTATTCTTCTTGCCACACTTCAACAAACCTTACAACTACATCACAGTAGCTGCCTTGGGTGCTGAATAATTAATTGAATACAAAAGCTCAGAGATGACTCTGGGCTTTTTTGGTGAGAAATTTTGTTCTACATTGCTGGGACTACTTTTTGATTGATTTTTTGGTATAATGGAGAGTATGAAGTTTTAGAGAAAGTATGAGAAAATGAACCCATTATTAAACGGAATGAATGACAGACAGGCAGAAGCGGTACAGACGACGGAAGGTCCGCTATTGATTATGGCAGGGGCTGGTTCGGGTAAGACGCGAGTCCTGACCCACCGTATCGCTTATTTGATTGATGAAAAAATGGTTAATCCTTGGAATATCTTAGCCATTACCTTTACCAATAAAGCGGCGCGTGAGATGAAGGAGCGGGCCTACGCCCTCAATCCTGCTACTCAAGATTGTTTGATTGCTACCTTCCACTCCATGTGCGTACGGATTTTGCGTCGAGATGCTGACCATATCGGCTACAACCGCAATTTTACGATTGTCGATCCAGGTGAGCAACGCAGTCTCATGAAACGGATTTTGAAAAATCTCAATCTAGACCCGAAAAAGTGGAGTGAACGCTCAATCTTGGGAACCATTTCTAATGCCAAAAACGACTTGATTGATGACAAGGCATTTGAAGCCCAGGCTGGCGACCTATACACGCAGATTGTTGCTAAATGCTACACGGCTTATCAAAAGGAACTCAGACAGTCAGAGGCCGTTGACTTTGATGATTTGATCATGTTGACGCTCCGCCTTTTTGACCAAAATCCAGAGGTCCTGACCTATTACCAGCAGAAATTCCAGTATATCCATGTCGATGAGTATCAGGATACCAACCATGCCCAGTACCAATTGGTCAAGCTCCTGGCATCACGTTTCAAGAATATCTGCGTGGTCGGAGATGCGGACCAGTCTATCTATGGTTGGCGTGGTGCGGATATGCAAAATATCCTGGACTTTGAAAAGGATTATCCAGAGAGCAAGGTTGTCCTTTTGGAAGAAAACTATCGTTCGACCAAGAACGTCTTGCAGGCTGCCAATGAGGTCATCGAAAACAACCGCAACCGCCGTCCCAAAAAACTCTGGACCCAGAATGCCCAAGGGGATTTGATTACCTACTATCGTGCCAGAGATGAGAATGACGAGGCGATTTTTGTTGCAGGGCAGATTGACCAGTTGCATCGAGAAGGCAAGGCTTATAAGGATTTTGCAGTTCTCTATCGGACCAATGCCCAATCCCGTACCATTGAAGAAGCCCTGCTCAAGTCCAATATCCCTTATACCATGGTTGGAGGCACCAAGTTCTACAGCCGTAAGGAAATCCGAGATGTGATTTCTTATTTGAATATCATCGCAAATCCATCGGACAATATCTCCTATGAACGCATTGTCAATGAGCCAAAGCGTGGCGTTGGACCTGGTACGGTTGACAAACTCCGTGATTTTGCGACCAGCCACAGCATGTCCTTGCTAGAAGCTTCTCAGGATATTATGTTGTCGCCGATTAAAGGGAAGGCAGCACAGGCAGTCTTTGACCTAGCCAATCTCCTCTATAATCTTCGTAATCAATTAGACAACTTGACGGTTACCCAAGTAGTTGAGGCAGTATTGAACCAAACAGGCTACATCGATGCCCTTGCCGCACAAAATACGCTGGAAGCCAATGCTCGCATAGAAAACATTCAGGAATTCCTTTCTGTTACCAAAAACTTTGATGAAAAGGATGCTGAGGAAGAAGAGACAGGTCTGGATCGCTTGACACGCTTCCTGCTTGATTTGGCACTGATTGCGGATACAGATGATGGCGATACAGAATCTTCAGAAGTGACCCTCATGACTCTCCATGCGGCCAAGGGTCTGGAATTTCCAGTTGTTTTCTTGATTGGCATGGAGGAAAATGTCTTCCCACTCAGTCGTGCAGCAGAAGAAGAGGACGAATTGGAAGAAGAACGTCGTTTGGCGTACGTAGGCATCACCCGTGCTGAGCAGACTCTCTACCTGACCAATGCCAATTCTCGACTTCTTTTCGGTCGCACCAACTACAACCAACCAAGCCGCTTTATTCGAGAAATTTCCAGTGACTTGCTTGATTATCAAGGCCTCGCTCGTCCAGCCAATACTAGCTTTAAGGCTTCTTATGTCAATGGCAGAGCGACACAGTTTGGACAAGGTATGAGTTTGCAACAAGCCATGCAAAGTCGAAAAGCATCCGTACAACCATCTGCCAAGCTCGGAGGCAGTATGCCTTTCGCATCAAGTAACAAATCGTCTGGCTCAGGCACCAACTGGTCAGTTGGTGACATCGCAGCCCACAAGAAATGGGGACGCGGAACAGTCCTTGAAGTATCAGGCTCAGGCAGCAACCAAGAACTCAAAATCAATTTCCCAGAAATGGGCCTCAAAAAAGTCTTGGCAAGCTTAGCACCGATTAGTAAGGAAGAGTAGGGATGAACTAAAAGTAAAAAGGAAACATCGCATTTTACAAGACTTGCGACGTCTTCATAATATTATTTTT
This sequence comes from Streptococcus sp. 2022WUSS083, assembly GCF_044427155.1. Classification (NCBI taxonomy): domain Bacteria; kingdom Bacillati; phylum Bacillota; class Bacilli; order Lactobacillales; family Streptococcaceae; genus Streptococcus; species Streptococcus sp. 2022WUSS083. The sequence goes on along the minus strand of NZ_JAOTGK010000003.1, from coordinate 305,603 downwards.
AGAACGATATATGACACCTCAAAATGGATCTTGACCTGACTGTTTGAGGTGATTTTTTGTATACTGCTTAAAGCATCGAAACAATCTTGCAGGCTTTGTTGACAACTAGATAAGCAAATTTTGAATCGGATGTTTTTAGAGTGTGTCTTACAATCCATATGCTAAACCACAAATATAGAAAAAAAACGGATAGCTCCAAGAGAAAATACTACTTGTATTGTTATACTGATAGTAGTTAAAAGTCTTTTATTTGCTAGAGATTCTCATCTTAGTAAGGAAGGGATAGTCTAGAAATGGGACGATTAGCTTGCCAATATTTTTGTAGCTAGCGCAAAAATAGATCAAATAAAAGAAGGAGACTCTTATGAGCAAACGTAAAATTATATCAAGTTTATTTTTAAGTGCTACCGTATTGGGAGGATTGCTGTTTACACAGACACCAACTGTAAAAGCAATTGAGTCAGACGGAAATGTGCAAATAACAAATAACACCCCTCAAAATTCACCTATCTTTTCTCTAGGGGATCCTATTCAAGAAACTAATTATAACGACTCGGTCAAAAAGTCAGTATCCATTGATGCAACGATTGGAGACTCTGAAAATGAAGTAAAATGGACGGTAAAATTTAATTCTACCCTTTGGAACCTTCGATATGATAAGGGAGGATATTATTTTATCATCCCTGATGGTATGCAATTGAAAAAGATTGTTGATAAGCAGACAGGAAAAGATATAATTGGTAATTTCCCAGAAGATATTAATGGTGACAATAATGGTTCCTATAGTCCATATCGCCATTTTAAAAAGAATTTTTCTACTTATGGAGACCGAAACTTTGATAGCCAATGGGGGTGGTCAGCAGGACGTGTAGGCAGTGGTCAAGTAAACCAATGGAAAGATGAAAACGCGTTTTCAGATATTTATTATATAGATAATCCTAGCAGTGATGGTCTGGCAACCTATGAATTGGTCACAGAAGTAACAGATCCAAGTAAAGCTAACAAATCTTTCCCTCTGGTAGCAGTCATGAAGAACTATTACGCTAAAACTTGGTATCTTGGTGAACCAGCTTCGTTAGCAGGACGTGCTGTAACTATTGAACCTCGTCAAATGAATTAAAAATATTCGCAAGGAAATGTTTTTTCTAGGCTTTTGAAACCAGTATTCCTTCAAAATTGAGAAGGTTTAAGGGGTTTAAGCCAACCAGTGGCAATCGTGTGTAGTTAAGGCTACTACGATTGCCTTTTTCTGCGAGTCCTCTTCTCTTTACTTGAACAAACTAGCGCTTGCATAATATGATGAGGAAACCCGTACGTCCAGAGCTACTGAAAACTGAAAAACAGTATAATAGAGCCTAGGACACGGAGCTATTTTTTTAGAAACTGTGGTATACTTTAGATATACTGCCTGATATCGTTTCAGTAGTTTCTGCTTAGAAAGGACCTATCATCTTGCAATACAAACACTTACTCTTTGATCTTGACCATACTCTTCTGGATTTTAGCCGTGGAGAAGAAGTAGCCTTAACCCAGTTTTTGACAGCTATGGAGGTTGAAGATATTCAAGCTTTTAAAGAAGTCTATCGACCGCTCAATCAGGGCATGTGGAAGGATTTGGAAAAAGGGAACATTACAAAGAAAGAGCTAATAAACACCCGCTTTTCACGGACCTTTGCCCACTTTGGTCGGCAAGTTGATGGAAGGGAGATGGCCTTGCGCTACCAAGAATTTATTGGGCGGCAGGGACAAATTTTTACAGGTGCAGATAAGCTTTTGCAGGAATTGACACACCGAGGCTACCAGATTTATGCAGCGACCAACGGCGTGACCTATATACAGGAAAATCGCTTGCTTCACTCACCGATTCAATCGTATTTTAAAGAAGTATTTATTTCTGAGCAGATGGGGACGCAAAAGCCTGCGACTGATTTTTATGAAAAAATAGCAGAGCAGATTGCAGGTTTTCACTTTGCCCAAGCCTTAATGATTGGAGACAGTTTGACAGCAGATATTCAAGGCGGAAATAATGCTGGTATGGATACTGTTTGGTACAATCCGACTCATATGATAAACAAGAGTAAAGCAGTTCCAACCTATACCATTCATAGTTATCAAGAATTATTAGATTTGCTATAAGATATTTTAAGAAACTTATAAGGATTTTAGTATATAATTATACAGAAAGAATATGTACAAAAATATAAGGAGGAAAAAGTGAAAAGATTACTGAGACGTATTCGTCCAACAAAGCCCCTAAAAGAACTCACTTGGATAGATTTGATTATTATCACAACGATTTTATGTGGTAATGCTATTTATACCTCAACCATGCAATGGATAGCATCATTTTCCGCAACAGAAACCATTGAAACAGGAGTTCTATCGTTTAGTCCAACCGATAATTGGTGGGCTCTAGCCAATCAAGGAAAGTTATTCCTGTTTGCCCTGGTGTATTTATTGATTCGTAATTATGATTTCAAGCAGCTAAAAGTAAAATTAGAGTGGAGAGTTTTGCTCTGGGGACCACTGATTTTCATCGGTGCTGGTCTGATTAGCGATTTGGCATTTACAGCTTTTTCATATATTCCAGGTCTGTCTGGTGGGTATAATTTCCTCGGATACTTTCCTTACTATGACTGGAATATCATGACAGTGCTCAACCGTTTCCTAGCCGTTGACTACAGCACAGTTATCTATTCCTTGTTTAATGGCTTCTATGAAGAGTTCTTTTTCTTAGGCTTATTGTTGAGTACAGATAAGAAAAAGCGTTCGCTGGTCTTACTCTTTTCAACAATTGTCCGTATATCTTTCCATACCTATCAAGGAATGGTATCTGCTCTTGTTATTGGTGTAGCCTTCGGCCTTTTCTATTACTACATGTACACAAGGAAAAATGACAATTTATTGCCATATTTCTTAGGACATGCTCTTGCGGATATGGTTGGTACAAGTTTCTTCTCATTATTTATTGCAGGGTAAACAATGAGAAGAACGGACATCAAGCTAATCGGATAAAATTTCTTTCTCCCTACAGCTGACAAACGGATGATGATACGTAGTTTCTATCAACTCGGTATCATCACCCGTTTTATTGTGCTGATATATTTAATCTGTTCAGTCAAATTTCGATTGCTTTATCATATTTTTTATCCCATATTTTTTGAATTAACGGTTTATTTATGTTAAAATGTATTTTTATACATCAAAAAGGAGTATAGATATGAAACAAATAAAGAATCGTTTAAAAAAACATATGTTTTGGATTGGACTCATTTCGTTAGTATTGATGCTCGTTGATAATGTCCTATTTTGTTATTTTAATATTGAATGTAGTCGTACCTTAAACCAAATCGAGCAGACGATTTGTATCATCCTTAGTATTCTTGTATTTTTAGGAGTGCTAAATAATAAACCGGATGTGAAGGTAGAAGACATCATAAAAAACGGTATGTCATCTAAAAATCAACAATAATGTTTGTTTAGAAACTACTGATGAGGTATCTAGTTTCAGTATCTCTAGCTAAGACGGATTTTTCAAAATATAGTCAGTATCTCCTAAAAAACTATTTTGTATATAAATCACTTTACTTGTGAATACGACTATTTAACATCATATATGTCCACCAGTCGAAAGGCTGGTGTTTCTATTTATGACATGTATGTTATCGTGAATACCACTACTTGAAGGAAAAGAATCGAGAGAAATTCAATGAACACTAAAAGTATCAATAGTAGTTAAAACCATAAGCCGTTATTAGACGGGGTCTTATGATTGTGCTACAATAGAGATAATTATAAGAGAACGGGGTGATGTTAATGAAACGTACTATTCTATTATGCTTGCCAACAATACTGTTACTAGCAGCATGTCATCAAAATACAAATCAGGCCAATACTACAAAAAATTCGTCAACAGTTGTTTCGACTACTTCAAGTCAGTCTGCTTCAACAACTTCGGAGCAGTCAACAAGCAGCTCTACATCGGCGGAAACGAATCAAGAAGTAACAAGTACAGAGACTCAGGTAAATTTTAACGGTTCCTATTATAGTGTACAAGGAAAATATGGCGAAGTGATTATCGCAAATAAAAAGCATCCGCTTGCAGCTGATTATGCACCGGGCGAAAATCCTGAAGCCTTAGCAGCTTTTCAACGATTAATAGCAGATATGCAGGCGCTAGGATTTGGTATCTCCAATAACTATAGTGGATTTCGTTCCTATGAAACTCAGGCAAGTCTCTACCAGTCTTATGTAAATCAGGAAGGACAAGCAGCGGCAGATAGGTATTCTGCAAGAGCTGGATATAGTGAACATCAGACAGGATTAGCCTTTGATTTATTGGATACAAGTGGTAATTTATTAGAAGAGCCCAATGCTTCTCAGTGGTTGGCTACGAATGCACATCTATATGGCTTTGTTGTCCGCTATCTTCCAGGAAAAGAGTCTAGCACAGGCTATATGGCAGAATCCTGGCATGTGCGATATATTGGTCAAGAAGCGACAGATATTTACAATTCAGGCTTGACCTTGGAAGAATATTTTGGTGTACCAGGCGGAGATTACTAATTTTACATTTAGTCAGAAATAAGTCGAAAAATTTGTCCGTATAACTAACTCGTGATATAATAAACCATCATAATTTTGGAGGTCCATCATGCTTAAAGCAATGGAAGTATACTTGGTTACTAATGGTAATGGTTTGGAAGCCATCGAGTTTTATAAAAATGCTCTTGGGGCAACAGTGGAGCAAGTAAATCTATTTAAAGATTTCTTACCAGACTGCCCTGCTGAACTAGAAAATTACGTGATGAATGCACAGTTTCGTTTGAATGGTCAACGTTTTATGTTGTCAGACAACAACCCAGAAATGCCTTATACAGTAGGTGACAATATTACAGTTGCGCTTATCACAGACGATGCTGAGACAGCGCAGGAACTATACAGCAAGTTATCTGTAGATGCAACTGCTATCAATATGGAACTTCAAGCAGTTCCTTGGTCTCCTGCCTATGGTAATGTAACAGACAAGTTTGGTATCTCTTGGCAAATCAATGCTGAAGTAGAAGGATACGGTCAGGAATATTACGCAGAAAACTAAAATAGATTGGACAACGTCCAATCTATTTTAGTTTTTGCCAATAAGCTTTGTAGATATAAAGTTGAAGAGCAGCGGATAGAACAAATAGTAAGGTCATCAAGGCTGAGCTTACATAAGCTGCACCAATAGTGCCAGCTAATATGATGCTGACAACTAGAATAATGGCTCCGAGAAACATTGTTCCTATGATTGATCCAGCAATTAACCATTGACCCGCTCCGCGACCAAATAACTGGTTACTATTTTGCCAGTTGAGCATAAGGAGTCGTTGGTCACGCCAGTAATAAATCTGACCAGTTAGCAGGGCTGAAATGATGATGCCGACTGTAAAGAAGACTGCTAGAATGAGTTTGACTTTCATGAAACCTAGAGCTAAAGCAAAGTAAAGTAGAGTTGGAAGTGCGAATTGTACGGCAGCCAATACCCAGAATTTTTGGATGATAAATTTTTTGAAACTTATAGGAAGTGTTCGAATGAAATGATAATTTTCCTTTTCCAATGACATGGCTACTCCGATGAAGGTTGTAGAACCAGCAAATAGACTGCCAAGCAAGAATCCAGCTAATAGAGCAATACCAAAGAAATCCCATTCAACTGAACTTAGACCACCATTCTCCGTGAAACGGCTAAAACTTGGAAAAAGCGCAACTCCCATGATGATTGGTTGTATCATGGTTTGGACCATGAGGTTGCTATCTTTAAGAGTAGATAGGTGGTGTTTCACTAAAGCCTGATTGAGATTGCTAGGAATCTTGGCAGATTTAGCATTATTGGTCCGTTTTGTCGAAGCATTTTCAATCGCCAAAACTTGATTAAAGTAGTTGGGAATGACAGTTTTAAACGCAAACACAATAAGTCCAAACATCAAAATGAGAGGAAGTCCAAAATGAAGGAGTGTCTCTAGTGATATAGTATGGCTGACCAAGTAATGGAATCCAGCAAATATAGGTATGATAGGAAAATCAACAAAGCCACCAGATTCGAGTGAAACGGTCTGCTGGGATTGCAGGAACATGAGCGCAGCAAAAGCCAGCAAGGAAGAACCTGTCATCAGGATTGTAGAAATCAATGTTTTACGAGGGCTTTTTGTCAGAACTTCCCCAACAAAGTGCATGATAATCAGATTGACTAAATTAACTAAAATCCAGAGAATCAAAAAGGAAGGAATGGAAGCTAAGGCGAGGAGCGGACCGCCAATTTGCCAGTAAGTGATCAGAAGTAAAGACAGACACGGCATGAGGAAGGGTAGGACCATCCCTTGTGCAGAGAGGATTTTAGCGAGAAAGACTTCTTGTGGCTTCAGGGGAAGTGCTAAATACAATTTTGTATCCTTACTATCGTAGAAAACGGAGAAGAAACCTGTAAAACCGTAGACAATGGCAATAATGGTAAAGAGCGCTAGTTGCAGAGAAAAGAAACCGATGGACTGACTATAATCTACTCCCATGAAAAAGACAGAATAGAGAAGTCCGAAACTCAAAACCATAAATACTTGTTGCAAGAGGACACTTTTATAGGCTGAAAAGGAGGCGTCTTTGCGCTTACTTTGTTTCTTCTTGACGGAAGCTAGAAGTTGAGGGTTGGAATAAAGAATATTAATCTTTACTAGTTCCCAAATGATGGATTTACTCATACTTCCTCACCTGCCTTCACTTGTTGGCGTCCAGCTAATTCCAAATAGATGGTTTCCAAATCTTTATCTGGATACTGTGATTTGAGTTCATCAAGACTTCCTACGAAAATGAGTTGCCCTTTTCGGAGAATAGCAATGCGGTCACAGAGTTGTTCAGCTACTGAAAGGACGTGTGTAGAAAATAGAACGGTGTGACCAGACTGAGCATGTTCTTTCATCATTTGTTTTAGGTCGAAAGAGGCCTGAGGATCCAGTCCAGTTAGGGGTTCATCCAAAATCCAAATATCAGGGTTAGGGATCAATGCACCAATAATAATGGTTTTCTGACGCATACCGTGTGAAAAACTATCAATAGGCTCATGCTGGCGCGCGGTCATATCAAATAGACTAGATAGTTTAGCGATACGGTCATCAACTGTATCCTTTTCTACACCATAGACCTTGCCCATAAAGTGCCAGTATTCAAAAGCTGTTAAGTGTAGGAAGATGTCTGGCGAATCTGGAACGTAGGCTATACGTTTCTTGACTTCATCGCGGTTTTCCTCTAGGTTTAAACCATCAACAGAAATAGTTCCATAACTGGCTTCGATTATCGAAGTCAATAGACTGATTGTCGTTGTTTTTCCTGCCCCATTGTGACCAATTAAACCGAAAATCTCGCCGCTTTCAATTGTCAAATTTAGGTCATCAAGTGCGATTGTTTCGCCGTATGTTTTTGTGATATGGTCAAATTGTATCATAGTAACCTCCTTGTTATTCGTGAACTAAAAGTAGGAGCTTGCTAGGTATTCCAAGCCGTACTCCAATGTTCTTCGAATAATATATACAATTAATTACATCTATTATACTGCTGAATTAGTACAAAAGCAATAGTTTCTATCAATATTTTTGTAGTATAGATGCGGATATATTCCAAGAAGTCTAGTGTAAAAAGGAATGCAATAAGCTCGATTATCAGAAAATTTGCTATAATAGACCTATGAACGATTTGATCAAGCATAAGTTGGAGTTGCTGCCGGACAGTCCGGGTTGCTACCTCCATAAAAACAAGTACGGTAAGATTATCTATGTGGGCAAGGCCAAAAACCTGCGCAATCGAGTGCGGTCTTATTTTCGTGGTGCCCATGATACCAAGACAGAGGCCTTGGTGTCAGAGATTGCGGACTTTGAATTTATCGTAACGGATTCTAATATCGAGGCGCTCTTGTTGGAAATCAATCTGATTCAGGAAAACAAGCCTCGCTATAACATCATGCTCAAGGATGACAAGTCTTATCCTTTTATCAAAATTACTAAAGAACGTCACCCACGGCTGCTCATTACACGGCAGATTAAGAAGGACGGTGGTCAGTATTTTGGTCCCTATCCCGATGTGGGTGCGGCCAATCAGACCCTCAAACTATTGGAGCGCCTCTATCCTTTCCGCAAGTGTAAATTGCCTGAGAACAAGTATTGTCTTTATTATCATTTGGGGCAATGTTTGGCTCACGGGGAAAACCTGCCCAGCCTGTCTGACTATGACAAGATGGCTAAGGAAGTGGCCCAGTTCTTGACGGGGCATGATGATAAGATTGTCAAGGAAGTTCAGGACAAGATGAAGGCGGCTGCTGGCAATTTGGAATTTGAAAAGGCTGCGGAATATCGTGATGTCCTGCAATCCATTTCAACCCTGCGGACCAAGCAACGAGTGATGGCTCATGACTTGCAAAACCGCGATGTCTTTGGTTATTATGTAGACAAGGGCTGGATGTGTGTGCAGGTTTTCTTTGTTCGGCAGGGGAAACTGATTGAGCGGAATGTCAATCTTTTTCCATACTATAATGATGCGGACGAAGATTTTTTGACCTACATCGGTCAGTTTTACAGGGACCAGCAACATTTGATTCCCTCAGAGGTCTTGATACCGCAGGATATTAACCAAGAAGCCGTAGAAGCTCTGGTAGATACCAAGGTCATCAAGCCTCAGCGTGGCGAGAAGAAGCAACTCATCAATCTGGCAACCAAGAATGCGCGTGTTAGTCTGGAGCAGAAGTTTAATCTTTTGGAGAAAAATCTGGAGAAGACCTACGGTGCGGTGGAGAATATCGGTCAGCTTTTGGGGATTCCGACGCCTGTGCGGATTGAGGCTTTCGATAACTCCAACATCATGGGGACCAGTCCTGTGTCGGCTATGGTGGTCTTTGAAAATGGTGTACCCAATAAAAAAGAATACCGCAAGTACAAGATTAAGACGGTGGAGGGGCCAGATGATTATGCCTCTATGCGTGAAGTGCTGCAACGCCGTTATAGTCGGGTCTTGCGGGACGGTTTGACACCGCCTGATTTGATCATCATTGACGGTGGTCAGGGACAGGTCAATATCGCAAAACAGGTCATCGAGCAGGAATTGGGTATGTCCATTCCCATTGCAGGTTTGCAGAAGAATGACAAGCACCAGACCCACGAGTTGCTTTTTGGAAATCCGCTGGAAGTGGTGGAATTGCCCCGTAATTCTCAGGAATTTTTCCTCCTGCATCGGATTCAAGATGAGGTTCACCGCTTTGCTATTGAGTTTCATCGTCAGGTTCGGTCAAAAAATTCCTTCTCATCTAAATTGGATGGCATAGAAGGCTTGGGACCAAAACGCAAACAGGCTTTGATGAAGCATTTCAAATCCATTGGCAATATCCAGTCGGCCAGTCTACAAGAAATTGCAGAAGCAGGTGTACCGTATAAGGTGGCGGAGTTGGTCAAGGAGAAGTTGAAGTAAAACCAAACGGTGTAATAATATCCAAAAATCTAATAAAAATACATCAAAATACTTCATAATCTCAGTGATATATATTTATAATATACACATAAAGCGCTTGATAAGCTTTAATTTATTACCAATACAAATATGCTAGTAAAATAGAGAGTTAGGTAAAGGTTATGCAAAGATATATCACTCATGCAGTTGGACTATTGTTCATATTGTGTATGCTACTGCCGTTTACATATACTACGGACAGTGAAAGTTATTTTGTTTTCCTTGTGTCAGGTTGGCGGTATTTCAGCCAAAACTTGTTTTCCTTGTCCTCTATTCTAATCTTTTTAGCTTTCTTTTTCATTAATTATCAAGCTAATAAAAATATTCAGCTGATTATTTTTATCATGACTTTTATGGTTACATTGTATTTTTATTGCTTACCCATTCTGGCTCTAGGAGAAGAATTCTGGAGTCGTATAATCGAATTGCCTGTTGCTTATTACATTTGTGGTTTAGTTATGATTGTTGGAGTTGGATTAAAAGTAAAACGTTTGGTATCTGGTTAATTGCCTAATATTTCTGAAAAGCACGAGGACTGTCTTTCTAGTCAAAAGCTGGAAAGCAGTCCTTTTAAGATAATCTGGTAAATCTTGTCTTCTGGCAGGTAGAGATGAGATTTGAAAGCTCTACTAATTTATGGTAAAATGAATTATCAATGACTGATTAAGGAGAAAGCAATGGCGTTCGGCGAAGAAAAACACAAGAAAACAACATTTGAAAAAGTAACTTTAGTAATTGTTGTCGTGATGGTTGTCGTGACATTAGCTGGCTTGATTTTACCAGCCATTAATGCATTGATGAATTAAGAATCTGTATTCACTGTTCAGCACTTCTATACTAAGGCTAGTTTTTAAGCACTCATCGTTAGTTTTTTTAAGAAAATACAGTCAGTATTTTGAAAAAACTACCTTGATTGGCTAAAAACGATTTCTTATATATGAGCACTTCGCTTGTGAATACAGGTCTAAAACGCTTTTAAGCGTTTTTTTCTAGGAAAGAATAGGGTAAATTATGAGTATGTTTTTAGATACTGCCAAGATTAAGGTCAAGGCAGGGAAAGGTGGCGACGGGATGGTCGCCTTCCGCCGTGAAAAGTATGTACCTAATGGCGGTCCTTGGGGCGGTGATGGTGGCCGTGGCGGAGACGTTGTTTTTGTTGTAGATGAAGGCTTGCGTACTCTCATGGACTTCCGTTACAACCGTCGTTTTAAAGCTGACGATGGCGAAAAAGGGATGACCAAGGGCATGCATGGTCGTGGTGCGGAAGACCTGATTGTTCGAGTACCACAGGGGACAACTGTTCGTGATGCGGATACTGGCAAGGTTATCACCGACTTGGTTGAAAATGGTCAAGAATTTGTCATTGCCCACGGTGGTCGTGGTGGTCGTGGAAATATTCGTTTTGCGACACCTAAGAATCCAGCGCCTGAGATTTCTGAAAATGGAGAACCAGGTGAGGAGCGCAATCTTGAATTAGAATTGAAAGTGTTGGCTGATGTAGGTCTTGTAGGTTTCCCATCAGTTGGAAAATCAACGCTTCTCAGTGTTATTACAGCAGCTAAACCTAAAATTGGTGCCTACCATTTTACAACTATTGTGCCAAATTTGGGAATGGTTCGGACCAAATCTGGCGAGTCATTTGCTGTGGCAGACTTACCAGGTTTGATTGAGGGTGCTAGTCAAGGTGTTGGATTGGGAACGCAATTCCTTCGTCACATCGAGCGGACACGTGTTATCTTGCATGTCTTGGATATGTCAGCAAGTGAAGGTCGTGATCCTTATGAAGATTACGTAGCCATCAACAATGAATTGGAAACCTACAATCTTCGTCTCATGGAACGTCCACAGATTATCGTTGCCAATAAGATGGACATGCCGGAATCAGAGGAAAATCTGAAAGAATTTAAGAAAAAATTGGCAGCCAACTATGATGAATTTGACGAACTGCCACAGATTTTCCCAATTTCAGGGATTGCTCACCAAGGTTTGGAAAATCTTTTGGAAGCCACAGCTGAGTTGCTAGAGAAAACGCCTGAATTCTTGCTCTACGACGAATCAGATTTCCAAGAAGAAGAGGCTTACTATGGCTTTAACCCAGATGAGCCAGAATTTGATATCAGCCGTGCAGACGATGCAAGCTGGGTTCTATCTGGTGACAAACTAGAAAAACTCTTTACCATGACTAACTTTGATCGTGACGAATCTGTCATGAAATTTGCTCGTCAGTTGCGTGGCATGGGTGTCGATGAAGCCCTTCGTGCCCGCGGAGCCAAAGATGGCGACACAGTTCGCATCGGCAAGTTCGAATTCGAGTTTGTGGATTAAAACTGTCCGGGGGACAGTTTTAACCCGAGCCTAAAAATTCGAAAGCGAGGTAAGCAGTTTGACTGGGAGTGGGAAAGAACTCGACTAGTTAAAAAAGAGTTCGTCTTCCCACCCCCGCACAGTTGATTAGGTCAGATTTGGAGTGTAAAACACGAACAAATCTGACAATCAACCACTGCGCTGAGATGTTGACACGAACTCTAAAGAGTGGTGCTAGGCTTTTTGCCCAGCCTCTAGTCAAACTACGCCAAGTCCTATGGGACCTTGGCTAGCTACCTTACTAACTTCACCCAAATGGTAGTATCGACCATTTGGGCTCCGTGTCGTAACGTTGGAACTACCTCTAAGTCCTAAAGGACTTGATGTAGTACGGTAGCCGTTATGGCGGACTCCCTACCAACCTTACTAATTTCATTCAGTTAATGATCGTTTGTAAACAATCTATAAAATAGTTGGAGGTTTATATGGGTGATAAACCAATATCCTTCAAGGATAAGGATGGAAATTTTGTCTCAGCAGCCGATGTATGGAATGCTGAGAAATTAGAAGAACTTTTTAATACACTTAATCCTAATCGGAAATTTCGTTTAGAAAGGGAACGATTGGCAAAGGAAAAAGAAAAAGAATAAATCCCAAATCTGCTTGTTGGCGTAAAAACAGGCAGATTTTTTATATCTACTTTTAAATGCGATATTTATCAATATAATATTATGTCTAAAAATGCATTTACATGTATAAATGGCGTAAATATTCACTGAAATATTAATAAATATAATTTTTAAGAAAATTGGATAATATTGTTTGTCGTGTTCAATTATTTATAGTATAATACAGTAGATAATTACTGAATTTTTCAAGGATTTTTTGTAAAAACTGTAAAATTTTTGTAATTAATAAATAAAAAATTGGGGGAGGTTTTTTCGATGCGTAAAGCTAAGAAAAAGTCGTTTAATTGGTACGGAATGAAGCAACATTTCTCAATCCGTAAATATCATTTTGGTGCTGCAAGTGTCTTGCTTGGTATGTCATTGGTGATGGGGGCTGGTGCACAAACTGTTAAAGCAGAAGAGACTGCGGCATCCTCAGATGCGACTACTGCAAGTAGTACATCGGTTGACTCCTTGAATGCAGATGCCAAAGAGTCAGTTGCTTTACCAACAGAAACAGCTGCAAGTTCTGAACGTACGGTTGATATTTCTTACATTGTTAAGTATGTCCTTGAGGACGGTTCAGTCGTAAGTGCTTCGGTAGAATCTGTTTCGACAACAACTACAGAGGCAATTGCCAAAGCAACAGCAACAGTAACAGCGGTTGTACCAGAAGGTTATGAATTGGCATCTGGTGAGTCAGCAACAGTTTTGCATGAAGTGACTGAAAATGCTGAAAATATTGTAACTGTAAAAGTTGTCAAAAAAGTAGAAGCTACAGCAGCTGTTAGCACTCCTACTACAACATCAACAACTGTAGCAACTGTAGCAACTGCTAGTTCAACAACTACAGCAGCTACATCAACTACACCTACGACACCTGCAACTGTAGAAGAAGCTAAAACAGTTCTTGAGCAAGTAACTTCAGAAGCGGAAGTATTGGCAAATGAAGCTAATCGTTTTGTTGCTGCAGATAGCACAAATGAAGCGTTGAAAACATCAGCTGCCGCAACTAAATTGGTTGTAACAGAAGCAACAGTGGTATTGAACGATTCAACTGCAACGCTTGAATCCGTGAATGCTCAAATCAATGCAGTTCGTTCAAATGTTGAAGCACTTGCTCTTGAGTTGCGTAAATTCCTAGGTTCTGATGTAATCGAAGTCGCTTTGAATACCTCGGTAACATCAGGTCTTAAAGTTGGTGAAGGCGAAGGAATTCTTGTTGAAAAAGGCACAACGGCTACACCCTCAATGGATGATCCAAATGGAGCAGGTATCAAGCCACACACTCTTCGAACTGGTGTGACAGCTACAACTGAGGCTGGATGGTATACTTTTGATTCATACGACTTGAATTCATATAATGTAAACATGGCTGGTAGTATATTTAATGGAACAGCTTTGAATGCTTACATCCGTTTCTCTCTAGATTCGAACCCAAATACACAGACTGTTTTAGCAGAGTTAGTCAGTAAAACCGATGGACAAGTACTAGAGAAACACACGGTGGAAACCGATACAAGTGTAGTCTTTACATATCCAAAAACCATTAATGCTAATAATGAAAATATTAAGTTGAGTTATGAAACTCAAAATGCCGTTGATGGTAGTACTTACGGCAATTTGAGATTCATCGGTGATACTACTGGTTCAATCTACAATAATACTATCCTGCCCGTCTATCAAATTAACACGACTACTTATAAAGTAGAAGATGGAAGAATTTTAGCAACTTATAATCTTCAAACCATCGGTGGACAAACTGTTACATCTTCTGGTCAACGTGAATTTGCTGGCTATGAGTTTGTTGAGAAGATTGTGGAACCAGCCCAAGGTGGTTATCCAGTAGGTACGGTATATGTTGCTGGTAAAGTTAATACTGCAACTGACAAATCCAATACGATTCAATACAAGGTAATTCGTACTATTGTATCAAATACAGAATATGTTCATGAGATTTATGTTTTGGATCCAACTTATACGGGAACAGTAGACTGGGATGGTCTTGATACTCGCGGATTCTTCAAGTTGCTAGAGACTTCTCATTTGAGTTACACTCCAGATAGAGTAAGCTATGATTATAATACCAATGCAACAATTAGTGCAAATTATACAGTTGATCCTGACTCAGGCTATATGGTGTTTGCGGAGTCTCCTCTAAATGCCCAAGGTTCTAAATATCGTGTAGTAGCTCAATGGTCAGGTACAGATGCAACAGGTCCTTACGGACGAATTTTTATCGGTTCCCAAGTATGGACCAAAGCGAATACAGGTGCTGATACTCCTTTTGCATGGCAGTCTGTTAACGGTTCATATATTGATTTGGGATACGCACCTTACGGTATTCAACAGACTTTGCGCGGAGCTTCCACACCTGCAGCTTTGACAACTACTTATGTGTATCGTGCACTTAATCAAGAGGCTATCATCCGCTACCAAGTTGAAGGTGCTACAGACTATTTAGAAGATTCAGGTATATTGATGGGTGGTTCAGGAACAGATATTAACTACTCAACTGAAGAAACGATTAATAAGTACAAAAAGCTAGGTTATGAACTTGTTTCGGATAACTTTACTACCTCAGGCGGTCAAGACTATGATTCTGATACGGCGGTGCTACAAGAATTCCTAGTTGTCATCAAGCCTCGTGTCGTTGACGTTCCTAAAGGTGTTGTACCTGGGGAACCAGTGGATCCAACAGATCCAAACTCACCAGTCTGGCCAGATACAGTAAAAAATCAGGAAACTACTCAAGAAGTAACGCGTACTGTTGAATACAAGTATGAAGATGGAACACCAGTCCGTGTAGATGCGTCAGGTAATATCTTGCCAAAAGACTCTACTGAGGGTACACCACTTGTTAAGACTCAAACAGTAACCTTTACTCGTCCAGCTCAAGTTAACCTTGTTACAGGTGAGATTACTTATGGTGAATGGTCAGCAGATTCTACAGATGTTCTAAGTGGTAACTTGATTCCAGAAATCACAGACTATACTGCAACTCGTACGACTCTTGAAGGTGCAGATGCACCAATGACAGAAACTGTTAAGGATAAAACCGTTGCAGCTACTGATGCAGATATTAATGAAGTGGTTTACTTCAAAGAAAATCCTAAGTATGGTGATGTAGTTGTAAATTATGTCAATACAGACGGAAAGGTAATTGCAACTCCTGTTGTAGATACTAATGACGCTCTTGTAGGTACAGATTACTCTACTGCTGATCGTGTCCCAGAGAAAATCGTTGAAGATACAACTGGTGATGTCTACTACTACAAAGAAATCAAAGCTGAAGATGCAGCTAAAGAAACAGGTAAAGTAGTAGAAGGTACAACAGAAGTTACTTATGTTTATGAAAAAGCTGGTAATGTTGTTGTTAACTATACATTGGCTGACGGTACAGTTATCAAGGATCCTGTAAACGACGAAATAAACGCGAAACCAGGTAGTCCATACGATACAAAAGATAACAAGCCAGAAACAATTACTACTACAGATGGCAAAGTTTACAAACTTGTTCCAGCTGCGACAATTGGTAATGAAACTGGTGACGTTGAAGCAGGTAAGACAACAGAAGTCACTTACATCTATGAAGAAGTAGTCAGCGATGTTGTTGTTGAGTACTACGATACAGAGGGCAATGTCATTGCGAAAACTGTAACAGATACAGATGATGCTTCAGTTGGTACAGTTTACAACACAGACGAAGACAACCGTCCTGCGACTATCACAACTGATGATGGCACAGTTTACTACTACAAAGAAGTGAAGGATACTTCTGCACCAACAACTGGTAAAGTAGCAGAAACAACTACAACTGTTCAATATGTTTATGAAAAAGCTGGTAACGTTGTTGTTAACTACATCACAGAAGATGGTACAGTTATTAAGCAACCTGTAAATGACGAAACAAACGCTCAACCAGGTACTGAATACAACACAACAGATAACAAACCAACGACTATCACTACAGAAGATGGTAAGACTTACGAATTGATCCCAACTGCAACAATCGGTAACGAAACTGGTAACGTTGAAGCAGGTAAGACAACAGAAGTCACTTACGTCTACAAAGAAGTGAAAGGTTCAGTTGTTGTTAACTACGTAACGACTGACGGAACTGTTCTCCAAGCACCTGTTACAGACACACCAGAAACTTCAACAGGTACTCCATATGACACAACAGATGTTAAGCCAGAAACAATCACAACAGCAGACGGCAAGACATACAAACTTGTTCCAGCCCTTACAAAAGGTTCTGAAACAGGCGATGTTGTTCCAGGCGTAACTGAAGTAACCTATGTGTACGAAGAAGTGAAGGGTGACGTTGTTGTTAACTATGTAAATACTGACGGAAAAGTTATTGCAACTCCAGTCGTAGATACTAAAGCAACATCAACAGGTACAGCTTACGATACAACCGACAACAAACCAGAGAAAATCATTGAAGATGCGACTGGTGATGTATACTACTACAAAGAGGTTCAGCCTGGTTCAAATGAAACAGGCAAGGTTGTAGAAGGTACAACAGAAGTCACTTATGTATATGAAAAAGCTGGTAATGTTGTTGTTAACTACATCACAGAAGATGGTACAGTCATCAAGACACCTGTTAATGACGAAACAAACGCAAAACCAGGTAGTCCGTATGATACGACTGATAACAAGCCGAAGACAATTACTACCGAAGATGGTACAACATACGAACTTGTTCGCACCGATGGAAATGAGAATGGTTCAGTTGAAGGTGGTAAAACTACGGAAGTAACCTATGTTTATCGTAAAGTAGAAGCGCCGGTTGCTAAAACAGGTAATGTTGTAGTTGAATATTACAATACTGACGGCGAAAAAATCGCAGCGGATGTTGAAGATACACCTGAAACAGCTGTTGGAACAGTTTATGAGACCCTTGATTACAAACCAACAACCATCACTAAAGATGGCGTGAAATACTACTACAAAGAAGTTAAAGCGACATCTGCTACTGAGAAAGGTACCGTAAGCGAAGGTACAACAACTGTTCAATATGTTTACGAACCAGGTGGTTCAGTCACAGTCAACTATGTAACGACTGATGGTGCAGTCATCAAGTCTCCTGTGAAGGATGAAGAAAACGCTGAGCCAGGTAAGTCTTATACAACAGAAGACAACAAACCAACAACTATCACAACCGAAGACGGTAAGACCTACAAACTTGTTCCAAACGCAACAACGGGTGATGAAAATGGAACAATCACTTCAGGCGAAGATAAGCAAGTAACTTATGTTTACGAAGAAGTGAAAGGAAATGTTATTGTTAACTATATCGATACAGAAGGTAATGTTATCAAGACACCAGTTGAAGATACTAAGTCTGTATCAACAGGTACAGCATACGACACAACCGACAACAAACCAACTACTATCACGACAGAAGATGGTACAGAGTACAAACTTGTTCCTGTATTAACAAAAGGTGATGAAACAGGTAAAGTAGTTGAAGGTACAACACAAGTAACGTATGTATACCAAAAAGTAACAACTCCTGCTCCAAAACCAAATGGTAGTGTCGTTGTTAATTATGTCAATACAAATGGTGAAACAATTGCAACTTCAGTAAATGATACAACAGATGCTAAATTGGATACACCATACGATACAACAGATTACAAACCTGCCATTATCAAACACGACGGTGTTACATACTACTACAAGGAAGTGAAATCTGGTGATAGCGAGACAGGTAATGTCGTTGAAGGTACAACAGAAGTCACATACATCTACGAACCAGGTGGTTCAGTCACAGTCAACTATGTAACGACCGATGGTACAGTTATCAAGTCTCCTGTGAAGGATGAAGAAAACGCTGAGCCAGGTAAGTCTTATACAACAGAAGATAACAAACCAACAACTATCACAACCGAAGACGGTAAGACCTACAAACTTGTTCCAAACGCAACAACGGGTGATGAAAATGGAACAATCACTTCAGGTGAAGATAAGCAAGTAACTTATGTTTACGAAGAAGTGAAAGGAAATGTTGTTGTTAACTATATCGATACAGAAGGTAATGTTATCAAGACACCTGTCGAAGATACGAAGTCTGTATCAACAGGTACAGCATACGACACAACCGACAACAAACCAACTACTATCACGACAGAAGATGGTACTGTCTATGAAATCGTGCCAGTATTGACAATCGGTTCTGAATCTGGTTCAGTCGTAGAGGGTACAACACAAGTAACCTATGTTTATCGTAAGGTATCTACACCAACTCCAGCAGTTAAGAATGGTACGGTTGTTGTTAATTACGTAACAGAAGATGGCACAGTCATCAAGTCACCTGTGACAGATACGCCAACCTCTCCAGAAGGTACGTCATACGACACAACCGATAACAAACCAACTGAAATTACAACGGAAGATGGTTCACGTTATGTATTAATTCCGTCTAAGACAATTGGTTCAGAGAATGGTACAGTTGTAGAAGGCGAAACTGTTGTTACTTACGTGTATAAGAAAGTTGCGAACTGGATTCCACAAATTCCGTCAACACCGGAAAATCCAACACCAGTTAACCCAGTTATCCCTTATCCGTTTGACCCAACAAATCCTGATAAACCGGTTGATCCAACAACACCAGGAACAAATGGTGAAGTTCCAAATATTCCTTATGTTCCAGGCTACACACCAGTAGATCCTAAGGACAATACACCATTGAAACCGGTTGATCCAAATGATCCAGGTAAAGGTTATGTACCACCAACTCCAGATGAAACTGGTAAAGATACACCAATTCCTTATGTTCAAAACGGTAATGTTGTTGTTAACTATGTAACAGAAGATGGCACAGTCATCAAGTCACCTGTAAATGATGAAACAGATGCACCAGCTGGTAAATCTTATGATACAACCGACAACAAACCAACTACTATCACGACAGAAGATGGTACAACTTATGAGCTTGTTCGTGTTGATGGTTCAGAAAACGGTACTGTTGTAGGTGGTAAAACAACTGAGGTAACTTATGTTTACCGTAAGGTTGAAACACCAACTAAGAAAGTTGTAACTAACCACGTTGATGAAGAAGGTAATCCGATTGCACCACAAGAAGAAGGTACAACACCTGATAAATCAATCCCAGGATATGAGTTCACAGGTAAGACGATTACTGACGAAGATGGCAACACAACCCACATCTACAAGAAAACACCAACTAAGAAAGTTGTAACTAACCACGTTGATGAAGAAGGTAATCCGATTGCACCACAAGAAGAAGGTACAACACCTGACAAATCAATCCCAGGATATGAGTTCACAGGTAAGACGATTACTGATGAAGATGGCAATACAACCCACATCTACAAGAAAACACCAACTAAGACAGTCATAACAAAACACGTTGATGAAGAAGGTAATCCTGTTGCACCACAAGAAGATGGTACAACACCAAATAAATCAATTCCTGGTTATGAATATGTACGTACTGTAGTTGATGTTGAAGGTAACACAACGCATATTTATCGCAAAGTTTCTAATAAGCCGACCCCACCTGCTACAGAAACTCCTGTGAAGCCTCAGCCAGCAACTCCGACTCCAACTGCTGATAAGACGAAACAATTGCCAAATACTGGTGAAGCTTCATCTTCAGCTGGCGTCCTTGGTGCAGCGATGCTGGTTGCAGCAATCGCTCTTGCAGGCAAACGTCGTCGTCACGAAGACTAATTATGTTTCTTTACACGAATTCTTCCCCCGATAGAATAAGTGAAGAAATTTAGATAAATGTAGAAAGAATTACCTTTCTGAAAAAATGGTCCATTGGACCATTTTTTTTTGTTTGAATTTTGATATACTAGACATAGTATATTCAATGAAAGAATGAGAATTTGATATGAAATTAGTTTATACAGATATTCGCAATCCTCTGACGCAGTATTTAACGGATACCGCAGCAGAATTTGCTAAGGAAGCTAAGCGAGTTTTTTACATTGCTCCAAACTCTCTATCCTTTGAGATGGAGCGCAAGGTCTTGGAATATTTGCCTGAACAGGCAACTTTTGATATTATCGTGACCCGTTTTGGGCAATTGGCCCGCTATTTGATGATTGATAGGAAAGAAGCAGGTCAACCGCTGGATGATGTTGGTCTGGCCATGATTTTCTTTCGTGTGCTATCGCAATTTAAAGACGGCGACTTGAAAGTCTATGGTCGTTTACAGACAGATTTTGGGTTTATTAACCAGCTAGTTGCTTTATATAAAGAATTGCAACGGGCAAATATGTCTATTTTGGACTTGGGAGCCATGGAGTCACCAGATAAGCAGGCTGATTTGGTAAAGATTTTTCTGGCTGTAACAGACATTTTGTCCAAAGAAGGCTTTGAGCATCAGTCTCAGTTAGCACAGCTGACTAGCTTGGTGGAAACTGGTCAGTTGGATGAGCAGTTGAAGAACATTGTGCTGGTGGTAGACGGATTTTCTCGTTTTTCGGCAGAAGAAGAAGCTTTAGTAAGTGCTTTAAATGAACGGGTGTCGGAAATCCTGATTGGTGTATATGCCAGCAAGAAAGCTGTGCAAGCGACCTATGCGGAAGGGAACGTTTATCAAGCCAACGTTGACTTTTTACGTCAGTTATCAACGCAGTTCCAGACTAAGGCTACTTATATTGGTCAAGAGCCAGTCTTGGACAGTATTGGTAAATTTTCAAAGAATATGGAAGCCTATTATGACTACAGCGGGACCATGATAGACTTGACTCCAGCAGACCAAGAAAAAATCCAACTATGGGAAGTCGTTAACCAAAAAGAAGAAGTTGAGCAGGTTGCGACTGCAATTCGTCAGCATGTGCATCAAGGGGCTCGCTATAAAGACATCTTATTACTTTTGGGTGATGTAGATAGCTACAAGTTGCAGATTGGCAAGATTTTTGACAAGTATGATATTCCTTACTATTTCGGCAAGGCAGAGGAGATGAGTCATCATCCCCTGGTTCATTTTGTGGAGTCCTTGGAGCGCTTGCGCCGCTATCGTTTCCGTGCGGAAGACCTGCTCAATCTCCTCAAATCTGGTTTGTACGCCAGCATTTCCCAAAAGGAGCTGGACCTATTTGAGTCTTACATCCTCTTTGCGGATATGAAGGGGCAGGCTGCTTTTTCGCGGGCTTTTTCGGTCAATGGCAGAGCGGACTACGATGCTGAAGCCATCAAGGAGAAAAGGCTTGTCTATGATTTGACTGTCTTGGACCCCCTACGTGCTAAGATTATGGAGCCTTTGAACCAGCTGTTTAAGGCTGGACCACAATCTGGAACTGCCTTGCTTGAGAAATTTATGGCTTTTTTGGAGGCAATTGAGCTTCCTAAAAATATGGAAAAAATGTCTCGAAATTTGAGTGAGGTAGAGCAAGAAAAAGAAGAGCAGGTCTGGAAAAGTTTTACCCATATTCTAGAGAATTTTCATCAGATTTTCGGAAAAGAAAAATTGAAAATGGATGATTTTCTGGCTATTTTACAGGCCGGCATGCAGGCTAGTCACTATCGTACCGTTCCTGCAACGGTTGATGTGGTCAATGTCAAATCCTATGATTTGATTGAGCCACACACTGCTAAGTATGTTTATGCTATCGGTATGGGCCAGTCCAATTTTCCAAAAGTTGCCAAGAATACCAGTCTATTGACAGAAGAAGAGATGGAGAAAATCAATCTTGTCTCAGCTAGCTCTTCACGTTTTGATTTGGTCAGCCGAGAGAATATCAAGAAGAACCATGCTGCCATGATGTCTCTGCTGAATGCTGCGACGGAACAGTTAGTTATTTCAACTCCTCAGATATATAATGAAGGCGAGGATAGTCTCTCCCCTTATATCAAGATTCTCCAAAAAATGGGGCTGAAAACCGAAGAACGTGGAAGGATGAAAACACTTAGTCCACAAGACATCGGTCACTACAAGAGTCTCTTATCCCGTTTGATTGAGTCGGAAAGACCATCTCTTGATCATGAAGAATGGGAAGGGCAGACGGCCTTCTGGACAGTCTTGGTTCGCCATTTGAAGAAGAAATTGGAGTCGCAAGGCATTGAAATTCCGACCATTACTGGCGAAATTACTTCTAAACAGCTTGCAGCTGATACCTTGGCTGCTTTATATCCAGAGGATAAGCCGCTCAATCTTTCTGCATCCAGCTTGACCAATTTCTACAACAACCAATATCTTTACTTTGTCCGTAATGTTCTTCGCTTGCGGGAACAGGAATCCATCCATCCGACTGCCTTTCAGCATGGTTTGTTCTTGCATCGGATTTTTGAACGAGTGGTCATGGACCAATCTGATCTAGATTTTGATCAAAAAGTGGACAAGGCCATCCTGCATACGCGTGACGAGGCAGAATTTGCTATGTTTTATAACCAGGATGCGGATGCTCGTTATACGGAGGAGGTGCTGGATAAGATTGCTCGCTCCAGTGCAACCATTTTGCGGGATAATGATTTGGTTGAAATTGATGGTCAGGAAAAGAGTTTCCGTCAGGATAAGGCGCTGGTTTTTGACCTTCAAAATGGCAAGAGTGTACATGTAAATGGTACAATTGACCGCTTGGATACCTTACAAATCAATCAGGCTGTCGGTGTTGTAGATTACAAGTCCAGCGACCAATCTTTTTCAGTTGGAGAATTTTACAATGGTCTAAAACCTCAGTTGGTGACCTACCTGGCAGCCTTACAAGAGCTGGATGAAACCAAGGATAAACCTGTTTTTGGGGCTATGTATTTGCATTTGCAGGATCCGATTATCAAGTTAAAAGACACAAAGAATTTAGAACAGCTAGAAGGAGCTGCCAATACGAGCTTGGTTTACAAGGGGCTTTTCTTGAAGGAGGGAAGTCAGGGGCTCAATCATTTTTATCAGACTCGTAACCAACTCTACACGGAAGAAGAGTTTGCGGTTTTATTGAACCACAACCAAGAACTCTACAAACAAGCTGCCAAGGACATCCTAGATGGTCGCTTTGCTATTAACCCTTATACCAAAGATGGGCGTTCGGTAGCAGGTGAGCAGTTGAAGGCAATCACTGGTTTTGAGACGGATCGGCACATGGGCATGGCGCGGCGGTTGATCAAAGAGGCCAAGCGTCAAGATTGGATGGAACGAATGAAAGGAGGTCAGGACTAATGGCTTTTGAACAATTTTTAAGCGCGGAAGAAATCAAGGCTGTGCAGCTGGCGGAAGCTAATTCTGATAAGCAACAAAAACGCACACCTGAGCAGATTGAAGCCATCTACACGCACGGTCAGAATGTTCTGGTCTCTGCATCGGCAGGGTCAGGAAAGACCTTCGTTATGGTTCAACGGATTTTGGATAAGTTGAAGCGTGGTGTGGGAATCGACCAGCTCTTTATCTCGACCTTTACAGTCAAAGCGGCTGGTGAATTGAAGGAGCGGGTTGAGAAAAATCTCAATGAAACCATTGCTGAGACGACCGATATGGAAGTGCGTCGGCATTTGTCGGCCCAGTTGGCGGATTTGACCAAGGCGGACATTGGGACCATGGACTCCTTTACGCAGAAATTGGTCATAACCTATGGTTATAGTCTTGGCATTTCTCCGCAGTTTCGGATTTTACAGGATGAGACAGAAAAAGCGAGTCTGAAAAAAGAGGTTTTTGATCAGCTCTTTGCAGATTATCTTGAACAGGATGAAAATGGTACATTCCGCAAACTGGTTCACAATTTTTCAGGCAACCGCAAGGATAATAGTGGTTTTCGTCAAGTTGTTTATCAGGTGCATGATTTTAGTCAATCGACGAGCAGTCCAACTAAATGGCTGAAAGAGCAGGCTGTTCAAGCTGATTTGTACAGTCAAGAGCGTATAGAGCAGATCTTAGAGCAAGGCTTTAAGGAAAAAGTATTAGACAAGCTCTATCAAGCTACAGATTTCTTCCGCTACCATGTGGAATGGGGCAGAAATGACTTTGGTTCCGCCAAGTATTTTGCCAATGTGGAAGAAGTCTTGGATTTGTTGACAGGTTTAGATAGTCTGGACCAGAAGGGCTTGATGGAGCGGGTTGAAAGAATCCTTCTCATCAATGACCAGTCCAGAGGCAAGGGCCTGACCAATGTCAATCGACCAAAAGATGAGCATTTGATAGCCTTTAAAGAAGAATACAATGCTGGCAAGAACCAGATTATCTCAGAATTACGAGATTTGGGTCAGGAAGTTTATGAATTGACCCTGCTGAAAGATTATCAGGTTCAAGCTTTGCCACTGCTTGTATTATTACGTGAGTTTGTCTTGGATTTTTCGCAGGCTTATCTGGATGTCAAAATCAAGGAAGCAGCCTTTGAATTTGGCGATATTGGGCATTTCGCTATTCGTATTTTAGAAGAAAATGCGGACATCCGCCAGTTTTTCCAAGAAAAATACCACGAAGTCATGGTGGACGAGTACCAGGATAACAACCATAGCCAAGAACGGATGTTGGACTTGCTGTCTAACGGTCACAACCGCTTTATGGTGGGCGACATTAAGCAGTCCATCTATCGATTCCGTCAGGCGGATCCGATGATTTTCCAAGAGAAATTTGAACTGTATCAGGCAAATCCTCAGGCTGGGAAATTGATTTTGCTTAAGGAAAACTTCCGTAGTCAGATTGAGGTCTTGGAGGCAACAAATGCTATTTTCACGCGCCTGATGGACCGTCAAGTAGGGGAAATCAAGTATGATGACACCCACAGTCTAGTGGCTGGTAGTCTTGGTCAAAAAATTGCCCAGCCCAAGCATGAGATGGAATACTTTATTTACGACCAGCAGGATAGCGCACATTCATCAGCGGATGCTGAGGAGGATGCTCTTCTTACTGCAGGTGAAATTGAGGTCGTTGCAAAAGAGATTATTCGTCTTCACAATGAAGAAGGTGCAGACTTCAAAGACATCACTCTCTTGGTGCAAAAACGGACGCACAATGACCTCATTATGTCCATTTTTGAAAAACATGGGATTCCTATTGTGACAGATGGCGGAGCAGCCTCCTATCTGCAATCTTTAGAAGTCATGATCATGCTGGATACCTTGCGGGTTATCAATAATCCACTCAATGACTACGCCTTGGTTGCACTGCTTAAATCGCCTATGTTCCGATTCGATGAGGATGAACTGACACGGATTTCCTTGCAGACTGGGACGGGTTTCTTTTACCAGAAAATGGAAATAGCCCAGCAAGCAAGTGGACAACATCCTGAACTGATGTCAGGAGAGTTGATGAAGAAAATCAAGGATTTCTTGTCTATTTTGGAAAACTGGCGTGCCTATGCCAAACTGCATTCTATTTATGACCTGATTTGGAAGATTTTCAATGAAAAATTCTACTATGACTATGTCGGTGCTCTTCCAAATGGCAGCAAGCGTCAGGCCAATCTATATGCACTAGGTCTGCGTGCCAACCAGTTTGAAAAAACAGGCTACAAGGGCTTGTCCCGCTTCATCGCCATGATTGACCGTGCCTTAGCAAATGATAAGGATTTGGCAGATGTACAAGAGTTTCTACCGCAAAATGCTGTACAGCTTATGACCATTCACAAGTCAAAAGGTTTGGAGTTCAAGTATGTCTTCCTCATGAACATCGATAAGCGATTCAACTTGGAAGACCATTACCAGTCAGTCATCATCAGCCGGAAAAATGGTCTGGGTATCCAATATTTAGCGGATATGAAAGATAAGGTAACTAGCCCATTACCTCAGGTGCGAGTCTTAATGAACACCCTGCCTTATCAAAATAATCTCCAAGAGCTCAAAATTGCCAATCTTTCAGAACAAATGCGGTTACTTTATGTTGCACTAACGCGTGCCGAGAAGAAGCTGTATCTGGTTGGAAAGGGCAATGCTGACAAGTTAGCTGAAAAATACGATGGTAAAAAGGAAGATGGCGTACTTGCCCAATCAACTCGTGAAAGTACGGCGACCTTCCAAGACTGGATTCTAGCCATTGATGAGGCCTTTTCAGGAGAAGACTTGCATTTCAAGAAAGTCTTTGTGACGGATGAGGATTTGACAGAGGAGAAGATTGGTAAACTGACATTGAAGAATAAGCTAGAAGACGCCAGCCTTAAAGATATTCGTCAATCAGAAGACATCGCCCAGGCCTTGGACCAGTTGTCTTCTGTTCAAGAGTTGAACGAACGCTATAAGGCTGCCATTGAATTGCCAAGTTTACGCACTCCAAGTCAAATCAAGAAACTCTATGAGCCTGTCTTGGAACAAGAAGGCATGGAAGTTATGGAAAAATACCAGCCCAAATGGACCTTTGCCTTACCAGATTTTTCCAAGAAACCAAAAATCACTGGAGCCCAAGTCGGTTCAGCAGTTCATGAACTCATGCAACGTTTGGATCTGTCTTGGTTGGTGACAGAAGATACGGTAAGAGAAGCCTTAGAAGCTGTTCATGCTGAGCAAGCGGTTAAAGATAAAATCAATGTTCAGATGATTTTGGATTTCTTTGATACAGACTTAGGAAGAGAAATTCTAGCCAATACAGACAAACTCCACAGAGAAGCTCCATTTGCAAGTTTGCAGACAGATTCTTTGTCGCAGGAACAATTTGTCCTTCGTGGGATTATCGATGGCTACCTACTATATGATGATCATATTGTCCTCTTTGATTACAAGACAGACAAATATGACCAACCAAGCCAACTCAGCCAACGTTACCAAGCTCAAATGCAACTCTATGCCGAGGCATTGAAAAAAGCCTACAAGATAAATCGTGTAGACTGCCATTTGATTTTGCTTGGTGGGGAGAGGATTGAAGTGGTTGAAGTCAACATATAGCCATTTAGTTTTTCTTTTATTACTTCGACGCAAGAGGAAACTCCGTTTCTTTATTTCCAACTTCAAACATTCCACTGGATTGTTTGAACTCGCTTTGCCGTACTCTGCAGGGGGTAACTTGCTCCGCAAGTGCTATCTCCAACCTTGCACAGTCACTCGACTGTACAAGCTGTCTGCAGCTATTGAGGCGAACTTTGTTCGCTATATCTCCAACCTCCAAAGGTTCCCCGAACCTTTGGAGCGAGTACTAAAAGTAAACTAAAAGACTATAAATGAAAAGCGAGTGGTTAAACTCGCTTTTTCTGTTTGGTTAGATTGAGTCCGAATGGGACAAGGTTCTCTTCTTTTTTCAAAATCCGCTGGATATTTTCCTTGTGGCGGATAATGACAAATAGGCCCAAAAAGACGATAATCACTGTAAAGAGCCAGTCGTAGCTTGGCAGGATGATTCCTATTGCTGGAAATAGCAGAGCTCCTAAGATTGCTAAAGCAGCAGCCAATACGCTGGAGAAGGAAACCATCGAAGTGAGGTAAAGAGAAGTCACAAAGATGACAACCAGATAGAGACAGAAAGCAGGTGCGACGCCTAGAAGCATACCAGCAGATGTTGCAACCGCCTTTCCACCTTTGAATTGGGCAAAGATAGGGAAAGTATGTCCTAAGACAGCCATTAACCCAAATACAATCGGAGAAATTCCTTGGGCATGAAAGATCAGCGGAAGCAAGGCTGCCAACGTTCCCTTGAGAAAATCAATTACAAATACAATCGTACCAGCCTTTGGACCTAAAATACGGAATGTGTTGGTTGTTCCAGTATTTCCCGAACCATGTTCACGAATGTTGATATTGAAAAAAGTTTGACCTATCCAAAGTCCTGACGGGATAGATCCCAATAAATATGCAATAAATAGTAAAATAAGATTGACTAACATGTTTTCATTATAGCATATTTTCATCTAATTTAGTCCAAAATCTTATTTTGTGAGCTGTCTCAGCCGATAGGTAGCAGAAATATTTTGCAAAAATGCTAAAAAACTTGTAATATAGAAAGGATGATAAGTATGGAGGTCAATTTTGGCTAAGAAAGAGATTGATATAAATAATTACAATGATGATGCCATTCAGGTATTGGAAGGCCTAGATGCCGTTCGCAAACGCCCTGGTATGTACATCGGATCCACAGACGGAAATGGCTTGCACCACATGGTCTGGGAGATTGTCGACAACGCTGTCGATGAAGCCTTGTCTGGTTTCGGTGATCGGATTGACGTGACTATTAACAAGGACGGTAGCCTGTCTGTTTCCGACCGTGGACGTGGAATGCCTGTCGGTATGCACGCAACAGGCAAGCCAACGGTTGAAGTCATCTTCACCGTTCTCCACGCAGGTGGTAAGTTCGGTCAAGGTGGCTACAAGACTTCAGGTGGTCTCCACGGGGTTGGTTCTTCGGTGGTCAATGCCCTGTCCAGCTGGTTGGAAGTTGAGATTACCCGTGACGGTGCTGTTTACAAGCAACGGTTTGAGCAGGGCGGAAAGCCAGTCACGACTTTAGAGAAGATTGGTACCGCTCCAAAATCAAAAACAGGTACAAAAGTTACCTTTATGCCTGACGATACCATCTTCTCAACGACTGATTTCAAGTTCAACACCATTGCCGAACGCCTGAAAGAATCAGCCTTCTTGCTCAAACAAGTCACCATGACCTTGACAGATGAGCGGACTGGCGAGCAGGAAGAATATCACTATGAAAATGGCGTGCAGGACTTTGTATCCTACCTCAACGAAGACAAGGAAACTCTGACACCTGTCCTCTATTTCGAAGGAGAAGATGCAGGATTCCAGGTCCAAGTGGCTATGCAGTACAATGACGGCTATTCAGACAACATCCTCTCCTTCGTTAACAACGTTCGGACCAAGGATGGCGGTACCCACGAAACAGGGCTCAAACTAGCCATTACCAAGGCTATGAATGACTACGCCCGCAAGACCAACTTGCTCAAGGAAAAGGACAAGAACTTGGAAGGCTCCGACTACCGTGAAGGTCTGTCTGCGGTCCTTTCTATCCTTGTGCCAGAAGAGCATTTGCAGTTTGAAGGGCAGACCAAGGACAAGCTGGGAAGCCCCTTGGCACGACCTGTGGTGGACGGCATTGTATCAGATAAGCTGACCTTCTTCCTTTTGGAAAATGGCGAGCTAGCCTCTAATCTAGTTCGAAAGGCCATTAAGGCCCGTGATGCCCGCGAGGCTGCGCGTAAGGCACGTGACGAATCCCGAAATGGTAAGAAAAACAAGAAGGACAAGGGGCTTCTGTCAGGTAAGCTAACTCCAGCCCAGTCCAAAAATCCAGCCAAAAATGAACTCTATCTGGTCGAGGGAGATTCAGCCGGAGGCTCTGCCAAACAGGGCCGTGACCGCAAGTTCCAAGCCATTCTACCTTTGCGTGGTAAGGTTATCAATACCGCCAAGGCAAAAATGGCGGACATCCTCAAAAACGAAGAAATCAATACCATGATTTACACCATTGGTGCAGGTGTTGGGTCAGATTTTACGCTGGAAGATGTCAACTATGACAAGATTATTATCATGACCGATGCGGATACGGATGGTGCCCACATTCAGACCCTCTTGCTGACTTTCTTCTATCGCTATATGCGACCATTGGTAGAAGCAGGACGGGTTTACATCGCCCTTCCGCCACTTTATAAGATGTCAAAAGGCAAGGGCAAGACAGAAAAGATTGCTTATGCTTGGTCTGACGGAGAATTAGAAGATCTCCGCAAGGATTTTGGCAAGGGCTTTATCCTCCAACGCTACAAGGGACTTGGTGAGATGAATGCCGATCAACTCTGGGAAACAACCATGAACCCTGAAACTCGTACCCTTATCCGTGTCACCATTGAAGACCTAGCCCGTGCTGAACGCCGTGTATCCGTCCTCATGGGCGACAAGGTCGAGCCACGCCGCAAGTGGATTGAAGACAATGTGAAGTTTACCTTGGAGGAAGCGACAGCTTTTACTAAATAATCTCAGGGAAGTTGAGGTGCAGTATGGTTTTAGAAAATAAATTGGGGATTGAAAATTCGGCTGAATTAGCTCGTCTTGAAGAACAAATCAGCAAGAAAAAAGCAGCCCTCTTATTTGAAACTGGTCAACTGTTCCAGATAGAAGTTGGGACTTTTGCAGGTTTGGCACACATTCATCGTACTTTATTTGAGGATATTTACGACTTTGCAGGCAAAATTCGTGATGTCAACATTGCCAAAGATAATTTTCAATTCGCTCCACGAATCTTTCTTGAGCAGTCTTTGGCCTATATTGACAAGCTACCTCATGAAACCTTTGACGAAATCGTTGAAAAATATGCGGATATGAACATTGCACATCCATTCCGTGAAGGAAATGGACGCAGTATGCGTATCTGGCTGGATTGTATGCTACGGGCTAGTTTGGGCAAGGTGGTTGATTGGAATAGTATTGATAAAGATGACTATTTCAATGCCATGATTAGAAGTCATGTATCAACAGGCGAGCTTAAATATTTATTATTGAAGGCATTAACAGAGAATCTTGATCAAGCAACATATTTCAAAGGCATCGACCATTCTTATTACTATGAGGGTTATAACCTTTATCGTACTGAGGATTTGTAAATCTAGCACAGACAAACTATGTGAGGTGTTTTATGCCATTAAGAGGAAAATTAACTGACCATTTTCAAAAACGGTTGTCTGAATGGGCTCGAAAGCGCAAGCCATTTAAAAATAAACAGGAGTTGGAAGAGAAATTTGACCAAGCATTGAAGATTTGGCAATCTTCCAAAACTCGGCAACATGCAGAAAACTTGCTATCTGAGCAAGGAAAATTAGAACATTTTTTACATAGCACGGAACGGAAACTGTCTCGTATGCCTTTTGGTGGAGATAAGTTTGCGGCTATTCCAGGCTTGATTTCCATGGTGCGAAGCTATATCCGTAGAGATTACAACAAGTTACCCAAAGGGACAATCCTCGCAATTATAGGTGCTTTGATTTATTTTTTCAGCCCTATTGATGCCTTACCAGATTTCATCCTTGGAGCAGGTCTACTTGATGATGCCTTTGTCCTTAATGCCTGTTTGAAATTAATCAAAACAGATGTCGATGACTTTAGAAGCTGGCAAGCAAGCCAGTGGAAAGTGGATGTGTAGCTCTGCTATTTTCAAAAGGAGAAAGAAGATGTTAGAGAAAGTTGAACGCTTAATAAGTGAAATTAACCGTATTCATCTGGAGTATTCAAAGGATTATTTAGAAACTGGTAAGGTTGAAAAGGTCAATCTCAAACATACCTTTGCAAAGGTTCCAACCTGGCCTATTCTGGCTTATCGGCTCAACTTACACGAGGCTATTAATGACTACTTGATGCGTGC
The DNA here is from genome assembly GCF_044427155.1 of Streptococcus sp. 2022WUSS083. Taxonomy (NCBI): domain Bacteria; kingdom Bacillati; phylum Bacillota; class Bacilli; order Lactobacillales; family Streptococcaceae; genus Streptococcus; species Streptococcus sp. 2022WUSS083. Next base: position 273,917 of record NZ_JAOTGK010000003.1, on the reverse strand, counting down.
TGATGTCAAGGATATTGCCTATTTTTACCGTGTCAAAACATCGGAATCGATTTTGGATAAGATTGAGCGTTTTAAGGATAGAAGAGAGGGCTATCCTGTCAACTCCATTCTCAATGATATTTTCGGTGCTCGTATGATTTTGACTTCTGAGGAAATTGCGGAGGTCATGGAGCGTCTGGATGACTGGCAGGAACAATATGGTCTGAAAAACTGGTATCTGCGTGATAAAGACGGCTATGTCGGCATTCATATCTATTTCAAAAACAAGAGCAATTTCTATTACCCGTGGGAACTGCAACTGTGGGACGAGAAGGATGTAGAAGGCAATATTGCTAGTCATATCAAGTATAAGAGGAAGTTTGTGGGGTAAAATCTATCTGGAGGAGAGAAGTAAATGACTAAGGAAAATATTGAATTATTATCAAGACCTGTTTTACATATGACTATTTGGGGTGTCGCCCCTAGAGAGATTATGGGAAAATATAAGTTTGAAAAAATAAAAAAGCTGGTTCAACTAGAAGCAGCTAACCATTGCATGATTTGCGACAGATTTGTTCCCCATACAATGCAGACTAAGGATTGGATATTTACTCATGAAGTATATCATATTGATAAAGTGAAGAAATGCTATACACTAGAAAAATTTGTAGGTATTTGCCAAGAGTGTCATAATTATATTCACATTGGACGATTGAATGTTTTATATAACCAAGGACAAGTTACAGAGGACTACTTTAACAGGGTCATAAAAAATGGCGATAGACTTCTAGCTACTATTAATCTTGAAAAACAACCAAATGATGATTTTGAAGAACCATATTACTTGGAATATAATAATGAAAGATTTGTAAATGATATCGATCCCGAATTTGCAATAGATTTTTATAAAAAAGGAGGTAATATCATACATTATAATGACTCAAAATTTTTAGATGAAGTTGTTTACTATAAATAATATAGAGTAATCATTTATGAATATGTTTAAGATGGTAGAAAGTATTGGACATATTTTACAAATTTTCTAAAGAGGAAAAAACTCAGAGAGATAAATTTCTTTATATTATCTTATTTTATCTTATTTCCATCTTCATCACTAAAGCTAGTATCTAAAAAATAAAAAGAAAATTTAACTACCCACCAAGAAACAAAGAAAGGAATGTTCAGCTAGTCTGTCTAACTGAACACGGGACTGAATCGTCCCTTTGTATCTTAATTTATGTCTAACATTCAAAACATGTCCCTTGAGGACATCATGGGAGAGCGCTTTGGTCGCTACTCCAAATACATTATTCAGGAGCGGGCTTTGCCGGACATTCGCGACGGTCTAAAGCCCGTGCAACGTCGGATTCTTTATTCTATGAATAAGGATGGCAATACCTTTGACAAGGGCTACCGTAAGTCTGCCAAGTCAGTCGGAAATATCATGGGGAATTTCCACCCGCACGGTGATTCCTCTATTTATGATGCAATGGTCCGCATGAGTCAGGACTGGAAAAACCGCGAGATTTTGGTGGAGATGCACGGAAACAACGGTTCCATGGACGGTGATCCGCCTGCGGCGATGCGTTACACCGAGGCTCGTCTATCGGAAATGGCTGGCTATCTCTTGGCTGACATCGAGAAAAAGACGGTGCCATTTGCCTGGAACTTTGACGATACGGAAAAAGAACCCACAGTGCTACCAGCTGCCTTCCCCAATCTCTTGGTCAATGGAGCGACAGGAATTTCAGCAGGGTACGCGACTGACATCCCGCCGCATAATCTGGCGGAGGTCATCGATGCCGTTGTTTACATGATTGATCATCCGACAGCTAGCTTAGACAAGCTAATGGAGTTCCTTCCTGGACCAGACTTCCCAACAGGTGCCATTATCCAAGGGGCTGACGAAATCAAGAAGGCCTATGAAACTGGTAAGGGTCGTGTCGTAGTTCGTAGCCGTTGTGAAATCGAGCAACTCAAGGCTGGCAAGAAACAGATTGTCATTACCGAGATTCCTTACGAGGTCAATAAGGCTGTTTTGGTCAAGAAGATTGATGATGTCCGTGTCAACAACAAGGTGCCTGGTATTGCCGAGGTGCGCGATGAGTCAGACCGTACAGGTTTGCGGATTGCCATTGAGTTGAAAAAAGACAGCGATGAGCAAACCATTCTCAACTACCTTTACAAATATACCGACCTGCAAATCAATTACAACTTCAACATGGTGGCCATTGACAATTTCACTCCGCGTCAGGTCGGCTTGCAAAAGATTCTTTCTAGCTATATTGCTCACCGACGTGAGATTATCATTGCTCGTTCTAAGTTTGACAAGGAAAAGGCAGAGAAACGCCTCCATATCGTAGAAGGCTTGATCCGTGTTATTTCTATTTTGGACGAGGTCATTGCCCTTATCCGTGCTTCTGAAAACAAGGCGGATGCTAAGGAAAACTTGAAAGTCAGCTATGATTTCAGCGAGGAACAGGCAGAAGCAATCGTGACCTTGCAACTCTACCGCTTGACCAATACCGACATTGTGACCTTGGAAAATGAAGAAGCAGCTCTACGCGAGCAGATTCAGACCTTGGCAGCTATTATCGGTGATGAGCGGACCATGTTCAATCTTATGAAGAAAGAACTGCGTGAGGTTAAGAAGCAGTTTGGCAATCCTCGTTTGAGTGAATTGCAGGATCAGGCAGAAACGATTGAGATTGACACCGCCAGCTTGATTGTCGAAGAAGAAACTTTTGTCAGCGTGACCAAGGCAGGCTATATCAAACGGACAAGTCCTCGTTCATTCAATGCCTCAACCCTTGAAGAAATGGGCAAACGAGAGGATGATCAGCTGATTTTCTTGCAGAATGCCAAGACAACCCAGCATCTCCTGCTCTTTACCAATCTTGGAAATGTCATTTACCGACCTGTCCATGAACTGACAGATATTCGTTGGAAGGACATTGGTGAACACCTGAGCCAGACCTTGATGAACTTTGATACCAATGAAGAGGTTATCTTTGCTGAATTGGTTGAGAATTTTGATGAGGGAACTTATTTCGCGGTGACTAAATACGGTCAAATCAAACGTGTGGAGCGGAAGGAGTTTGCTCCATGGCGGACTTACAAGTCTAAGTCAACCAAGTATGCCAAACTTAAAGATGCGGATGATGTGGTCATTACCGTATCGCCTGTGGTCTTAGACGACATCATGCTCATGACAGAAAAGGGCTACGCTCTGCGATTTAACATCGAAGAAGTGCCAATCATCGGTGCCAAGGCGGCCGGTGTCAAGGCGGTCAACCTCAAGGATGGGGATGTGGTGGCTGCGGCCTTTATCAGCAATACCAGCTCCGTCTATCTCCTGACCCAGCGTGGTAGTTTGAAGCGGATGGCGGCGGAGGAAATCCCTGTGACCAGCCGTGCCAAGCGTGGTTTGCAGGTGCTTCGCGAACTCAAGGCTAAGCCTCACCGTGTCTTTGCGGCTGGTCCAGTCTTGACGGACCAGGGGGATTTTGACCTCTTTAGCACAGCAAATGAAGATGAAACGACTAGTCAAATCCTTCATGTGCAGTCTAAAACGGGCAAACTCTATGAGGTTGATGTGACCCAGCTTAGCCTGTCTGAACGCACTAGCAACGGCAGCTTCATTTCGGATACCATTTCCGATGAAGAAGTGTTGTCTACTTGGATAAAATAAATAAGGAGAAAGATTGTCTTTGGACAGTCTTTTTTGTTATACTGATATGGAATATATGAGGAGAAGAATAGAATGAAAAAAATCCGTAAATACCTGATAATAATTATCTTTTGTTGTATGCTCCCTAGTTTGTCTGCTTGTGCATCTCCAGAGAGTATGTTGGAGTTTTTAGCTGGAAAAGAGCGTTCAGTTTCCGAGGAAGGAATCTATATTGACGCTTTTGAATCGTTTTTCCATGCTAAACCTTCTTTACAAATATATGAACATATTCCGGCAGGATTACTACAAGGAACTTCGATGACCAGCTATGAGGTTGTTATTGGCGATGAATTAGCCAATAACCCTATTTTTAATGTGGGAGAGGCTTCGTGGACGCCTGAAAGTACCATTGATTTACCAGACCCATATGCTCATGATGGAGTAGCCTTCGAGAATGCCCGTAAATTTGTATTTGATGATGTGATTTCACATCCTTTGTGGAGTATTGGAGCTGAAGTTTTCAATAATGAGTGGATCCAGACAAATTTGGTGAAGGAACCCTATAAGATTATTGCGTTAGATAATAAAACAATAAGGAAAAAGGATTTAAATTTATGGCCCTTTGTAACACTTGATTTGGATTCCTTTGATAACACAGCCTATCAAAATGTATCTAGAATACATGAGTTAGTGACTCTTGAACTAGATAAAGAATCAGGTTATTTGACTTATAAAATTGATGAAAATGACAGAGAAGAGCTGGTGAATCTATTTAGAAACCTTTTTTCAGAGGGGTATGTTGGAAAACAAGACGAAGAAAACAGTATCTTTAATCAAATAGGTTTTGTGATTGATACTGACTTCACAACGGAAGAATTGGAAAATGGAGCAAATAATACAGATGTAGTAGGTAGATTTGTCAATTTAGATGCCCTCCCTGAAGGAATGGTTCTCTATTTGTATGACAGTCATTTTAATCTAATTACCTATGGATTGGATGATACTGAGCAATAATAATCTATAAATCAAGATTTAATACTAACGTACCAGCAATGGCAGCTTCATTTCGGATACCATTTCTGATGAAGAAGTCTTCAGAGCCTGGATAGACTAAAAAGATGAAAAGATTGCTCGCAAAGCAGTCTTTTTGCTATACTGTAGGGGAGGTACATATTATGAAAATTATCAAATTATTTTTCGGTATAAAAGTCTATCTATGGCTTGTTCTGTCCTTCCTTCTGTTATTGTGTGGTGTATGGGGATACGGCTACATCTCTGGTGAAAAGAGTAATCAGCAGGAAGTGAGTGTTCATACGGCTATTGAGTCTGTCGAGCAAGTCAATGAATTGGTATTTCTAAATACAGCTGTCCAGAAAATTGTGACCGCTAAAAACTACACGGTCTTATTTGGTCAAGAAATGCCCTTCTCAGAAAAATCAGCCCTCTTAATCATTAAGTACAAGGCAAAATTTGGTATCAAAAGTCCTGTATCCATTGAACATCTTTCTGAAAATCGGTACAAAATTACCCTTCCAGCCTTTGAAGTCATTGGATTGGAATTAGATGCAGAAGAACCTTATACCTTATATGATAAGAGTGGTGAGATACTGAGTTTTGCGACAGAAGAAATCGATACTGCCCAACTCATCACAAATGAATTTCAGTCAGCAGAACAAGAAACGTTTCTAGCAGATTATCAGGAAGACATAAAAGAGTCAGCCAAAAACTACTATCAAAATTTATTTAGTGCTATCTCACCTGAAATTCAACTAGAATTTGTTTTTAAAGAGTAAGAGTCTGGTTTACCAGGCTTTTTCTTATATTCACAAAATTTTCTGAATTTTTAATTGAAAATCACTTTCAAAAGTAGTAAAATAATAAAAAATGAATTTGGAGAAACTATATGACAGTGAACATTGACTGGGAAAACCTTGGTTTTTCTTATATGAAACTACCTTATCGCTTCATCGCTCATTTCAAAAACGGCCAATGGTCTGAAGGGCAATTGACCGAAGATGCCGAACTTCACATTTCAGAAAGCTCACCAGCCCTTCACTATGGCCAGCAGGCTTTTGAAGGCCTCAAGGCCTATCGCACCAAGGAGGGAAAACTCCAGCTCTTTCGTCCAGACCAAAACGCTGAGCGCCTACAACGGACAGCTGACCGCTTGCTCATGGAGCCTGTACCGACGGACCTTTTCATCAAGGCTTGTAAAGAAGTGGTCAAAGCCAACGCAGACTACGTTCCTCCCTATGGAACAGGTGGCACCCTTTATCTCCGTCCGCTCCTGATTGGCGTCGGCGACATCATCGGCGTAAAACCAGCAGAAGAGTACATTTTCACAGTTTTTGCCATGCCGGTCGGCAACTACTTCAAGGGTGGGTTGGCTCCGACCAACTTCCTCATTCAGGACAAGTACGACCGTGCGGCACCAAATGGAACAGGGGCAGCTAAGGTTGGTGGTAACTACGCGGCGTCGCTCTTACCGGGCCAATATGCCAAAAAGCAGGGCTTCTCAGATGTCATCTACCTAGACCCAGCTACCCACACCAAGATTGAAGAAGTAGGGTCTGCTAATTTCTTTGGTATCACAGCTGATAACGAGTTTGTCACACCGATTTCACCATCAATCTTGCCGTCTATTACCAAGTATTCTCTCTTGTACTTGGCAGAGCATCGTCTGGGGATGAAGGCAGTGGAACGAGAAGTCCTTGTCGAAGAATTAGACCAGTTTGTCGAAGCAGGAGCTTGCGGAACAGCTGCAGTCATCTCACCAATTGGTGGTATCCAGATTGCAGACAAACTCCATGTTTTCCATAGTGAAACAGAAGTAGGACCTGTCACTCGTAAATTGTATGAAGAATTAACAGGTATCCAGTTTGGTGATATTGAAGCTCCTGAAGGCTGGATTGTCGAAGTAGATTAATTTCAGAAGGCTTGCACTTGCAAGCTCTTCTCTTTTTTTGTAGAATAGTAAAAGTGAGGTTTGAAAATGAGTAAAAAAGATAAAAAAATTGAAATTCAGATTGAAGATAGCAAAGTTCTTGTCAATAGAGAAGAGTTCCCTGGCTACCGCCTTGTTATAGGTAAAAAAGTAATTGGAGAAATTGCAGAATTGGCTGAACATAACTTTGCAGTTATAAAAAATGGAAACACCGAAAGCTTTTACAAAAAATTAGAAAAAGCAGTCGGAAATATTATTGAAAATTATAATTTAAGTCACTAAAAGGCTTGTAATAGTCGCTATTTTATGTTAGAATAGTGACTGTTAGTGCACGGAGAGATAGCGAAGAGGCTAAACGCGGCGGACTGTAAATCCGCTCCTTCGGGTTCGGGGGTTCGAATCCCTCTCTCTCCATTGAACAGGATACAAAGGACGTTAAGAAATCCGTATGAAAATAGGAAACTGATGTAGTGTGCTAAACACACAAGGAAGTTTATCTTTTTCACTAGGATTTTAGTCCGTGTTCAACTAAGATACGAGAGATGTTCTGGTTTATCAGAAATTTCTGTAGAAAATTAGGAGACTGACGCTGAATGTTAACACTCAAGGAAGGCTATCTATTTTCCTAAGAAATTAATATCGAGTTCAATTTCTTGTGATTAGTAAATAAATGAATTGTATCTATTTTTTGGGGTATCGCCAAGCGGTAAGGCAAGGGACTTTGACTCCCTCATGCGTTGGTTCGAATCCAGCTACCCCAGTAAAGGTACTAGATATAGTCTAGTTCGTCAAAGATGTCTAATTGTTGTTGTCCTTGCGTGTGCCTTAAATAAAATATATTTTATGTTAGGTCGAAAGACCTGATTGTCGGAGGTTTTTTTATAATGAACGAATTTGAAGATTTGTTGAACAGTGTAAGCGAAGTTACACCTGGTGATGTGGTAACTGCAGAAGTATTGACAGTTGATGCTGGTCAAGCAAACGTAGCTATCTCAGGTACTGGTGTTGAAGGCGTATTGACTCTTCGTGAGTTGACTAACGACCGTGATGCTGATATCAACGACCTTGTAAAAGTTGGTGAAACACTTGAATTGTTAGTACTTCGCCAAGTTGTTGGTAAAGATACAGACACTGTTACTTATCTTGTATCTAAAAAACGTTTGGAAGCACGTAAAGCATGGGACAAGCTTGTTGGTCGTGAAGAAGAAGTTGTTACAGTTAAAGTAACTCGTGCCGTTAAAGGTGGTCTTGCAGTTGAATTTGAAGGTCTTCGTGGATTCATCCCAGCTTCAATGATCGACAGCCGTTTCACTCGTAACACTGAGCGTTTTGTAGGTCAAGAATTTAATGCTAAAATCAAAGAAGTTGATCCTGCTGAGAACCGTTTCATCTTGTCACGTCGTGACGTTGTTGAAGCAGAAGCTGCAGCTGCACGTGCTGAAGTATTCGGTAAATTGGCAGTTGGTGAAGTTGTGACTGGTAAAGTTGCACGTATCACAAGCTTCGGTGCATTCATCGACCTTGGTGGTGTAGATGGTTTGGTACACTTGACTGAATTGTCTCACGAGCGTAACGTATCTCCTAAATCAGCTGTAACAGTTGGTGAAGAAGTTGAAGTTAAAGTTCTTGCAATCGACGAAGTTGAAGGTCGCGTATCATTGTCATTGAAAGCTACACAGCCTGGTCCATGGGATGGCGTTGAGCAAAAATTGGCAGCTGGTGATGTCATCGAAGGTAAAGTAAAACGTTTGACTGACTTCGGTGCTTTCGTTGAAGTATTGCCAGGTATCGATGGTTTGGTACACATTTCACAAATTTCACACAAGCGTGTTGAAAATCCAAAAGACGCTTTGTCAGTAGGTCAAGAAGTAACTGTTAAAGTTCTTGAAGTGAACGCAGCTGATGAGCGTGTATCACTTTCTATCAAAGCTTTGGAAGAGCGTCCAGCAGCAGTTGAAGGTGAGGAAAAAGCTGAAAAACGTGCTCCACGTCCACGTCGTCAAAAACGTGAAGAAAAACGTGATTACGAATTGCCAGAAACTCAATCTGGATTCTCAATGGCTGACCTTTTCGGTGACATTGAATTGTAATTCATATAAAAACTTGCCTTGTGCAAGTTTTTCCTTTCCACCCTTAGTGTAATGGATATCACGTAAGATTCCGGTTCTTGAGATGGGGGTTCGATTCCCTCAGGGTGGACTAAAGTGAAAAGCCTGCATTAACAGGCTTTTTTGTTATATTATATCAAGGAGGCTATGATATGTTACATTTTGAAAATGACTATAACAAAGGTGCCCATCCCGTCTTGCTAGAAGCCTTAGTTGCAAGCAACCAAGAAGGTTTATCTGGATATGGCACTGATAAATATACTGAATCTGCTATCGAAAAAATCAGACTTGCTACGGACTGTCCTCATGCACAAGTTACGTTTTTAGCAGGTGGCACGCAGACCAATCAAATTGTCATTTCGTCTATGTTAGCTTCCTATGAAGGAGTCATTGCAGCGGATACTGGTCATATTGCAGTTCATGAAGCAGGGGCAATTGAATTTACAGGTCATAAGGTGCTGGCCTTACCGCATACGGATGGCAAACTTGTTGCAAGTGAAGTTGAGAACTATATTTCCGATTTCTACGCAGATGCTAATCATGCTCACATGGTTCATCCAGGAATGGTTTATATTTCCCACCCGACTGAATATGGTACGCTTTATAGCAAAACAGAGCTAGAAGATTTGTCCAAAGTTTGCCAACAGCATAATATTCCGCTCTTTTTAGACGGTGCTCGCTTGGGTTATGGGCTTGCTGCTCGTGAAACGGATCTTGATTTGAAGACAATTGCAGAGCTGACAGATGTTTTCTACATTGGTGGTACAAAACTTGGTGCCTTGATGGGGGAAGCTTTGGTATTTACAAAGAACAACCAGCCTAAGAATTTCGTATCGATTGTCAAACACCATGGTGCCTTGTTGGCGAAAGGAAGGGTGACAGGTGTCCAGTTTGATTGCTTATTTACTGATGACTTGTATCTTGAATTGGGGCGTCATGCTATCGCAATGGCAGAGCAACTGACCCAGATTCTGGAAGAGAAAGGCTTTCAATTCTATCTCAAATCACCGACCAATCAGCAATTTGTTATTGTTAAGAATGAAGAATTGGCTAGATTGACAGAAGCTGGAATTGCCTATGGCTTCTGGGAGAAATACGACGATAGCCACAGTATCATCCGCTTTGCGACCAGCTGGTCAACTAGTCAAGCGGATATTGATGCGTTAAGGAATAGATTATAATTAATAAAAAAGAAAGGGTTAGCCTTTCTTTTTAGTTTGTAAATAATGATAGCGATAAACTGCATAACGTTCAATAAGGCGATAGCCTATTCCTCCTGCGATTGCATGTACAATCAGGGCAATGTGCAATTCTAGTGGTGCTTTTATAGTGATACCAAATAGAATACCGATTACAGTCCATCCTAGTATCACCCACCATAAGTACTTAAATGGAGCATACTGACCATCCTGGTCTTTAACTTCACTGGAAACCCTGATTGAACAACCGGTCAATACTCCCATGGGGAGCAATGAACGAGTATCAAATGGTTCTGGTAAAAATGACGATAAGGCGAAGACTTGTATAAGTGCAAAAATCAGTAGCCAAACGAAAATCGGCGTTTTTAGAATGACGTATTTCATATTGCACACCTCCTGAAATTAGTATCTCAAATCCAAGAAAGTAAAACAAATATTTTTGTGCTATTGATTAGAAGTCGTTTCGGATGCCCCACTAGTTACCTCTGTATCAGTACTGGTTTCTGTCCTTGTCTCCGAAGCTTGAGTAGCAGACGTTTCTGTAGACGAGGAAGAGGCAGTAGACTCTACTGAAGAGCTGGTCTCGATTTGGGTTGAGGATGTTGTTTCGGAGCTTAAACTTGTTAAATCTTGTACTTCAGTTAACGGATTGTCGCTGGATGATTGGCTGGGGCTAGTGTCGCTAGATGATGAAATGGTAGTACTTGGAGATGTTGAGGATGTTGCAGGTTTTGCTGTAAAGGTGTAGATAGTGATGCAGGCAGTGATAATCCCTAAAATAGACCCGATAAAGGTTAAATATTTTTGAAAATTAGTTAAACCAGCCGGTTTTTTATTTGTATTCTTACGTGTATTCATGATGTACCTCCACCTTTAGTTTAAGATAGGAAGTTTAAAACTATCTTAAAGATTGCCGAAAGGCATGAAAACATGATAAAATAGGACTATTGCAATAAAAGGAATATAAAAAATGATATATTTTGATAATGCGGCAACGACACAGGTCTATCCAGAAGTTCTCAAGACCTATACGGAAGTGGCGACAAAAATCTGGGGAAACCCCTCTAGCCTCCATAGTCTAGGCAGTCAGGCAACCCGTATTTTGGAAGCATCTCGCAAGCAAATCGCAGAATTACTTGGCCAGGATAGCAAAGAAATCTTTTTCACCTCAGGTGGTACGGAAGGTGACAACTGGGTCATCAAGGGAGTGGCATTTGAAAAGGCACATTTGGGCAAGCACATCATCGTGTCAGCTATTGAGCATCCAGCGGTAAAAGAATCAGCACTTTGGCTCAAAACGCAAGGTTTTGAGGTGGATTTGGCTCCGGTCAATGCCCAAGGTTTTGTGGATGTTGCAGCCTTAGAAAGCTTGATTCGTCCAGATACCACACTGGTTTCTATCATGGCCGTCAACAATGAAATTGGTGCTATTCAGCCCATTCAGGAAATCTCCCAACTCTTAGCTGATAAGCCGACTATCTCCTTCCACGTGGATGCGGTGCAGGCAATCGGCAAGGTGCCAACGGAACGGTATTTGACAGACCGAGTTGATTTTGCCAGTTTTTCAGGTCACAAATTCCACTCTGTCAGAGGAGTAGGTTTCGTCTATGTCAAGTCAGGCAAGAAAATCGCTCCGCTATTGACAGGAGGAGGACAGGAAAGCGACAAACGCTCAACAACGGAAAATGTGGCTGGTATCGCCGCGACTGCTAAGGCGCTCCGCTTGACCTTGGACAAGGCGGTAGATAGCCAGAAGCGGCTGGCAGCTATGAAGCAGATTCTTGTGGATGAATTGGGCAAATATGCCGATGTGACAGTCTTTTCTGGGCTAGAGGACTTTGTGCCAAGCATTGTGACCTTTGGGATTAAGAATATTCGAGGCGAAGTCATTGTCCACGCCTTTGAAGATCACCAGATTTACATTTCGACCACCTCAGCCTGCTCATCCAAGGCTGGAAAACCAGCTGGAACACTGATTGCTATGGGTGTTCCGCAGAAGTTGGCTCAAACTGCCGTCCGTATCAGCTTGGATGATGACAACGATATGGGGCAAATTGAACAATTCCTCACGATTTTCAAACAAATTTATCAGAACACACAGAAAGTAAGGTAGCAACTGATGACGGATGTTCTTTCGGAATCAAAGTTAATCAAAAAAGGAAGTTTTTATGATTTTCAGCTTTCGCCAGTTGGGAAACTCTCAGTTGGAAATAATGTTGTTTTGCGTAATTTTATCAGTATTGAAGTCAACAATGGTGCGTCTTTAACATTGGGTGACAATGTTTATATCAACAACTATTCGAATATCCGTTGTTTTCACTCGATTGAGATTGGTGAAAATACTATGCTAGGAGATGGTGTGCGAATTTTTGACTTTGATCATTCTTATTCTGCTTACCATATTGGCAGGTTGTCTTCTACAGTTGCTCCAGTTGTAATTGGCAAAAATTCCTGGATTGGAGCGAACTGTGTGATTACAAAAGGAGTCACCATTGGAGATAATGTAATCATCGGTGCAGGGACTGTTGTTACAAAAGATGTTCCAAATGATTCTTTGGTATATGGTCAAAAGAATTTAGTTATAAAGAAAAGAGAACAAGCCAGTACACATGCTTTTATCCTTACAGTATCAGATAGGATTGAGCATATTGAGTATCTGCTGGAACATTTACCGGAGATGGATTTTCATATAGCTGCTCCAACCTGTATCTCTTCAAGTTTGGAACAATTAGGGCGCAAATTTTCCAACTGTCAACTTTATCCATTGGTGTATGCAGATTATAGTTTGGATATATTACTGAAGCAAGCAGATTGTTACTTAGATATCAATCATGGTAGAGAAGTAGATGAAATAATTAGTAAAGCATTAGAATACAATAAGGTTATCCTCTCTTTTTCAAATACTTCTCATCGTTTGGATGAAGATAAAATTATTCAAATTGATTCAGAGAAACCGGAGTTGATGGTTTCAGAACTTAAAAATATTATAGGAAGTAGGCAGTAGACTATTGAACTATTCAGAAATTATGATTCGCTACGGCGAATTGTCAACTAAAGGGAAAAACAAGATGCGGTTTGTTAACAAACTCCGCAATAATATCAAGCATGTCCTTTCTGTTTACCCAGAAGTGACCGTTTATTTTGACCGTGACCGTGGTCATGTCTATTTGAACGGGGCAGATTATCAGGAAGTCTCAGCTTCTTTGAAGAAGATTTTTGGGATCCAAAATTTCGCACCATCTTATAAGGTTGAAAAGTCTGTTCCAGCTTTGAAAGAAGCGGTTCAAAACATCATGAAAAACATTTATAAGGACGGTATGACCTTCAAGATTGCTGCACGTCGTAGCGACCACAATTTTGAATTGGACAGCCGTGACCTTAACCAAGTCCTTGGAGATGCGGTTTTTACAGCTATTCCAAATGTACAGGTACAGATGAAGTCACCAGATATTACCTTGCGAGTGGAAATCCGTCCTGATGCTGCTTATATTTCCCATGAAGAAATCAAGGGGGCAGGCGGTCTGCCAGTTGGAACATCTGGAAAAGGAACGCTTATGTTATCAGGTGGTATTGATTCGCCTGTTGCGGGCTATTTAGCACTGAAACGTGGGGTTGAAATTGAAGCCCTTCACTTTGCAAGTCCGCCTTATACTAGCCCAGGTGCACTTAAAAAGGCCCATGATTTGACTCGTAAATTGACTGCCTTTGGTGGTAATATCACCTTTATCGAAGTGCCGTTTACAGAAATTCAGGAAGAAATCAAGGAAAAAGCACCTGAAGCTTATTTGATGACCTTGACACGCCGCTTCATGATGCGGATTACAGACCGAGTACGGGAAGAGCGTGGTGCCATGGTTATTATCAATGGTGAAAGTCTAGGACAGGTGGCAAGTCAGACCTTGGAATCTATGCAGGCTATCAATGCGGTGACAAATACACCTGTTATCCGTCCAGTCGTTACCATGGACAAGTTGGAAATCATTGATATTGCTCAAGAAATTGATACCTTTGATATTTCCATCCAGCCATTTGAGGATTGCTGTACCATCTTTGCCCCTGACCGTCCAAAAACCAACCCTAAAATCAAAAATGTCGAGCAATACGAGGCTCGTATGGATGTTGAAGGCTTGGTGGAACGAGCTGTGGCTGGGATTATCGTAACTGAAATCACACCGAAAGAAGAAGTGAAAGACGAAGTGGATAGTTTAATTGAAGACTTACTGTAGAATTCAATTGTTTGACATACATTTAAATCCAGCTATTGCTGGATTTTTTAGTTCGAATCGTTCGGAAAAATCGAATTTGTATGATATAATAAGACTTCAGAAAAATACAAAGGAGTTATTATGAAAAAAGGAGCTCTAACAGGTTTACTCCTGTTTGGTATGTTTTTTGGTGCAGGAAACTTGATTTTCCCACCTGCACTTGGTGTCTTATCTGGTGAGAATTTCTGGCCAGCTATTTTAGGATTTGTTGTATCGGGTGTCGGTATTGCTGTCATTGCCTTGATTGTCGGTACATTAAACCCCAAAGGTTATGTACATGAGATTTCTCGCAAGATTTCACCGACTTTTGCAACGATTTATCTTGTTGCCTTGTATTTGGCTATCGGTCCTTTCTTTGCCATTCCGCGTACGGCTACAACGTCCTTTGAAATTGGTATTGCGCCATTGTTGAGTGATGCGAATCTAGGGCTCTGGTTGTTTGGCTTTACAGCTCTTTACTTTGTGGCAGCCTACCTGATTGCCCTCAATCCATCTCAAATCTTGAACAGTATTGGTCGTATTTTAACCCCTGTTTTTGCGATTTTGATTGTGATTTTGGTGGTGCTGGGTATTGCCAAGTATGGTTCGACCAGTCCGTTGCCGGCTTCGGAAGCCTATTCAGCTGGACAGGCATTTGGTACAGGATTTATTGAAGGATACAATACCCTTGATGCTCTTGCGGCGGTTGCTTTTAGTGTGGTAGCTGTCAATACCTTGAAACAACTTGGTTTCTCCAGCAAGAAAGAATATGTTTCAACCATCTGGTCTGTTGGTTTTGTTGTAGCTTTAGCTTTCTCAGCACTATATGTCGGTTTGGCTTTCCTAGGTAATCATTTCCCAGTTCCTGCTGATGTTTTGGCTTCTGATACCAACAAGGGTGTTTATATTCTTTCGCAAGCAACACAGGCTATTTTTGGTCCAAGTGCACAAATTTTTTTGGCAGCTATGGTTATCGTCACTTGCTTTACGACAACGGCTGGTTTGATTGTTTCCTCAGGTGAATTTTTCGCTGAGCGTTTTCCACGTTTTAGCTACAAAGTATATGCGACTATCTTTACTTTGATTGGCTTTGGGATTGCCAACCTCGGTTTGAACAATATCATCACCTTCTCAGTTCCAGTTCTTTTGGTTCTCTATCCAATTACCATCTGTATTGTCTTGATTACCATTGTTAACAAATTTGTACCGCTTTCTACTTACGGTATGCAATTAACTGTGGGACTAGTGACAGCTTTGTCATTGGTAGAAGTTTTGGCTGGTCAATTTGGTTGGACAGCTGTTTCAAAAGTTATTTCAGCTTTGCCATTGGCTGGACAATCATTAGCATGGTTATTACCAGCTCTTGTCGGAATCGTCCTCTCTCTATTCTTACCAAACAAGCAGGAGAGCGAAGTTTTTGAAATGTAAGAAAAGTGATACAAAACACTTGCATTTGCAGGTGTTTTTGTTATAATAGGACTGTTGACTATGCACATTTCCTGTGCAACCGCACGAATGCCGTTCTTTCGATGAGAGTAGAGTAAGTGGTTCGTCCCACGGTACTAGGCGAGTCTTCACATTAAATTCGGGCAAGGCCCAAAAATCATAGGAGGTGCATAATGAGCACATATGCAATCATTAAAACTGGCGGCAAACAAGTTAAAGTTGAAGTCGGTCAAGCTATCTACGTTGAAAAATTGAACGTTGAAGCAGGTCAAGAAGTTACTTTCGAAGAAGTAGTTCTTGTTGGTGGTGAGAAAACTGTTGTGGGTACTCCACTTGTAGCAGGCGCTACTGTTGTTGGTACTGTTGAAAAACAAGGTAAACAGAAAAAAGTTGTTACCTTCAAGTACAAACCTAAAAAAGGTAGCCACCGCAAACAAGGTCACCGTCAACCTTACACAAAAGTTGTTATCAACGCTATCAACGCTTAATCGCGTAGCTTGAAGCAATCATTACAGAAATTCGGAGGAATAACATATGTTAAACTTGAATCTTGCTAACTTGCAATTTATGGCCCACAAAAAAGGTGGAGGTTCAACGTCAAACGGTCGTGACTCACAAGCAAAACGCCTTGGTGCGAAAGCTGCTGACGGCCAAACTGTATCAGGTGGTTCAATCCTTTACCGCCAACGTGGTACAAAAATCTACCCAGGAGCTAACGTAGGTCGTGGTGGAGATGACACTCTTTACGCTAAAGTAGAAGGCGTTGTACGCTTCGAACGTAAAGGTCGCGATAAGAAACAAGTATCTGTTTACCCAATCGCAAAATAAGTCTGAAAATGGCTTAACAATAGGCTTTCCGAGATTTCGGAAGGCCTGTTTTTTTGTTTTAATCTCCATTTTTCATTTACCAAGGGTTTGATGTGAAATGATCAGGCACTGGTAGTTATATAAAAAGTTATTAGTTGAAAATGAACATGTGAATATAGGTTGACTGACACGAGTAATATATGGTAGTATTACCATACAATAGAATGAAGGGAGGCGATTCAAATGAAAGCAATAGTAAGATATGTCAAAAAACAAGGAATCAAGAGTAAGGAGGTTAAGGCAATTTAACCTCCGAAAGGAGAAAATAATGCAAATTGTAGCAATAAGAGATTCAGTTGAAAAAGCTGATATTATAAAAATGGTATTGGCAGATTTACCTGAGTGGTTTGGCTTACCTGAAAGCACTAAAGAATATATTCAAGATGGGAGTTTGCTGCCATTATGGGCGGCATTTGACGAAGATGAGCCAGTAGGATTCGTAACCTTAACGTGCACCTCTGACGATTGTGGGGAAGTTCACTGTATGGGTGTTAAAAAATCTCATCATCGAAAAGGACTGGGTCGAGCGTTGATGCAAGCATTGGAAGGAGAGGCGAGAAAATCATATGCCTATCTACAAGTAAAAACGGTTGACCAAGGGCACTATGAAACATACGACAAGACCATTGCTTTTTATCATTCTTGTGGTTTTGCTAAGTTAGAAGTTTTTCCAAACTTGTGGGACGAATGGAATCCCTGTCTTATCATGATTAAAAAGTTATAATCACTTACCACTAGCAATTTTGCTGGTGGTTTTATTATGTGGTATAATAGAAAGATAGGAAATTGGAATGAAGAAAGGACGAGTCGATGAATATTCAACAATTGCGCTATGTGGTGGCGATTGCCAATAGCGGGACTTTTCGTGAGGCAGCAGAGAAAATGTACGTTTCCCAGCCTAGTTTGTCTATTTCCATTCGTGATTTGGAAAAAGAGTTAGGTTTTCAAATTTTTAGCCGAACTAGTTCAGGAACTTTTTTGACACAAAAAGGGATGGAATTCTATGAGAAAGCTCAGGCTTTAGTTAAGGGATTTGATCAGTTTGAGCATCTCTATTTGCAACCTGAGGAAGGTGAGAAGACTTTTTCAATTTCAAGTCAGCATTATGATTTTCTTCCCCCATTGATTACGGAGTTCTCTCGTAGCCACCCGCAGTACCCTCATTTTCGCATTTTTGAATCGACTACAGTACAGATTTTAGATGAAGTTGCTCAAGGTTATAGCGAGCTTGGTATTATTTATTTGAACGAGAGAAATACAAAAGGAATCATGCAGAAATTGGATAAACTTCACTTGCAAGCTGTAGATTTGTCTGCATTTCAGACTCATATCTACCTTCGTGAAGATCATCCTTTGACAAAGAAAGCTGAGATTGAGCCAGCAGATTTGGTAGGTCTACCTACCGTACGGTTCACTCAAGAAAAAGAGGCTTATCTCTATTATTCCGAGAACTTGATTGATACGTCGGATTCCTCGGTTGTGTTTGATGTGACAGACCGTGCTACTTTGAATGGAATTTTGGAGCGTACGGATGCCTATGCAACTGGTTCGGGCTATCTTGATGATGAGAGTGTCAATGGCATTACAGTAATTCCTCTCAAAGGAAAGGTAGACAATCGCATGGTCTACGTTAAACGAGCCAATGATGAACTTAGTTCTTGTGCCAAAGACTTTATTGAAACCATGCAGGCATATTTTGATAAGAAGAAGGATGAAAATGCGTAAAATTGGATTTCCATTTTTGATGGTAGTATTAATTGGTCTGGACCAGCTTGTAAAAGCTTGGACAGTTGCCAATGTTGAATTAGATACGGTAACGGAATTTATACCAGGATTGATGAGCTTAGCTTATCTAAGAAATTATGGTGCAGCCTGGTCGATTTTACAAAATCAGCAGTGGTTTTTCACGATAATGACAATTGTAGCTGTGACAGGCCTAGTGTGGTACTATATCAAACAGATCAAGGGCAATATCTGGACTCTATTCAGTCTGTCTTTGATGATTGCTGGTGCTCTTGGGAATTTTATTGATCGTCTTAGACTGGGATATGTGGTGGACATGTTTCACTTGGATTTTATTAGTTTCCCTGTATTTAATGTAGCAGATGTTTGTCTGACAGTTGGTGTAGGTATTTTATTTATTTGTATTATGAAAGAAGAGAGTAATGGAAGTAAGAGTTGAGGTTGGTGGCATTCGTTTGGATAAGGCATTGTCGGATTTGACGGATTTGTCTCGTTCGGTTGCAAATGAGCAGATTAAGGCTGGTCAGGTTTTGGTCAATGGACAGCCTAAAAAAGCTAAATATAGTGTACAGGTTGGAGATGTCCTAACCTATCAAATTCCAGAAGTAGAAGAAATCGACTATGTTGCTGAGGATATTCCTTTAGAGATTGTCTTTCAGGACGAGGATGTTGCTGTTGTAAATAAACCTCAAGGGATGGTCGTTCATCCGTCGGCTGGTCACACATCTGGAACGCTAGTTAATGCTCTCCTTTATCACGTAAAAGATTTGTCAGGCATCAATGGTGTCTTGCGACCAGGAATTGTTCATCGGATTGATAAGGATACTTCTGGCCTGCTCATGGTTGCTAAAAACGATGATGCCCATACAAAGCTTGCTGCTGAATTGAAAGACAAGAAATCCCTTCGTAAGTATTGGGCCATTGTCCACGGCAATCTACCAAACGATCGCGGAGTAATTGAGGCGCCGATTGGTCGTTCTGAAAAAGACCGCAAGAAACAAGCGGTGACTGCCAAAGGGAAAGAAGCTGTGACACGTTTTCAGGTTCTGGAGCGTTTTGGTGACTACACTTTGGTGGAATTGACCTTGGAAACAGGGCGAACTCACCAAATTCGTGTCCACATGGCTTATATTGGTCATCCGGTTGCGGGGGATGAGGCTTACGGCCCAAGAAAAACACTAAAAGGGCATGGTCAATTTCTTCATGCCAGAACGCTTGGATTTACCCATCCGAGAACTGGTGAGGTTGTTGAATTTACGGCAGAAGCGCCAGCTATTTTTCAGGAGACACTTGAAAAACTGCGCAAGGCTGAATAATAGTATGAAAACCTTATCATCTTGCCCATTTTTTCAACAAATGCTATACTAGAACATGAAAAATGTTAAGGAGAGTAAGAATGGAAACTTTACCAAATTGTCCAAAATGTAATTCTGAATATGTCTATGAAGACGGTGCCCTCTTGGTTTGCCCTGAGTGTGCTTACGAGTGGAACCCAGCAGATGTAGCTGAGGAAGAAAGTGGACCTGTTGCAATTGATGCTAACGGTAATCGTTTGGCGGACGGCGATACTGTGACGCTTATCAAAGATTTGAAAGTGAAAGGTGCGCCTAAGGACCTTAAACAAGGTACACGTGTTAAAGGCATCCGTATTGTTGAAGGCGATCACAATATTGATTGTAAAATCGATGGTTTCGGTGCGATGAAGCTGAAATCTGAATTTGTTAAGAAAATCTAAGAGAGGACTGGTTAACCAGTCTTTTCCTGTTTTTGAAAGGATATTATGAAACATCAAAGTATTTTGTTTTACAGTAGATGCCTGTTAGCCATTTTAGCCATCACAGGTACCGCCTTAGAAATCATTAAATACGGTATCGGGATGCTCATGTATTATACGGTGCAATCTAATTTATTAGTATCTCTGTTCGCTGTCTATATGGTATATGCCATGGGTAAAAGTGTGGATTTACAGACGTCACGTTTTCTTCGGATAAAGGCTGCTGTAACCATGTCTATCATGATTACTTGTGTAGTCTATCACTTTATGTTGGCACCTTTGGCAGACGATTTCTGGCGTCTTGAAAATCTACTCTGCCATTATATTGTTCCCTTATATTTTTTGTTAGATACCCTAATAGTAGATCGTCAGCAACAGTACAAGTGGTTTGACCCGATTTGGTGGACGCTTTTGCCTGTTCTCTACATGATTTTTGGTCTAGTGAATGGTCTTTTCATAAAAATTCCAATCCCAGATGCTAAGGACAGTCCTTTTGCTTATTTCTTTCTCAATGTCCCTAAGTATGGTTGGACTTATGTTTTGACTTATGCAGGTACAATTTTTGTTGCTTATCTGATTTGTGGGTTTATGTTGGCGGGACTTAAATCCATAAAACTTAAGACTTCATTGTCTTTTGGAAAAAATTCTCAGTAAAATCCGATAATTTCTATATTTTTTCAGAAAAAAATTGTCAAGGCTGAGATTTTATGCTATACTCTGCTTAATAAATCCTTTAAAACCTGTCCAGAGAGGCAGACAAGGAGTCGGATGTTAAGCAGGTTGGTTCTAACTAGCCTATATTTTCATAGTCTCCTTGTATAAGGAGACTTTTTCTATACTTTTGGAGGTCTTATGAAGACAAAAGAAATCGTTGACGATATGACTATGAAACGGGCGATCACCCGTATCACTTATGAAATTATCGAGCGGAACAAGAATTTGGATAATATTGTCCTTGCAGGGATTAAAACACGGGGTGTTTTCATTGCAAAGAGGATTCAGGAGAGGCTTAAGCAATTAGAGGGTATCGATGTTCCGTTGGGAGAGTTGGATACCAAGCCGTTTCGAGATGACATGAAGGTAGAAGATGATACGACAAATATGACTGCCAATGTCAACGATCGTGATGTTATATTAGTAGATGATGTGCTTTATACAGGACGAACTATTCGTGCTGCTATTGACAACATAGTGTCCTTGGGCCGTCCAGCTCGCGTTAGTTTAGCGGTACTTGTGGATCGTGGACACAGGGAGTTGCCTATTCGAGCAGATTATGTTGGGAAGAATATTCCAACTAGTCGTTCTGAAGAAATCATTGTGCACATGGCTGAAATCGATGGTCAAGACGCTGTCCTTCTGGTTGAAGGTGCATAGTCGCTTCGTTTACAAATTATCATTCTACATCTAGATCATAAAGGTAGGTATCATCATGACAATTACAAATGGTAAAGTTTCACTCAAACACTTGGTTACAATGGAGACCCTCTCAAATGAAGAAGTATTGGGACTCATTCAACGTGGTATTGCTTTTAAACGCGGTGAAAAGGTAGAGTTGGATCGGAAGTACTATGCTTCTAACCTTTTCTTTGAGGATTCAACTCGGACGCATAAGTCTTTTGAAATGGCAGAGCTTCGTTTGGATATGGGAATGATTGACTTCGATGCTCGTACCAGCTCAGTCAATAAGGGTGAAACCTTGTATGATACCATTTTGACCATGTCGGCACTTGGGGTAGACATTTGCGTGATTCGTCATTCGGAAGTGGATTATTACAAGCAATTGATTGATAGTCCTACCATCCAGACTTCAATTGTCAATGGTGGTGATGGTTCAGGCCAACACCCAAGCCAATCCCTACTTGATTTGATGACTATTTATGAAGAATTTGGAACTTTTGAAGGCTTGAAGATTGCCATTGCAGGTGATATTACACACTCACGGGTTGCTAAGTCCAATATGCAAATTTTGAAACGTCTGGGAGCTGAGATTTTCTTTGCTGGACCGGAGGAATGGTACGCAGAGGAATTTGATGTCTATGGTCAGCATTTGAATATTGATGATATTGTGGAAATGGTAGATGTACTGATGTTGCTCCGTGTGCAACACGAACGACATGATGGTGATGGTGGATTCTCTAAAGAAACTTATAACCGTTTGCATGGTTTGACTGATGAACGCTACAAACGCTTGAAAGATACTGCAATTGTTATGCATCCGGCCCCTGTTAACCGTGATGTAGAAATTGATGACCAATTGGTAGAGGCACCAAAATCACGTATTGTCCGTCAAATGCAAAATGGTGTCTTTGTTCGGATGGCGATTTTGGAAGCAATTGTCAATGGCAAGGCTTAAACTTTAACTATTTAGAAATTTGTTAGACTTATCTTATTTAATGTCGCTCAGAGAGGCGACGAATAGAAAGGTAAGGGACAGGTCAATGGTTGCAAGCAACTCATTTCCCTACGCCTGCCTCTATGGAGGTCAGGCTATCCCTTGCACTAGCAGTAAGGTTTATCTAATATCGAGCTAAACCTTACTGTGTCGGTCAGAGCAAGTCGGATGATATGCTAAAGCATTTGTCCTCCTATGCAAAGTCCTATGGGACCTTTGCTAACTTTGACACTAGTTTGTACAGTCAATTATTATCGAATTGACCGTACAAACGTCGGACTATTATTTAATTCTATCCGGAGAGATAGAAAATAGAAAGGAGAGTGGGTGCTCTGTTGCTCGGATTTGTAACTGAATTCGGGCTACGGACTGGGTCAAAAAGATAGTTTTTCCTCGAACGCAAGCGTTCTTGGTCAAACTCCTATTTTGACTGTGTCCGCTTAACGCCCTTAATATCTTATTATTATGTCAAAAAGACGTTTGATTTTAGAGGATGGCACTATTTTTGAAGGGGAGGCCTTCGGTGCTGATATTGATGTGACTGGTGAGTTGGTTTTCTCAACTGGGATGACAGGTTATCAGGAATCTATCACGGACCAGTCTTATAATGGTCAGATTTTAACCTTTACCTATCCCTTGGTAGGAAATTACGGGATTAACCGTGATGATTACGAGTCAATTAAGCCGACTTGTAAGGGAGTGGTTGTCAGTGAGTGGGCTCGTCGGGCAAGTAACTGGCGTAACCAGATGACTTTGGATGAATTTTTAAAGGCTAAGAAAATTCCAGCAATTTCTGGAATTGACACACGCGCCCTAACTAAAATTATTCGTCAGCACGGTACCATGAAGGCGACTCTTGCAAATGTCGGTGATTCTGTGGAGCATTTGACAGACCAGTTGAGAGCGACTGTTTTGCCAACCAACAACATCCAGCAAGTATCAACAAAAACAGCCTATCCTGCACCTGGAGTTGGACGTAGTGTCGTTCTGGTTGATTTTGGATTGAAACATTCTATTCTTAGAGAGTTAGCCAAGCGTGATTGCAATGTGACAGTTGTCCCGTATGATACGACTGCTGAAGAAATTCTTGCCCTCCATCCTGATGGTGTCATGCTATCAAACGGCCCAGGAAATCCAGATGATGTTCCAGAAGCGCTAGAAATGATTCGTGGGATTCTTGGTAAAATTCCAATTTTTGGTATCTGTATGGGGCACCAACTTTTTGCTAAAGCAAATGGGGCAACGACTTATAAAATGAAGTTTGGTCACCGTGGTTTCAACCATGCTGTTCGTGAAATTGCGACAGGTCGAGTGGACTTTACCAGTCAGAACCATGGTTATGCAGTGGCTCGTGAAGATTTACCTGAATGTTTAATGATTACTCATGAAGAAATCAATGACAAATCAGTAGAAGGGGTACGCCACAAGTACTATCCAGGTTTCTCTGTTCAATTCCACCCAGATGCTGCACCTGGTCCACATGATGCCAGCTATTTGTTTGATGAATTTATGGAATTGATGGATTCGTTTAAAAAAGGGCAGTAAGGTTTAACCACTATCGAGCTAAACCTTACTGCGTCGGACTTATCTTATTTAATGTCGCTCAGAGAGGCGACGAATAGAAAGGAGAAGGGGTGTTCTGTTGCTCGGATTTTGTAATTGAATTCGGGCTACGGACTGGGTCAAAAAGATAGTTTTTCCTCGAACGCAAGCGTTCTTGGTCAAACTCCTATTTTGACTGTGTCCGCTTAACGCCCTTAATATCTTAAAATTATGCCAAAACGTACGGATATTAAGAAAATTATGGTGATTGGGTCTGGTCCGATTATTATCGGTCAGGCTGCGGAGTTTGATTATGCTGGGACTCAGGCTTGTTTGGCTTTAAAGGAAGAAGGCTATAGTGTTGTCTTGGTCAATTCAAACCCTGCGACCATCATGACAGACAAGGAAATTGCGGATAAGGTCTATATTGAGCCGATTACGCTTGAATTTGTCACACGGATTTTACAGAAGGAGCGTCCAGAT
This sequence comes from Streptococcus sp. 2022WUSS083, assembly GCF_044427155.1. Lineage (NCBI taxonomy): Bacteria > Bacillati > Bacillota > Bacilli > Lactobacillales > Streptococcaceae > Streptococcus > Streptococcus sp. 2022WUSS083. Next base: position 249,526 of record NZ_JAOTGK010000003.1, on the reverse strand, counting down.
GCTCTCTTGCCGACTCTTGGTGGTCAGACCGGTCTAAACATGGCCATGGAATTGTCTAAGGCTGGTATTTTAGATGAGCTTGGAGTTGAGCTGTTGGGAACCAAACTCTCTGCAATTGATCAGGCAGAGGACCGCGACCTCTTCAAACAACTCATGGAAGATCTCAATCAACCTATTCCTGAGTCAACGATTGTGACAACAGTTGAAGAGGCTTTGGAATTTGCTGGTGAAATTGGCTATCCTGTCATTGTTCGCCCAGCCTTCACGTTGGGTGGTACTGGCGGTGGTATGTGTGCCAATGAAGAAGAACTGCGTGAAATAGCGGAAAATGGTCTGAAACTATCACCGGTGACCCAGTGTTTGATTGAGCGTTCGATTGCTGGTTTCAAGGAAATCGAATACGAAGTAATGCGCGATGCAGCTGACAATGCCTTGGTCGTATGTAACATGGAAAACTTTGACCCTGTGGGAATTCATACAGGAGATTCTATCGTATTTGCCCCAACGCAGACGCTTTCGGATATTGAAAACCAGATGCTGCGTGATGCCAGTCTCAGCATCATCCGTGCCTTGAAAATCGAGGGCGGTTGTAATGTGCAGTTGGCACTGGATCCACATAGTTTCAAATACTATGTCATCGAGGTGAACCCACGTGTGTCCCGTTCCTCTGCCTTGGCATCCAAAGCGACAGGTTATCCTATTGCCAAATTGGCAGCAAAAATTGCGGTTGGCTTGACCTTGGATGAAATGGTGAACCCTGTCACAGGGACAACCTATGCCATGTTTGAACCTGCACTTGACTACGTTGTGGCTAAGATTCCTCGTTTCCCATTTGATAAGTTTGAAAAAGGGGAGCGCCGCCTTGGAACGCAGATGAAGGCAACTGGTGAGGTCATGGCCATTGGTCGCAATATCGAAGAAAGTTTGCTCAAGGCCTGCCGTTCTTTAGAAATCGGAGTCTATCACAATGAAATGCCCGAACTCAGCCAAGTGACAGATGACCAATTGGTTGAAAAGATTGTCAAGGCACAGGATGATCGTTTATTCTATCTTTCAGAAGCTCTTCGACGTGGCTTTACAGTAGAAGAACTGGCTCAATTGACGAAGATTGATCTTTTCTTCCTTGATAAGCTGCTTCATATCTTAGAAATCGAGCAGGAATTGGTAACGAATTTTGATAATATTGATTTATTGAAGAAAGCCAAGAAATACGGTTTTGCAGATCGCAAGATTGCGGAACTCTGGGGACGGACAGAATCCTACATTCGTCAACTGCGGACAGAGCACAAAATTGTCCCTGTTTATAAGATGGTGGACACTTGTGCAGCTGAATTTGAAAGTGCTACACCTTATTTCTATTCAACTTATGAGTGGGAAAATGAGTCCATCCGCTCGGAAAAAGAATCTGTTTTGGTGCTGGGTTCTGGCCCAATCCGTATCGGACAGGGTGTGGAGTTTGACTATGCAACGGTGCATTCGGTCAAGGCCATTCAAGCGGCTGGCTACGAAGCTATCATAATGAACTCAAACCCTGAAACAGTGTCAACTGACTTTTCGGTTTCGGACAAGCTTTACTTCGAGCCGTTGACCTTGGAAGATGTCTTGAATGTGATTGACCTTGAGAAACCCAAAGGGGTTATCGTTCAGTTCGGTGGCCAGACGGCCATTAATTTGGCAGAGCCATTGGCAAAAGCAGGTATTCCAATCTTGGGGACGCAAGTGGAAGACTTGGATAGAGCTGAAGACAGGGATTTATTTGAAAAAGCCCTGAAAGACCTTGGTATTCCACAGCCACCAGGCCAAACCGCAACCAATGAAGAGGAAGCACTAGAAGCGGCCCACAAAATTGGTTTCCCAGTACTTGTTCGTCCCTCATATGTCTTGGGCGGTCGTGCTATGGAAATTGTCGAAAATGAAGAGGACTTACGTTCTTATATGAGAACGGCGGTCAAGGCTTCGCCGGAACATCCAGTTTTGGTGGATTCTTACATCGTCGGTCGTGAGTGTGAAGTGGATGCCATTTCAGACGGTAAGGATGTCTTGATTCCAGGTATTATGGAACATATCGAACGCGCAGGGGTTCACTCAGGTGACTCGATGGCTGTTTATCCGCCACAAACCCTGTCTAAAGAGGTGCAGGCGGCCATTGCAGACTACACCAGACGCTTGGCAATCGGTCTCAACTGTATCGGTATGATGAATATCCAGTTTGTTATCAAGGATGAGACGGTTTATGTGATTGAGGTCAATCCTCGTGCTAGTCGTACGGTTCCATTCTTGTCCAAAGTCACAGACATTCCAATGGCCCAGGTTGCAACCAAATTGATTTTGGGACAAAGCCTTGCGGAACTGGGTTACCAAGATGGTCTTTATCCTGAGAGCAATCAGGTGCACGTTAAAGCACCAGTATTCTCATTTACAAAATTGGCTAAAGTTGACAGTTTGTTAGGACCTGAGATGAAATCTACTGGTGAGATTATGGGGTCTGATACAACTCTCGAAAAAGCACTTTATAAGGCTTTTGAAGCAAGTTATCAGCATTTGGAAGATTTTGGCACTATCGTCTTTACAGTTGCGGATGAGGACAAGGAGGAGGCCTTCCGTCTAGCGGAAAGATACCGTGAAATTGGCTTTATTATTGCGGCTACAAGCGGTACGGCAACTGCCTTTCAAGCTAAGGGCTTAGACTGTCTGCCTGTTGGGAAAATCAGTAGAGACCAAAGAGAGTCGATTCCTCAGCTGGTCCGTAAAGGAAAAGTGCAAGCCATTGTCAATACAGTAGGCAAAAAGCGTGTGGCAGACGAGGATGGAGAGGTTATTCGTGCATCTGCTATCGAAGCAGGGATTCCGCTTTTTACAGCCTTAGATACTGCTGCGGCTATGTTGGCTGTACTAGAAAGTCGTAGTTTTTCGACGCGAGCAATTTAGGAGATAAAAAATGAAGGTTCATTTAGTGGATGAGTTTGGGAATGTAAAGGAAGTGAAGGCTGGTTTTTCATGGACAACCTTTTTCTTCAAGTTTTTTGTACCGCTGATTCGAGGTGATTTAAAATGGTTTGCGATTATTTTGGTAGCATTCTTATTTGCCTTGTTAATTGATCGTCGCTTTGATATTCCTTTTATTAATACTGGCTTTGGGATTTTGTGGGGCTATCTCTACAATCGAATCTATATCAAGGAAGCCTTGGCAAAAGGATGGCGTCCGGTTAGTGAAGCTGATCAGGAAGCCATTCGCCAATTTCTACAATCCTAAGTCTTGATTCACAAAGAGATTTAAGTGTGACTTCGTAAGAAGTCACGCTTTTTCTGTTATAATATTTAATATGAAAGTAATCGTAACAACAAGTTTGGGAATGGATGGGCACTTGGTTCAGAAGGCCAAACGGCTAGCTGAAGATTTAGGGATTGTTTACTGTGAGCGGCGGAAGCAAGCCGTGAAGGTCTTACTCAAGCAGGCGGATGCGGTTTTGGTGGTTTATAAGGATCGATTGGTTTTTGAGCAAAAAGAAGGGAGAAAACTCTTTTTCCATCCAGATACTGCCATGTTGCGGATTAAGTCTGGAAGAGATCCGATTTTAGAATTACTTGGAAAAGAAAAACAATCAATAATAGACTGTACTATGGGCTTGGGATCTGATAGCATAGTGTTAGCGAGTGCTGGTCATCGGGTGACAGCCTTGGAAAGTTCTAAGCTAGTGCACTTTATTGTGAGTCGGGGTTTACAGGATTTTGATAGTGGGCTGCAAGAGGTCAATCGAGCCATGAAATCTATCCAGACAATTTGGACAGATAGTTTGACTTATTTGAAAGAGCAAATAGATAAGTCTGTTGATGTCATTTACTTTGATCCCATGTTTTCAGAAGAAATCAAGGAATCACAAAATCTTTCTGGCTTGTCTGGTTTGGCTGACAGAAGCCGTTTAACGGAGGAAATTGTATCTGAGGCTAAACGAGTAGCTAGGAAGAAATTGATTATAAAGGCTCATTTTCGAGATCAGGTCTTTGAAGAATTTGGCTTTAAACGTCATGTCAGACCCAATCAAAAATTTCACTACGGAGAAATTATTTTGGAGGAGGAAGTATGAAAATCATCGTAACAGGCTTTGATCCCTTTGGTGGCGAGCCTATTAACCCAGCCTTGGAAACAATCAAATCTCTACCTAAGACCATTGCTGGTGCAGAGATTATTCTTGTAGAGATTCCGACTGTTTTTGACAAGGCTGCGGATGTTTTAGAGGAGAAAATGGCAGAACATTTACCTGATGCGGTACTATGTATTGGTCAGGCTGGTGGGCGAGTTGATTTAACTCCTGAGCGTATAGCCATTAACCAAGATGATGCACGCATTCCAGACAATGAAGGGCAACAGCCGATTGATAGAACGATTCGAGAAGATGGTCAGCCTGCTTATTTCTCCACCTTACCCATCAAAGCAATGGTTGAAGCTATTCATAGGATTGGGCTTCCAGCTTCTGTTTCTAATACTGCTGGGACCTTTGTCTGCAATCATCTCATGTATCAAGCTCTTTACTTGGCGGAGAAACAATTTCCAAAGACTAAGGCAGGCTTTCTCCATATTCCCTTCTTGCCAGAGCAGGTTGTAGACAAGCCAGGACTAGCTTCCATGTCTTTGAACGATATTGTAAGAGGAGTTGAAGTAGCTATAGGAGCGATTGTTGAATATAGGGATAAAGAGGATATTAAAAAGGGTGGTGGCAGTACACATTGATGAAAAATATTATGGAAGCAAGAAAACGTGTAGAGGAAATGGAAAAAATATTTAACAGACAGCTAGAGCTGAACCAGTCCCTTTCCGATAGTCTGTCACAACTCAACCAGGAACAATCGACTTATTTACAGTTATTAGATTATTACCAGAGCCAGACCTATATGGAAGATCTTGATTTATCTAATAAGGGTTATTTCAATGGTATTCCTTGCGGAGTATTGAGTGAAGATGGAGTCTATAATTTACTGTTTGACCGTACAAATCTAGCAAGTCAACTGAGAGAACTAGCAGATATGCTCGAACAATAAAATTTTTTAAAACCTGTCAAGTTTTTTTCTTGACACCCTGTTAAAGTGTGGTATAATAGAACATGTGCTAAATAGCTCTGCTATTTCACCGAATAAAAATACAAAGAAAAGAGAACATTTAAAAATGGCAGTAAAAATCCGTTTGACTCGTATGGGTTCTAAAAAGAAACCTTTCTACCGTATCAACGTTGCAGACTCACGTGCACCACGTGATGGTCGTTTCATCGAAACTGTTGGTACTTACAACCCACTTTTGGCTGAAAACTCAGTAACTCTTAAAGAAGAGCGTGTACTTGAGTGGTTGGCAAAAGGTGCACAACCATCTGATACAGTTCGTAGCCTTCTTTCAAACGCTGGCGTATTGAAGAAATTCCACGAACAAAAATTCTCTAAGTAAGAACAGTAAGCGAGAACACTTATGGACATGATTGAAAATCTCATTATTGCGATTGTGAAACCTTTGATTTCACAGCCTGATAGCTTGACAATAAAAATTGTTGATACACCTGAATTCTTGGAATATCATTTGGATTTGGATCAATCTGATATTGGACGTATCATTGGTAGAAAAGGACGCACAATTTCTGCAATCAGAACGATTGTCTATTCTGTTCCAACAAGTGATAAAAAAGTTCGTTTAGTGATCGACGAGAAAGAATAGAAAGTCACCGTTTGGTGGCTTTTAACGTTGACAAAGGGGCCTAGCCCCTTTTTAACATATAGAAAGGAAGAAATGATGAATCTGATTTGGACCTATTTGAAAAAATATCCTAAGTGGATTGCCTTAGACTTGTTGGGGGCCTTCTTATTTGTAGTGGTAAACTTGGGCTTGCCAACTTTTTTGGCTAGGATGATTGACCAAGGAATTACAAAGAACGATGTTAGTCAGCTCTATTTCTGGGCGGGGATGATGGGATTGATTGTCCTACTCGGTATTGTTGGTCGAGTGACACTTGCCTATGCAGCTGGAAAATTGACTACAAATATCGTCAAAGATATTCGAAATGATCTGTATGAGAAAATTCAGGACTATTCTCATCACGAATATGAGCAGATTGGTGTTTCTTCTCTAGTTGCTCGTATGACAAATGATGCTTTTGTTCTCATGCAATTCTCTGAAATGGTCTTGAAACTAGGTATTATTACACCCTTGATGATGATTGCTTCTGTCATCATGACCTTGGTAACCAGTCCGAGCTTAGCCTGGACAGTAGCAGTAGCCATGCCCTTTCTGGTTTTCGTCATTTTTTATGTAGCTACTAAAACTCGTCCTCTTTCTGAAAAACAACAGAAACGATTGGACACCATTAACCAATATGTTCGCGAAAATCTCATGGGCTTGCGTGTCATTCGTGCCTTTACTCGTGAGGAGTTTCAAGAGGAGCGCTTTGAGTCGGTCAATGAGGAATATACCGATATTTCCAAAAAGCTCTTTAATCTGACTGGATTGACAGAGCCTCTCTTTGTCCAGATTATCATTGCTATGATTGTAGCCATTGTCTGGTTCGCATTGGCTCCTTTGCAAACAGGCAGTCTGCAAATCGGTGATTTGGTAGCCTTTATCGAATATAGTTTCCACGCGCTGTTCTCATTCTTGCTCTTTGCTAACTTGTTTAACATGTATCCACGTATGTCCGTATCGAGCCAACGGATTCAGGAAGTCTTGGACATGCCCATTTCCATTTCTAAGAATGAAGACGGCATAACTGAAACAGATACTCGTGGTTATTTGGAATTTGAAAATGTAATCTTTGCCTACCCTGGTGAAACGGAATCGCCTGTGCTGCATAATATTTCCTTCAAAGCTAAGCCTGGTGAAACGATTGCCTTTATTGGTTCAACAGGTTCTGGTAAGTCTTCCTTGGTCAACTTGATTCCACGTTTCTATGATGTGACACTTGGTCGTATCTTGGTGGACGGTGTGGATGTCAGACGCTACAATCTAAAGGCACTCCGCAGCAAGATTGGCTTTATTCCGCAGAAAGCTCTGCTATTTACCGGAACTATCGCGGAAAACTTAAAGTACGGTAAGATGGATGCTAGTCTTACAGAACTTCATGATGCGACGGATGTGGCTCAGGCTAAGGAGTTTATCGAGAGTAAGGAAGAAAAATTCGACACCCATCTAGCTGAGGGCGGAAGCAACCTGTCAGGCGGGCAAAAGCAACGTTTGTCCATTGCACGTGCTATTGTCAAACAGCCCGATATTTATATTTTTGATGATTCTTTCTCAGCGTTGGATTATAAGACGGATGCAATTTTGCGGAGTCGTTTGAAGGAAGTGACGGAAAATGCGACAGTGCTGATTGTTGCCCAACGTGTCGGAACCATTATGGATGCTGACCAGATTATCGTGCTGAACGAAGGTGAAATTGTCGGCCGTGGCACCCACAATGAATTGATGGAAAGCAATGAGATTTACCGAGAAATTGCCAACTCTCAACTTAACCGTCAATCGTTAACAGAAGAATAGGAGGAATTATGAAGAATAGATCAGTATTTACCCGTGTTTGGGACTATTTGCGTCGTTACAAATCTTCTGTATTTTTAGCTGTTTTTCTAAAGACCATCAGTGCAGTTATGAATGCCTTGGAACCCTTTGTATTGGGGCTTATCATCACAGAATTGACCAAGAATCTGTTAGACATGGCAAATGGAGTAGACGGAGCGCAGATTAACTATTCCTACATTGCTATCATGCTTGCGCTATATGCCCTCCGTGCCCTTATGTATGAAATCGGCGCCTATGGTTCTACCTATTTCATGACTAAGGCGGTACAGGGAGCAACCAAGGAACTGCGGCAGGATTTGAGTCACAAGATTAACAAAATTCCCGTTTCCTATTTTGACAAGCACCAATATGGTGATTTACTCGGGCGTTTTACAAGCGATGTGGAGACTGTTTCAAACGCCCTACAACAAAGTTTCCTCCAGCTAGTCAATGCCGTTCTGACTCTCTCTCTAGCCATTTTCATGTGTTTCTGGTTGGATGTATCCCTAGCACTTGTAGTCGTAACCTTGGTTCCAGTGACCTATTTTGGTTCCAAGTTTGTCATGGGCAAATCCCAGCCTTATTTCAAGCAACAGGCTGATGCCCTAGGTCGATTGAACGGCTTTGTCCAAGAAAATCTGACAGGTTTTAACGTTCTCAAACTCTACGGCCGTGAAGAAATTTCTACAGAAGAATTTCGCCAGATTACCGCAGATTTGCAGGAAGTTGGTTTCAAGGCTAGTTTTATGTCAGGCTTGCTCATGCCCCTGGTACACGGCTTATCGAACATTGCCTATGTAGTCGTGGCCTTACTTGCTGGTCTGAAAGTTCTTGCAGGTACATTGACAGTTGGTAATATGCAGGCCTTCGTCCAATACGTCTGGCAGATTTCTCAGCCAGTCCAAACTTTGACCCAATTGGCACCACAGTTGCAGTCTGCCAAATCTTCCCTTGAACGCATCTTTTCAGTCTTAGATGAGCTTGACGAAGAAGACGCCAATGCGCTAGAGTTGACAGCTAGTCTGACCGGACAAGTCAGCTTTGAACAGGTCGAATTCGGCTATTCAGAAGACAAACCGCTTATCCGTAACTTTAATCTTGATGTTAAGCCAGGTGAAATGGTGGCTATCGTTGGACCAACAGGGGCTGGTAAGACAACCCTCATCAACTTACTCATGCGTTTCTATGATGTCACATCCGGTGCTATCAAGGTGGATGGTCAGGATATTCGGAATATTTCTCGTCAATCCTACCGTAGTCAATTTGGTATGGTCTTGCAGGATGCTTGGCTCTACGAAGGGACGATTAAGGAAAACCTGCGTTTTGGGCGTCTGGATGCGACGGATGAGGAAATTGTGGAGGCTGCCAAAGCTGCCAACGTTGACCACTTTATCCGTACCCTGCCTGGCGGTTATAATATGGAAATGAACCAGGAATCCAGCAATATTTCCCAAGGTCAGAAACAGCTTTTGACCATTGCACGTGCCTTGTTGGCAGATCCTGCTATTCTGATTCTTGACGAAGCGACTTCTTCAGTTGATACTCGTTTGGAACTCTTGATTCAAAAAGCTATGAAACGATTAATGAAGGGACGAACAAGTTTTGTCATAGCTCATCGCTTATCTACCATTCAGGAAGCTGATAAGATTTTGGTCTTGAAAGATGGACAGATTATCGAACAAGGTAACCATGAAAGTCTTTTGGCAGATAAAGGTTTCTATTATAATCTTTATCAAAGTCAGTTTAGTGAATCCAAATAAAAAACGAACTCCCTTGTCAGTGACAGGGAGTTTTCTCATATACATGTTTGTGAAAATTAATAGGAAATTTCTGATAATAGTCCCTCAGCGGTAGTGGTTGGGAGGATGCGGACACGATTGAGAGTCAGTAATCCGTCACTAGCAGAAGCCAAGCCGTTGTTAGTAGTCACACCAAGTTTGTAGCCAGCTTGTTCTGTCAATGCCACGGTATCTGCTGAGTATCGTCCACCAGGGTAGGCGATAGCGATGGTTTCCTGATTTAATTGGCTGTCAAGATAGGCTTTAGAGGATGTAAGTTCATTTGTTTGATCCTCGATAGAACTATACTCTAAATCAGGATGGTTGACGGTATGCCCTTGGAAGGAGAGCCCTGCGGTCTGCATTTCCTTGATTTGATCAAGAGTAAGATGCCCTGCTTGTCCATATTCAGTAAACCCTGTAATGACATTGTTGGTTGCCTTCATTTGATATTGCTTAAGCAATGGGTAGGCATAACTATAAAAATCCCAGAGGCTATCGTCAAAGGTTAGCCAGACAACCTTTTTGCCAGCAGGAAGGACATTTTCTGTCAATACCTTATAAGCCTCTTCAGGTGATAAAGTATAGTAACCTGCATCTTGCAATGCTTTTAGATGACTTTCGAAAGTCGTTGGATCTACGATAAGATTCGCATTAGCTTCTTCCTCGGGAGCCATTACGTGAATGGCATGGTACATGAGGATTGGAAGTTTGATAGGTTCAGTTTGTTGTTCCCAAATGATTTCTGTTTGTACTTCACTACTTTCTGAAGTCATAACACTCGAACTGGCTGTTGTCTCTACCGTTGAAGCTTTGGAATCACTTTGTTGCTTAGATGGCTGTTTTAGAAAGATTAGAAAAATAGATAGTAGAGTCACTACTAATAATGCGATACCAAGTAGCATTGGCACAAGTTGTTTCTTTTGCGTGCGACCTCGACGGGCTCTTCTTGAATGTTTCATTATCTTATCTCCATAATCATATATTAAAACAATTATATCAAATTTTTTGCCAAATAGTCAGAATATTTGTTATAATGGGAGAAATACATTTTAAAGGAGAGCACATGGTAGTTAAGATAGGATTATTAGGATTTGGAACCGTTGCGAGTGGTGTGCCATTTTTATTAGAAGAAAACCAGGAAAAAATAGAGAAAGCCGCGCATGATAGTATTGAAGTTGCGAAGGTTTTGGTCAAGGATGAAGCAGAAAAAGACCGTCTCTTGGCTGCAGGTCATGACTATCATTTTGTAACAAATATTGATGACATTTTGGCTGACGAAAACATCGCCATTGTAGTTGAGCTGATGGGACGTATTGAGCCAGCAAAAACATTTATTACACGTGCCTTGGAAGCAGGCAAGCATATTGTAACAGCCAATAAGGATTTACTTGCTGTTCATGGTAGCGAATTGCGTGCCTTGGCTGAAGAGAAAGGTCTTGCGCTTTATTATGAAGCTGCAGTTGCAGGTGGTATTCCAATCTTGCGTACCTTGGTCAACTCTTTGGCTGCTGATAAGGTAACTCGTATCCTCGGTGTATTGAATGGTACTTCAAACTTCATGTTGACTAAGATGGTTGATGAAGGCTGGACTTACGAAAAAGCTCTTCAAACAGCGCAGGAACTTGGCTATGCAGAATCTGACCCAACAAATGACGTTGAGGGGATTGATGCGGCTTACAAGGCTGTTATCCTCAGTCAATTTGCTTTCGGTATGACAGTTGATTTTGAACACGTAGCACACAAGGGTATTTCAAATATCACGCCAGAAGATGTAGCAGTGGCACAAGAGTTGGGCTACGTCATCAAACTTGTGGGTGATATTCAAGAAACTACCTCTGGTATTGCTGCCGAAGTATCTCCAACCTTCCTACCGAAAAATCATCCACTTGCAAGCGTGAATGGTGTGATGAATGCTGTATTTGTCGAATCTATCGGCATCGGCCAGTCTATGTACTATGGACCGGGCGCTGGGCAAAAACCGACTGCAACAAGTGTTATGGCTGACATTATTCGTATCGTTCGTCGCTTGAAAGACAATACTATCGGCAAAGCTTTTAATGAATATAGCCGCCCACTTCAATTGGCAGCCCCAAGCGATGTGAAGAGCGAATATTATTTCTCAATTGATGCGCCTGATAAAAATGGAAAAATGCTTCGTTTAGCAGAAATCTTCAATTCTGAAGAAATTTCCTTTAAGCAAATTCTGCAACAAGCTGCAGATGGAGAAACAGCTCGCCTAGTGATTGTGACCCATGAAATGAGTAAGACTCAGTTGGAAAATGTAACAGACAAATTGAGCAAAGAAGCAGACTTTACTGTCTTAAATACCTTTAAAGTACTGGGAGAATAAGCAATGAAAATTATTATTCCAGCAACTTCAGCTAATATCGGTCCAGGATTTGATTCAGTAGGTGTTGCCCTTTCGAAATATCTAACGATTGAAGTGTTTGAAGAGACTGATGAATGGGTGGTTGAGCACAATCTTGAACATGTTCCATCAGACAAGAACAATCTTTTGATCAAGACAGCTTTAAAGATTGAAAAAGGATTGCAGCCGCATCGTATCAGAATGATTAGTGACATTCCCTTGGCACGTGGTTTGGGTTCATCCAGTTCCGTTATCGTAGCTGGTATCGAATTGGCTAATCAATTAGCAGGTTTGAATATGACAGCGGATGAAAAATTGCTTAAAGCTACAGAAATTGAAGGACATCCTGATAATGTAGCCCCAGCGATTTTTGGTAATTTAGTCATCTCTAGCTATGTTAATAAGAAAGTACAGGCAGTTGTAACAGAATTCCCAGAAGCAAGTTTTGTTGCCTTTATTCCAAACTACCCACTGCGTACGGTTGAAAGCCGAGGTGTACTACCTTCTCAGATGGGGTACAAGAAAGCAGTGGCTGCTAGTGCCATTGCAAACGTTGCTGTTGCCAGTTTGATGGCAGGTGATCTGGAAAAAGCTGGGAAAGCAATTCAGTCAGACATGTTCCATGAACCGTTCCGTCAGCTACTTGTTAAGGAGTTTTGTCCAATCAAACAAACTGCACAGGAGTTGGGAGCCTATGCAACCTACTTATCAGGTGCCGGTCCAACAGTGATGGTATTAGCGCCCAAAGATAGGGAGGACGCTATTGTTCTTGCATTAGAGGAACTAAATCTAGACGGAACTGTCCACCGCCTTCAAGTTGATACCAAGGGGATTGCTATTGTATAGATAGTGAGAATCTATCATTTGCAAAACTAAAAATGTTTATTTTATTGGAGTTCGCCATCGCAACTATATGCGGTAGGAAGGGAACTCCTTTTTTTGTGCATTCCATTCTCCATTTCAAAATATTGGGGCAAATTAATTTGGCTTGTGAAAGTATTTTTGTTGAATTTTATTCGTTTTCTCCTGTAATTTTTGGTATAATAAATCCTGTATATCTTAAATTGAAATGAGAAGGTTATGAAAGATAAAATTAGGCTTGAATTAGAAGGCATCGATATTCGATTCGATGAGCCTTTAAAAGAATATACCTATACAAAAGTAGGAGGAGCTGTTGATTATCTAGCTTTTCCGCGGAATCGTTACGAGATTGTTCGTATAGTAGAATTTGCTAAACGCGAAGGTATTCCATGGCAAGTGTTAGGAAATTCAAGTAATATCATTGTCCGAGATGGCGGTATTCGTGGTTTTGTTATCCGTATGGATAAACTTAACTCCGTTACTGTATCAGGATACACCATTGAAGCGGAAGCAGGTGCCAATCTGATTGAAACGACAAAAGTCGCACTTTTCCATTCTTTATCAGGATTTGAATTTGCTTGTGGTATTCCGGGAAGCGTTGGTGGTGCTGTCTATATGAATGCAGGTGCTTACGGAGGTGAAGTAGCACACATTCTAGTTTCAGCGCAGATTTTGACTCCAGCAGGTTATGTCGAAACATTGGACAATCGTGAGTTACGATTTGGCTACCGTTCTTCTATCTTGCAGGAAAACGGTGCGATTGTTTTGTCTGCAAAATTTGCCCTCAAGCCAGGAAATCATACGGTTATTCAACAAGAAATGGCTCGTTTGACACATTTACGCGAGCTCAAGCAACCTTTGGAATATCCATCTTGTGGTTCAGTCTTCAAACGTCCACTTGGTCACTTCGCAGGACAGTTGATTATGGATGCGGGTTTAAAAGGTTATCGAATCGGTGGAGTCGAAGTTTCTGAAAAACACGCTGGCTTTATGGTCAATGTTGCTGATGGAACGGCATTGGACTATGAACATTTGATTGCCCATGTGATTGAAGTCGTTGAAAAATCTTCAGGAATTACTCTGGAGAGAGAGGTGCGTATTATCGGCGACCCTGCTGATACACTCTAGCCATCAGGCTCTTACAAAAAAGAAGGAATTTATGAGAATTGAAAAAGCCAATTATTGAATTTAAGAACGTTTCAAAAGTATTTGAAGACAGTGGAACAACTGTATTAAAGGATATTAGTTTTGAATTGGAAGAGGGGAAATTTTATACCCTTTTAGGAGCTTCTGGTTCAGGTAAATCAACGATTTTGAACATTATTGCTGGTCTATTGGATGCGAGTTCAGGTGATATTTATCTGGACGGTCAACGGATTAATGATGTTCCGACCAATAAACGGGATGTCCATACTGTTTTCCAGTCCTATGCCCTTTTCCCACATATGACTGTCTTTGAAAATGTGGCTTTTCCTCTTAAATTACGAAAAGTTGACAAGGCTGAAATCGAACGCCGTGTGACAGAAGCCTTACAAATGGTCCGACTTTCTGGTTATGAAAATCGTTCCATTCAGAAATTGTCTGGTGGTCAACGCCAGCGGGTTGCTATTGCACGTGCGATTATCAACCAGCCTCGCGTTGTCTTGCTAGATGAACCACTTTCTGCCCTGGACTTGAAACTAAGAACAGAAATGCAGTACGAACTGCGTGAATTGCAACAACGTCTAGGAATTACCTTCGTCTTCGTTACCCATGACCAAGAAGAAGCTCTGGCCATGAGTGACTGGATTTTTGTCATGAATGAAGGTGAAATTGTTCAGTCTGGGACGCCAGTGGACATTTACGACGAACCAATCAACCATTTTGTTGCTACCTTCATCGGTGAATCCAATATCCTTCCAGGTCGCATGATAGAAGACTATCTGGTTGAGTTTAACGGCAAACGCTTTGAAGCTGTCGATGGCGGTATGCGTCCTAATGAAGAAGTTGAAGTCGTTATCCGTCCAGAAGATTTGCAGATTACCCTACCTGAGGAAGGCAAATTGCAGGTAAAAGTGGATACTCAGCTCTTCCGAGGGGTTCACTATGAAATCATCGCCTATGACGACCTCGGTAATGAGTGGATGATTCACTCAACTCGTAAGGCTATTGTCGGAGAAGTGATTGGACTAAGTTTTGAGCCAGAAGATATTCATATCATGCGTCTCAATGAAACAGAGGAAGAATTCGATGCCCGTATCGAAGAATATGTGGAAGTGGAAGAAGTAGAAGATGGCTTGATTAACGCCATTGAGGAGGAACGCAATGAAGAAAACCTCTAGGCTTTTTGCAATTCCCTATGCCCTATGGGTCTTTCTCTTTGTACTTGCTCCAGTTGCCATGATTATCTTCAAATCTTTTTTTGATATTCATGGCAATTTCACTTTGGCCAATTACCAGACCTATTTTAACTCGCCTAATATGACCTATCTGCGAATGAGTTTTAACTCCATTTTTTACGCAGGTATTATTACTCTGGTCACGCTTTTGGTTTCCTACCCAACAGCCTATTTCTTGACCAAACTCAAGCATAGACAGCTCTGGCTCATGTTGATTATCTTGCCAACCTGGGTCAATCTTTTGCTGAAAGCCTATGCCTTTATCGGTATTTTTGGGCAACACGGCTCTATCAACCAGTTCCTAGAATTTATTGGTCTAGGAGCTCAGCAAATTCTTTTCACAGATTTCTCCTTTATTGCTGTTGCAGCCTATATCGAGATTCCGTTTATGATTTTGCCGATCTTTAACGCCTTGGATGATTTGGATAAAAACCTAATCAATGCCAGTCGTGATTTGGGGGCAACTTCTTGGCAGACCTTCACAAAAGTTATTTTTCCTCTTTCTATGAATGGTGTCCGTTCTGGTGTACAGGCGGTCTTCATTCCAAGTCTGAGCCTCTTCATGTTGACCCGTTTGATTGGCGGTAATCGAGTCATTACACTGGGAACAGCTATCGAACAACACTTTCTCACAACACAAAACTGGGGAATGGGTTCAACCATAGGTGTGGTCTTGATTTTAGCCATGCTCTTGATTATGTGGATGACGAAAGAGAGGAAGAAATAATGAAGAAATTTGCAAATATCTACTTAACAGTTGCCTTTCTCCTTCTCTACTTACCGATTTTCTATCTCATTTTTTATGCCTTTAATGAAGGTGGAGATATGAACGGTTTTACAGGCTTTACCTTGGAGCATTTTTCATCTATGCTTGGTGATAGCCGACTAATGCTGATTCTGGCTCAAACCTTCTTGTTGGCCTTCTTGAGTTCTTTGATTGCGACCATTATCGGAACTTTCGGTGCCATCTATATCTATCAGGCAAAACCTCGTTTTCAAAATGCACTCTTGTCTGTCAATAATATCTTGATGGTAGCTCCAGACGTCATGATTGGGGCGAGTTTCCTAATTCTCTTTACCATGATTGGTTTCCAGCTTGGCTTTGTCTCAGTATTGCTCAGTCATATTGCTTTTTCTATTCCAATCGTAGTATTGATGGTTTTGCCACGCTTGAAGGAAATGAATGCCGATATGATTTCAGCAGCTTATGATTTGGGGGCAACTCAGCCACAAATGCTGAAAGAAATCATGTTGCCATACCTAACACCAGCCATTATTGCAGGCTACTTCATGGCCTTTACTTATTCCTTGGATGACTTTGCCGTGACATTCTTTGTTACGGGAAATGGTTACTCAAACCTATCTGTAGAGATTTACTCACGTGCTCGTCAAGGGATTTCTCTAGAAATCAATGCCCTGTCAACCCTTGTTTTCCTTTTCTCTATCTTATTGGTAGTGGGTTATTATTTCATCTCACGTGAAAAGGAGGCCAACTAATGAAACGACTGTATTCATTTTTTGTAGGAATTATAGCTATTGTCCTAGTTTTATGGGGAATTAGTTATAAGTTAGAAGCTGATTCAACCCAGGGGACAACTGATAAACTTGTCATCTATAACTGGGGTGATTATATTGACCCAGAATTACTCGCAGAATTCACTGCTGAAACAGGTATTCAGGTAGATTATCAGACCTTTGACTCCAACGAATCCATGTACACAAAGATTAAGCAGGGTGGAACAACATACGATTTGACAATCCCATCTGAGTACATGATTTCTAAGATGACAGAAGAAAATATGTTAATCAAGCTAGATAAGTCTAAGATTGAAGGGATAGAAAATATCGATCCACGATTTATGGGCCTTAGCTTTGATAAGAATAATGACTATTCTATTCCATATTTCTGGGGAACCTTGGGCATTGTTTACAATGAAACCATGGTAGAAAATCCTCCTCAGGAATGGGAAGACTTGTGGTCAGAGGAGTACCGTGACAATATCATGTTAATTGATGGTGTGCGTGAAGTCATGGGCTTTGGTCTACAATCACTGGGCTATAGTCTCAATTCCAACAACCCTACCGAGATTGAAAAGGCAGCTGAACATCTTTATAATTTAACTCCAAATGTCAAAGCAATTGTTGCTGATGAGATAAAAGGTTATATGATACAAGATGCGGCAGCAATTGCTGTTTCGTTCTCAGGTGAGGCGAGTGAAATGTTAGATGGAAATGAAAATCTGCGCTATGTTGTACCATCAAAAGGTTCTAACCTTTGGTTCGATAACATGGTCATTCCAAAAACAGCAAAAAATATTG
Source organism: Streptococcus sp. 2022WUSS083 (assembly GCF_044427155.1). Taxonomy (NCBI): domain Bacteria; kingdom Bacillati; phylum Bacillota; class Bacilli; order Lactobacillales; family Streptococcaceae; genus Streptococcus; species Streptococcus sp. 2022WUSS083. The sequence continues at coordinate 232,291 of NZ_JAOTGK010000003.1, read as the reverse complement.
CTGGAGCTTACGCCTTTATGAGTTTTATGCTTCGTCCTGAAAATGCGCTTCGCAATGCAGAATATGTTGGCTACTCAACACCAATTCCTGCAGCCAAGGCTATGCTGGATGAGGAGACTCAGAACGACGAATCTTTCTATCCTTCAGAAGAAACGATGAAGAAGATGGAAGTTTATGATAATCTTGGACCAGAGATGCTTGGAATGTATAATGACCTCTATCTCCAATTCAAGATGTATCGGAAATAGTCTGAATATCCATATCTAGTTTTCAAATCAGAATAGTATGAGCAACCGCAAATAGTGGTTGCTTTTTACTGTTCATTTAATACATTCAGTATCACAGATTCCAGTTATAAATATTAACTATACCTAGTTATAGTTTGAAGAAATAACTGAATTTTCAGAATATACTTGCAATGCTGATAATTTTATGTTTTAATATATTTATTGGTTTTGCCAATAATGAAGGAGAAAAACTAGGAGGAAAAGTTATGAAAAAGAAAGAAACTTTCTCACTTCGGAAGTATAAGATTGGAACTGTGTCTGTTCTTTTGGGTGCAGTTTTTTTGTTTGCAGGTGCACCATCGGTAGCTGCAGATGAATTGACAAGCCTTGTAGAGACTAAGGTGGAAGCAACTGTTCCTGATGCAATCGTCAGCGAATCAGCCTCAGAAAGTCCCGTAGTCGAGGAGTTGGTTGACACTTCTGTGGAGGCTACCTCAACTGATGTAACCACTACAGATAATGAAGAGGAAACACCTGGCTCAGAAGCTCTTGAAAACATCACAAATGCAGAAGTAGAGACAACTCAACCAGCTGTAGAAACTCCAGTTATTTCAGAGAAAAAAGTAGAAGAAGAGGAGAAGCTTTCCGTAGCAGATGAGACTACTGCTATTGCGAATCAGGAAGAAGCGAAACCACAAAACATTGATAGTAATACGATCATTACAGTACCTAAAGTTTGGGATAGTGGTTACAAGGGCGAAGGAACAGTAGTTGCAATCATAGATTCCGGTCTTGACGTTGACCACGATGTATTGCATATTTCAGACCTCTCAACTGCAAAATATAAATCAGAAAAAGAGATAGAAGCAGCTAAAGAAGCAGCAGGAATTACCTACGGTGAATGGTTTAACGATAAGGTTGTATTTGGTTATAATTATGTTGATGTGAATACTGTCTTGAAAGAAGAAGACAAACGTTCACACGGTATGCACGTAACAAGTATTGCCACAGGAAATCCGACACAACCAGTCGCTGGACAATTAATGTATGGTGTAGCTCCTGAAGCGCAAGTCATGTTTATGCGTGTATTCTCAGACCTCAAAGCTACAACAGGCGCAGCATTGTACGTAAAGGCGATTGAAGATGCTGTAAAATTAGGTGCAGATAGCATCAACCTCAGTCTGGGAGGAGCTAACGGCTCTGTTGTTAACATGAATGAAAATGTGACTGCAGCAATCGAGGCTGCTCGTCATGCAGGGGTTTCTGTTGTTATTGCAGCTGGTAATGATGGAACATTTGGTTCAGGTCATTCTAATCCGTCAGCCGATTATCCAGATTATGGCTTGGTCGGTGCTCCTTCAACAGCGCGCGATGCAATTTCTGTCGCTTCTTACAATAACACAACGGTTGGTAGTAAAGTAATTAATATCATTGGCTTAGAAAACAATGCTGATTTGAATTACGGTAAGAGTTCGTTTGATAATCCAGAGAAAAGTCCTGTACCGTTTGAAATCGGGAAAGAATATGAATATGTCTATGCGGGAATCGGTCAAGCTTCGGATTTTGATGGTCTAGATTTGACTGGAAAGCTTGCACTCATCAAACGAGGAACGATTACTTTCTCAGAAAAAATAGCCAATGCAACAGCTGCAGGTGCAGTAGGGGTGGTCATTTTCAATAGTCGTCCAGGTGAAGCCAATGTAAGCATGCAACTTGATGATACAGCTATTGCAATTCCATCTGTCTTCATTCCATTGGAATTTGGTGAGGCTTTGGCAGCTAACTCATATAAGATTGCGTTCAATAACGAAACGGATATTCGCCCTAACCCAGAAGCAGGTCTTCTTTCAGATTTTTCAAGTTGGGGTCTATCAGCGGATGGCGAGCTAAAACCAGACTTAGCTGCTCCAGGTGGTGCTATTTATGCAGCCATCAATGATAATGACTATGCCAACATGCAGGGAACAAGTATGGCTTCACCACACGTGGCAGGAGCAGCCGTACTAGTAAAACAGTATTTACAGGCAACTTACCCTACTAAGTCCCCTCAAGAAATCGAAGCCTTAGTAAAACACTTGCTTATGTCTACTGCTAAAGCACATGTGAACAAAGAAACAACGGCCTACACTTCCCCACGCCAACAAGGTGCAGGTATCATCGATACTGCAGCAGCTATTTCTACAGGTTTATATTTGACTGGCGAAGATGGGTATGGCAGCATTACCTTGGGAAATGTTGAGGATACATTCAGCTTTACGGTCACACTTCATAACATTACAAACGAAGATAAGACTTTAAACTACTCAACACAATTAACAACGGATACTGTTCAAAACGGATTGATCACCTTGGCTCCACGTCTATTAGCAGAGATTCCTGGCGGTAAGGTGACTGTGAAAGCCAATTCAAGTACAACTGTTACAATTAATGTCGATGCATCAAGCTTTGCAGAAGAATTGACAGGATTGATGAAAAATGGTTACTATCTTGAAGGTTTTGTTCGATTTACAGATGTAGCCGACGGCGGTGATATTGTCAGCATTCCATACGTTGGTTTCCGTGGGGAATTCCAAAATCTAGCCGTTCTAGAAGAGCCGATTTACAATCTTATTGCCGATGGTAAGGGGGGCTTCTACTTTGAACCTGTTACAGCACAGCCAAATACTGTTGACATCAGCCATCACTACACAGGTCTTGTTACAGGAAGTACAGAGTTAATCTATTCTACAGACAAACGATCTGACCTTGCGATCAAGACTCTTGGTACATTTAAAAATGAAGCAGGATACTTTGTTTTAGAGCTTGATGAGTCTGGTAAACCTCATTTAGCTATCTCGCCAAATGGGGATAACAACCAAGATTCGCTCGCTTTCAAAGGTGTCTTCTTGAGAAATTATACTGATTTAGTCGCAAGCGTCTATGCTGCAGATGATACTGAGCGAACAAATCCACTTTGGGAAAGTCAACCACAGTCAGGCAATAAAAACTTCTATAGTGGTGATCCTAAAAATCCAAAATCAAGCATTATTTATCCTACTGAATGGAATGGAACAGATAGTGACGGAAATGCTTTAGCAGATGGTAAGTATCAATACGTTTTGACCTACTCATCTGAAGTTCCAGGTGCAGCAGTACAAACTATGATTTTCGACGTTATCATCGATAGAGAATCACCAGTTATCACCACAGCTACCTATGATGAAACAAACTTTACATTTAACCCTCGTCCAGCCATTGAAAAAGGAGAATCAGGTCTATATCGTGAGCAAGTATTCTATCTTGTAGCAGATGCAAGCGGTGTGACAACTATTCCTTCCTTATTAGAAAATGGTGATGTAACCGTTTCTGATAATAAGGTATTTGTGGCACAAAACGATGATGGCTCCTTCACATTGCCTCTTGATCTTGCAGATATTTCAAAATTCTACTACACAGTGGAGGATTATGCTGGTAACATCAGCTATGAAAAAGTAGAGAATCTGATCAGTATTGGCAATGAAAAAGGGTTGGTAACTGTCAATATTCTTGATAAAGATACAAATAGTCCTGTACCAATACTTTTCTCTTACTCAGTCACCGATGAAACAGGCAAGATTGTTGCAGAATTACCACGATATGCCGGCGATACTAGCGTTCTTAAGCTACCATTTGGTACTTACACCTTTGATTTATTCTTATATGATACAGAGTGGTCAAGCCTAGCAGGTGAAACAAAAGCAGTCGTGACGATTTCGGAAGAAAATAGCACTGCCGAGGTGAATTTCTATGTGACTTTGAAAGATAAGGCCAACTTGCTGGTAGATATTGATGCATTACTACCTTCTGGTTCAACCATCCAACTGGTAACTGCTGATGGCCAGACTATTCAGCTACCAAATGCTAAATATTCTAAGACCGATTATGGTAAATTTGTACCAGTTGGTACCTACACTATCCTTCCAACCCTCCCAGAAGGCTATGAATTTTTGGAAGAATTAGACGTAGCAGTACTAGCAAACCAGTCAAATGTTAAGAAATTAACCTTGATTAATAAAGTTGCTTTGAAAGAACTGATTGCTGAACTTGCAGGACTTGAAGACACAGCGCGTTATTACAATGCTAGTCCAGAACTTCAAACTGCCTATGCTAAAGCATTAGAAGATGCCAATGCAATATATGCCAATAAACACAATCAGGCACAAGTAGATTCAGCACTTGCCAGTCTTGTGGCGGCGAGAGAACAGCTAAACGGTCAGGCTACTGATAAGGAAAAACTAATTGCTGAAGTATCAAACTACACACCGACTCAGGCAAACTTTATTTATTACAATGCTGAAAATACCAAACAAATTGCCTATGATACAGCTATTCGTTCAGCACAACTTGTATTGAACCAAGAGAATGTAACACAGGCAGTTGTCAACCAAGCGTTGGCTGACTTGTTAGCAGCGAAAACCAACTTAGATGGTCAAAAGACTGATATTTCAGCCCTTCGTAGCGCAGTATCCGTTTCTTCCGTATTAAAAGCGACAGATGCTAAGTATCTCAATGCATCTGAGAACGTGAAACAAGCTTATGACCAGGCAGTTGAAGCAGCGAAAGCGATTCTAGCTGATGAATCTGCAAGCCAAGCAAGTGTCGATCAAGCCCTAGCCGTTCTGACAAGCGCTCAGGCAGAACTGGATGGTGTTGCTACTTCAACAAATGATGCCAAAGAGCCAGCAAATACTGCCACTGACAAAAAAGATGAAGGCACTGTAACGCCTCTACCTATAGACTCAGAAAAAGTTGATGTACAGGCACCTCCTGTAAAAGATACTGGGAATTCAGGGCATGTACCGATAGGTCAGAAGCCAAACCCTCAACCAGCTTTACCTCGTCCAGTCACTTTGCAAGCTAGTCTATCTAGCCCTAATCAAGAAAAACAGGTGACTCAACTACCAAATACTGGAGAAAATGATACGAAATACTATCTTGTTCTTGGTATCATTATTGGGCTAGGGACTCTGTTGGTAAGCAAACGACGTCACAAGGAAGAAGTATAACCAACACTAGCTTTATCACAAGTTTGCTAAATAATAAAACCGCTTAATCATTGATTAGGCGGTTGTTTGTGTTTGAAATTGAAGCCATTGTCTTTTGGATGTTTCTTGAGACATCAGTTGGCTTTACAAGATAATAATCTTGAGCCAGTTGGTCGGCAATATAGGAGTGGAGGTAGGTTGCCACAAGGATTCTTTCATATAGTTGAACATGGGGAAATTGTACAGCAAATCCTGCAATCATACCTGCAAGAGTATCTCCCATACCTCCTGTTGCTTGGTAGGGACCACCAGCTCCTGTTGGAGTGACTTGGTTTGGCTGGGTTTTTAGGATTTGAGTAGCAGAACTTTTAGCTACAAGGATTGTATTTTCTTGAAAAGATTGCAAGGCTTCAAGATTTCTTTGGCTTGTTTGGTCAGCAACCGGAATGGCTGATAACCGTTCCCATTCTTTCTGGTGGGGTGTCAGGATGACTTGTTTACACGGGAAGTTCTTTCTGTTTTGCTTTGCGACTAAGGTAAGGGCTGAGCCGTCAAGAACTAAAATCTGCTGGTCAGATAAATGTTCAAAAACAAAGTCCAATAACTGTTCAGCTCTGCTATTTTCCCCCAAACCTGGACCAATCAATACCAAGTCAGCATTTTCTAAGCTACTTATCAGTAAGGCTTGATCGTCAAATGAAAATGCCATGGCTTCAGGCAGATGACTATGTAAGGCTGGTATGTTGTCTTTTTCAGTAGCAACAGTTACCAAGCCTGCTCCACTGTTGACGGTTGCTAGTGCGGCCATGATAATCGCTCCACCATAAGGATACAGTCCACCAATCAGCAAGACTCGACCATAGCTTCCCTTATGGCTATTGCGTGGTCTTGCTTGAATAACCTTTCTACAGAGTTCTTGTAAGTCCATACTTATTCCCCCTTTTCTTCTTATTATATCACGAGGAATGAGGTTTATGACAATCCAGATTTTAGATAAATCCAAGTTTTCATGCTATAATGAATTCATGGTATTATCAAAAAAACGTGCAAGAAAAGTTATTGAAGAAATCATCGCTCTATATCCTGATGCTAAGCCTAGCTTGGACTTTCGAAATCACTTTGAGTTGGTATGTGCAGTGCTCTTATCTGCTCAAACTACAGACGCTGCGGTGAATAAGGCAACACCTGGTTTGTTCGCTGCTTTCCCAACGCCACAAGCCATGGCAGCAGCAGAAGTAAAGGATATTGAGCCTTATATTTCTCGTTTGGGTTTGTATCGTAATAAAGCCAAATTTTTAAAAGAATGCGCCCAGCAGTTATTGGAACGGCATAATGGCATTGTCCCTCAAACTCGTGAGGAATTAGAAGCTTTGGCAGGAGTGGGAAGAAAAACAGCCAATGTTGTTTTAAGTGTCGGTTTCGGAATCCCAGCCTTTGCAGTTGATACCCACGTGGGACGGATTTGTAAACACCACGATATTGTCAAAAAATCGGCTACACCCCTGGAAACAGAAAAACGAGTCATGGAAGTCCTACCTCCTGAACTCTGGCTCCCTGCTCATCAAGCTATGATTTATTTTGGTCGTGAGGTTTGCCATCCTAAGAACCCTGAATGCGAAAAATTCCCACAATTATATGAATTTGACTAAAAAATATTCTGTTTTTGAAGATTTTTTTAGTTTTTATGTAAAATTGTTTGAGTAAATTCTGAACATTTTTTAAAATTTTATAAGAATAGTAACTCAGAAAAGAATTATACGAATGTTATATTTTATAAACAAGCCTTAAAGGTGATATATCCGAATATTGTCTAGATAGGTTTCTTTTTTATTGACAAAACACAAACAATAAGCTATACTATATCTTGTAATAAGGAAAAAATACGAAAAACAAACTGTTTTTCTGTTCTAATGTTAAGAAAAAGAGGTAGAAGCATGTTCAACGAAACTCCAGTTTTTGACTACGAAGATATTCAGCTCATTCCAAATAAATGTATCATCAATAGCCGTTCCGAGGCAGATACAACAGTGACTCTTGGAAAATATAGCTTTAAATTACCAGTTGTTCCAGCTAATATGCAGACTATTATTGATGAAGATGTAGCAGAAATGCTTGCCAAAGAAGGGTATTTCTACATCATGCATCGTTTCGATGAAGCTGGTCGCATTCCATTTATCAAACGCATGCACGAGCAAGGTTTGATCGCTTCTATCTCTGTTGGCGTAAAAGAATATGAATATGAGTTTGTGACTAGCTTGAAAGCTGATGCCCCTGAGTTTATCACTATTGATATTGCTCATGGCCATGCAGAAAGTGTTATCAAGATGATCCAACATATCAAGAAAGAATTGCCTGAGACATTTGTTATTGCAGGTAATGTCGGTACTCCAGAAGCAGTTCGTGAACTAGAAAATGCTGGTGCGGATGCGACAAAAGTTGGTATTGGTCCAGGTAAAGTATGTATTACAAAGGTTAAGACTGGTTTTGGTACAGGTGGTTGGCAGTTGGCTGCCCTTCGTTGGTGCGCAAAAGCTGCCCGTAAACCAATTATTGCGGACGGTGGTATTCGTACCCACGGAGATATTGCCAAATCCATCCGTTTCGGCGCTAGCATGGTCATGATTGGTTCGCTCTTTGCCGGGCACATTGAAAGCCCAGGTAAAACAATTGAAGTTGATGGTGAGAAATTCAAAGAGTACTACGGTTCAGCATCTGAATACCAAAAAGGTGCCTATAAAAACGTAGAAGGCAAGAAAATCTTACTCCCTGCCAAAGGACATTTGAAAGATACTCTGGTTGAAATGGAGCAAGATTTGCAGTCATCTATTTCTTATGCAGGAGGACGCGACATTACCAGCTTGAAGCATGTGGACTATGTTATCGTGAAAAACTCTATCTGGAATGGTGACTCTATCTAGTCAAAGAGGACTTGCAATGCAGGTCCTTTTCTTGTTACAATATTTATATAAAATTGAAAGAGAATAAGTATGTACCAAACAAGAAATAACAAAGAGAAGCTCTGGCTATTTATCAAAATATTTTTGCCTATTTTAATTTATCAATTTGCTAATTATTCAGCCTCCTTCATTGATACCATGATGACTGGTCAGTATAGTACCATGGATTTGGCAGGTGTTTCCATGGCAACAAGTCTTTGGAATCCGCTTTTTTCATTTCTTACAGGGATTGTATCTGCGTTGGTCCCAATCATCGCTCAATATTTAGGAAAAGGTGAAAGAGATAAGATTCGTGAGGAGTTTCATCAGTTTGTCTATCTAGCCATTGGATTAACCATTTTACTCTTGTGCTCGATCCTATTTATCGCTGTTCCCGCCTTGGCTCAGTTTGGACTTGATGAATCTGTTTTTCAAGTTGGTCGGCAGTACCTCTATTTTATTTCCATTGGTATCCTGCCTCTCTTGCTCTTTAGTGTCTGTCGCTCTTTTTTCGACGCCCTCGGTTTGACTCAGCTATCCATGTACCTCATGTTGCTCCTTGTCCCATTTAACAGCCTCTTTAACTATCTCTTAATTTATGGGAAAATGGGCCTACCGGCCCTAGGCGGAGCTGGAGCTGGATTGGGTACTGCTTTAGCTTACTGGGCGATATTGCTAGTAATCGTCATTGTCATGTGCAAAAATAAGACCATTGCATCTTATCAGATTTGGCAGTGGAGTCCGATTGACCTTTCTTTATTGAAGGAAGGCTTGAAAATCGGTCTTCCCATCGGTTTACAAGTCTTTGCAGAAGTAGCAATTTTTGCAGTAGTAGGGCTCTACATGGCAAAATTTTCAGCACAGATTATAGCAGCCCATCAGTCAGCTATGAACTTTGCGACATTATTATATGCCTTTCCTGCCTCAGTTTCTTCAGCCCTAGCTATTGTCATTGCTTATGAAGTAGGGGCTAAACGACCACAGGATGTGAAAGCCTACAGCCGTCTGGGACGCTTGGTTGCACTTGGTTTTGCAGGTTTGACGCTAACTTTCCTATATTTTTTCCGCTCCAAAGTTGCCTACCTTTATGGTAATGACGCAGAATTTATCCGTCTGACCTCGCATTTCCTGAGCTTTGCCCTCATGTTCCAGTTAGCAGATGCCTTTACAGCACCTATTCAGGGGATTTTACGTGGTTACAAGGATACGACTGTTCCATTTATACTTGGTTTGGTTGCCTATTGGTCCATGACCTTCCCAGTCGCATTCTTGCTTGAAAGATTTATCCAAATGGGTCCAGAAGCCTATTGGATTGGTCTTATTTCAGGGATTTTTGTCTGCGGAATAGCTCTTAATTTGCGCTTGATCAAAATAGCTCATTCTCATTTATCCGTGAAATAAATTAACTATGAAAGTCGGAGGCATCCGGCTTTTTCTCTCTTGTGAAAATATCTTGCTCATGTTAAAATAAAAGGATAGAAAATCAAATGGAGAAATTATGAATTATTTTAACGTAGGAAAGATTGTTAACACGCAAGGCCTACAAGGGGAAATGCGTGTTTTGTCTGTGACCGATTTTGCAGAAGAACGTTTTAAAAAAGGGGCAAAGCTTGCACTTTTTGATGACAAGGATCAGTTTGTCATGGAAGTGGAAATTGCTAGTCACCGTAAGGCTAAGAACTTTGATATTATCAAGTTTAAGGGCATGTACCATATCAACGATATTGAAAAGTACAAGGGCTTTAGTTTGAAAATTGCCAAGGAAAACTTGACTGACCTTGAAGATGGTGAGTTTTATTACCATGAAATTATCGGCTTGGATGTCTATGAGAATGATATTCTGATCGGACAAATCAAGGAAATCTTGCAGCCAGGTGCCAATGATGTCTGGGTGGTGAAACGAAAAGGTAAGAAAGACCTGCTCTTGCCATATATTCCACCTGTTGTCTTGAACATTGATATTCCAAATAACCGTGTCGATGTGGAATTGCTCGAGGGCCTAGACGATGAGAATTGATATTTTGACCCTCTTCCCTGAGATGTTTGCACCTCTAGAACACTCTATTGTGGGTAAGGCGCGTGACAAGGGTTTGCTAGAAATCAACTACCACAATTTCCGTGAGAAAGCTGAAAAGGCTCGCCATGTGGACGATGAACCCTATGGTGGAGGACAAGGCATGTTACTCCGAGCTCAACCGATTTTTGACACCATGGATAGCATTGAACAAACCAAGCCCCGTGTTATCTTGTTGGATCCTGCTGGTAGAACTTTTAATCAGGCCTATGCAGAAGAATTGGCACAGGAAGAGCAGTTGATTTTTATCTGTGGACATTACGAAGGTTATGATGAGCGGATTAAGACCCTGGTGACAGACGAAATCTCCCTCGGTGATTACGTTCTGACTGGGGGCGAATTAGCAGCCATGACTATGATTGATGCTACTGTTCGTTTAATTCCAGAGGTCATTGGCAAAGAAGTCAGCCATACGGATGATAGTTTTTCTTCTGGTCTACTGGAATATCCTCAGTATACTCGTCCCTACGAATATCGAGGGATGGTAGTTCCTGATGTATTAATGAGCGGTCACCATGAAAATATTCGTAAATGGCGTTTGGAAGAGAGCCTACGCAAAACCTATCAACGTCGTCCAGACTTGTTAGAAAACTACAACTTTACAGCTGAAGAGTTAACTATTTTTGAAAAAATCAAGGCAGAAGACACAGTTGATTAGACTGTGTTTTTCTTGCTAGAAGGAGAAATGATGAAACGCAAGGTATTTGAACATTACCAACCTTATAAAATCAAACAAAAGGCTAGGTTTGACTTGGGAAATAATGAAAATCGCATTATTGATTGGTCCTTTTTACCACAAGAGACTTTGGAAAATTTGGATGTCAATCAATTAAGTTTTTATGGTGATAACACTTACTCCGAACTGATTGAGAAATATGCTACCTATCTTGGAGTGAATCCCAAACAAGTAACAGTAGGTGTGGGCTCTGATCACCTTATTCACATGATTATTTCCACCTTTATGGAAAAGGATGATACTTTTTTGACTGTCAATCCAGACTTCTTCATGTATGAAACCTATAATCACATGCATGGTAGCCGTTTTGAAGCCATTGATTTGGAAGCAAAAAACGATACACTCGACCTGCCGGTAGAGAAATTGTTGGCGCGTGCGGAGGAGGTGAAGGCAAAGATAATCATGCTTTCCAATCCTAACAATCCTTCTTCAGTAGCTTATTCGCTAGAAGATTTGGAGAAATTGGCTATTTCTTTTAAAGGGCTACTCGTTGTAGATGAGGCTTACATTGAATTTGCAAATGTCGAAAGCTTCATCAGTCGTCTGCAACAATTTGACAATGTTTTAGTTTTACGGACCTTATCAAAGGCTTTTGGACTTGCAGGTTTACGAGTTGGCTTTGCGGTAGGAAGCGAAGAGTTAATTTATGAATTGGACAAGGTCATTCCCCCATTCAGCTTGTCAAACTTGACTGCAAAAATGGCAGCCGTTGCATTGAACTATACAGACAAAGTTTTAGAAACAGTGGGAGTAATTCAGAATTTGCGAGAAGAAATGATTTTATTCTTGCAAGGGTTAGATAACTGTCAAGTTCTTCCTAGCCAGGCTAGTTTTGTAACGTTTAAAGCACCATGGGCAGAAGAATTTTATCAGCAAGCCTTGGCACAGGATTGGAATTTCAAATATTATCCAACAGGTAAATTAGAGGGGCATATTCGCCTATCTATTGGTCGTCCAGAAGAAATGGATATGATGAAAAAAATGATTGAGAAACTAGTGGAAGCGTAGATTTCTGCTAGTTTTTTTGTTTTTTTGAAAGAAAATGATAGAAAATGATTGACAATGGCAGAAAATCGTGTATAATGATTTTTGTAAACGATTGCAGGAGGTGTTGAACATACTCAAATCAGAACGAAAACAGATTATATTGGAGCGAATACACTCTCAACAGTTTGTTCGGCTAGAGGAATTAATCGAAGTTCTTGATACATCTGAGTCTACTGTACGTAGGGATTTGGACGAGTTGGAAAACGAAGGTAAGCTTCGTCGTGTACACGGCGGTGCTGAAGCGCCAGGGAATTTGCAACTCGAAGAGTCTATTCTAGAAAAATCTGTCAAAAACGTTCAAGAAAAACGAGAGATTGCGGAAAGAGCTGCTCGACAAATTGTTAACGGAGACGTAATTTTTTTAGATGCAGGTACAACAACCGGTGTACTGATTGATTATCTTCAGCAGGAAAATCTGACAGTCGTTACCAATTCTATTCACCACGCAGTGAGGCTGGTTGAACGCAAGATAAAAACAATCATTATAGGTGGTTTTGTTAAGCAATCAACAGATGCTTCCGTTGGAGCAGTAGCATTGGAACAAATTCGACAGCTCAATTTTGATAAGGCATTTCTGGGGATGAATGGTATTGATAAAAACTATTTTACAACGCCAGATATTGAAGAAGCGACTATCAAACGTACTATCATAGACAATGCTAAAGAAAGCTATGTTTTGGCAGATGCTTCTAAAATTGGTCAATTCTCCTTTGTTAAAGTTGCGGCAATCGAAAAATCCAACATTATCTGCCAATCTTCAGAAAGTAGTTTGTTGGACATCATAAAAGAGAAAACGAGGGTAATCGAGGTATGATTTATACAGTTACGCTCAATCCAGCGATTGACTATATCGTTCGACTTGATAGAGTTGAAACAGGCAGTGTCAATCGTATGGAGAGCGACGATAAGTATGCCGGCGGTAAGGGAATCAACGTTAGCCGTGTTTTGAAGCGCTTGGGCTATCCGAATACAGCAACGGGTTTCCTTGGGGGATTCACAGGTCAGTTCATCAAAGATGGATTGATTGCCGAAGGAATTGATACAGATTTTGTTCAGGTTGATCAAGATACACGTATTAACGTGAAAATCAAGGCCGACCAAGAAACAGAAATCAACGGTTTGGGTCCGATTGTGACAGATACACAGTTGGCCGAATTAGAAATGGTTTTGGCTGGCTTGACTAAAGATGACACAGTTGTCTTTGCTGGTTCAGCACCTGCTAGTCTTGGAAATGAAGTCTACAATAGACTGATTCCTGTGGCGAAAAAAGCAGGAGCGCAAGTTGTCTGTGACTTTGAAGGTCAGACACTTCTGGACTCATTAGCTCACCAACCACTCTTGGTCAAGCCAAACAACCATGAACTTGAAGCAATCTTCAATGTCGAATTGAATGGCATTGCAGACATCGAGACCTACGCTAAGAAAATCTTAGAAATGGGTGCTCAGAATGTTATCATTTCCATGGCAGGGGATGGGGCTTTGTTGGTCACTCCAGCAGCTACTTACTTTGCCAAACCAATCAAGGGAACAGTGAAAAATTCTGTCGGAGCTGGAGATTCCATGGTGGCAGGATTTACTGGCGAATACGTTCGCTCACAAGACCCAATCGAAGCCCTAAAATGGGGAGTTGCTTGCGGTACGGCAACAGCCTTTTCAGACGATTTGGCAAGTATCGAATTTATTAAGGAAACTTATGAAAAAGTTGAGGTAGAAACACTATGAAAATTCAAGATGTTTTGAGAAAAGATGTCATGTTGCTTGATTTGCAAGCGACAAGCAAGGAAGCAGTTATCGATGAAATGATTGCTAGTTTGGTTGATAAAGGTTATGTAACGGATTTTGAGGTATTCAAAACAGGTATCATGAACCGTGAAGCACAAACGACAACAGGTCTTGGGGATGGTATCGCAATGCCACATGCTAAGAATGCTGCTGTAAAAGAAGCGACTGTTCTCTTTGCAAAATCAAACAAGGGCGTTGACTACGCAAGTCTTGATGGTCAACCAACCGACTTGTTCTTCATGATTGCAGCTCCAGAAGGTGCTAACGATACCCACTTGTCAGCCCTTGCTGAATTGTCCAAATACTTGATGAAAGCTGGTTTTGCTGATAGACTTCGTGCGGCAACAAATCCTGAAGAAGTCATTGCAGTCTTCGATACCGCTGAAGCCGCAGATAAGGCAGTTGAAGAAGTGGTTGCATCACCAAGTGGTGACCGTCCATTTATCGTTGCTGTTACAGCATGTACAACAGGTATTGCTCACACTTACATGGCAGAAGAAGCACTTAAGAAACAAGCTGCTGAGATGGGGGTTGACATCAAGGTAGAAACCAACGGTGCTTCAGGTGTCGGAAACAAACTGACTGCTGAAGACATCAAGAATGCAGCAGGTGTTATCATCGCAGCAGATAAGGCTGTCGATATGCCTCGTTTCAATGGTAAACCATTGGTATCTCGTCCAGTTGCAGCTGGAATCAAACAACCAGAAGAATTAATTAACCTTATCTTGGAGGGTAAAGCATCAGCCTACACAGCGTCAGAAGGAGTAGCTACTGTGGAATCTTCAGAAAAACTCAGTCTTGGTAAAGCGTTCTATAAACACTTGATGAGCGGTGTTTCTCAAATGTTGCCATTCGTTATCGGTGGCGGTATCTTGATTGCTCTTGCCTTCCTATTCGATGGAGCTCTAGGTGTGCCACAAGACAGTCTTGGTAGTCTGGGTTCATACCATGAAATCGCAGCTATGTTCATGAAGATAGGTGGAGCAGCCTTTGGCTTCATGTTGCCACTTCTTGCAGGTTACATTGCTTACTCAATTGCTGAAAAACCAGGTTTGGTTGCAGGTTTCGTAGCTGGTGCAATCGCTAGTAGCGGTCTTGCGTTCGGTAAAATTCCTTACGCAGCTGGTGGTGAAGAAACGCTTGCTCTTGCAGGTGTATCATCTGGTTTCTTGGGTGCCCTTGTTGGTGGTTTCCTTGCTGGTGGTGTAGTGCTCGTTCTTCGCAACGCTTTGCGCAACCTTCCAAAATCACTTCAAGGTTTGAATGCTATCTTGCTCTTGCCACTTTTGGGAACAGCAATCACTGGTTTCTTGATGTTCTTCGTTAACATCCCAATGGCAGCTATCAACACAGGTATGAACAACTTCCTTGCAGGTCTTGAAGGTAGCTCTGCTATTCTCCTCGGCCTTGTCCTCGGTGGTATGATGGCAGTCGATATGGGTGGTCCAGTCAACAAGGCAGCTTATGTCTTCGGTACAGGTACACTTGCAGCAACTGTTGCAGATGGTGGTTCTGTTGCCATGGCAGCGGTAATGGCAGGTGGTATGGTTCCACCGTTGGCAGTATTCGTTGCAACCCTTCTTTTCAAAGACAAATTCACACAAGAAGAGCGTAACTCAGGTTTGACAAACATCGTTATGGGTCTTTCATTCATCACTGAAGGTGCGATTCCGTTTGGTGCTGCTGACCCAGCTCGTGCAATCCCAAGCTTTATCGCTGGTTCTGCCCTTGCAGGTGCCTTGGTTGGTTTGTCAGGCATTCAATTGATGGCTCCTCACGGTGGTATCTTCGTTATCGCTTTGACATCTAATCCATTGCTTTACATCGCCTATGTTTTGATCGGTGCGGTTGTATCAGGTATCCTTTACGGAGCACTTCGTAAAGCTAAATAATTTTGATTGAAACCTTGCTTCTGGCAAGGTTTTTTAGCTATTTCACGAGGATTATGGTATAATGTGAGTATTATTGTTATTAGAGGAGTCTTGAAATGGAAATCATTCGCGATAAAGAATTTGTCAATCAGTATCATTTTGATGCCCGCAATCACGCGTGGGAGAAAGAGAACGGAATTCCGGAAACAAAATTGAAAGTTGACTTTCAATTGATTGAGCAAAATCGTGCGGAAAATCGAACATCCATGATTACCATTTTGCGCTTTATGATTGTACTAGATCATTTTGTAATTTCAGGTGCCATGAGTCAGGCCGTTCACTTACCAAATCGATTGGTAGAAGAGCCAACTGAATTTACTGATGAAGAAAAACGTGTTTTGGTAGAGCCTCTTTTGGACATTTTAAAACGAATGACTTATGAGGTTACTGAAATCGCCTTTGATGCACCGGGAGTGAATTTGGAGTTTTAATATGAAATTAGCAGTTATAACTGACTCATCGGCTGTTTTGAATGTTCAAAGTATTGAGCGGGATGACCTGTTTGTCCTAAGCATTCCAGTCAGCATCGATGGGGAAAATTATATCGAAGGGCAAAATTTGACGGTTGAAGAGTTTTATCAAAAAATGGCTTCATCGAAAGAATTACCTAAAACAAGTCAACCGAGTTTGATGGAACTAGAAGAAATTCTGGCTAAATTAACAGAAAAAGGTTATACACACGCACTTGGCTTATTCTTGTCATCAGGTATTTCAGGTTTTTATCAAAATATTCAATATTTGGCTGATGAATTTGAAGGATTAACCGTTGCCTTTCCAGATACCAAAATCACATCGGCTCCTTTGGGCATGATGGTGGAGAATGTCCTTAAATGGGCTGATGCAGGACTTAGTTTTGAAGAGATTACTGGGAAATTGGACCAAGAGATTGGCAAAACAACTGCCTTTATTATGGTTGATGACCTCAATCATTTGGTAAAAGGTGGTCGCTTGTCCAATGGTGCAGCCTTGCTTGGCAATCTTTTGAGCATCAAACCGATTCTGTATTTTACAGGTGAGGGTAAGATTGAAGTGTATGAAAAAGTTCGGACTGAGAAGAAAGCCATTAAGCGACTCTTGGAAATCCTCCAAGAACAAACCAAAGAAGGACAATATCAGATTGCTATTATTCACGCCAATGCACCTCAGAAGGCTGAAAACTTTAAACAGCAGTTGGAAGAAGCAGGTGTCGGTAGCGATTTACCAATCGTGTCATTTGGTTCAGTCATCGGTACGCACTTGGGAGAAGGAGCTGTAGCCTTTGGTATTTCTCCCATTATTGAATAGGAGTTTGCATGACAATTAAGGTAATTATCGCAGGATTTAAAGGAAAAATGGGTTCAACGGCTGTTGAGATGGTCAAAGGTGATGCAGAACTCAGTCTGGCTGCCTTGGTGGATCCATTTGCGACAGAAACAGAAGTGGACGGAGTTCCTGTTTTCAAGACCAAAGAAGAAGTTGCCAGCCTAGAAGCTGATGTCTGGGTGGATTTTACAACGCCAAAATTTGCCTATGAAAACACCCGCTTTGCCTTGGAAAATGGATTCGCACCTGTGGTTGGAACGACTGGATTTACTCCAGAAGAAATTGAAGAATTAACTGCCTTGTCTGCTGAGAAGGGTTTGGGTGGCTTGATTGCTCCTAACTTTGCTATTGGCGCCATCTTGCTCATGCAGTTTGCAGCACAAGCAGCCAAGTATTTCCCAAATCTTGAAATCATTGAATTACACCACGATAAGAAGAAGGATGCACCGAGTGGTACGGCTGTCAAAACGGCCGAACTCATTTCACAAGTCCGTCAGTCACAGACACAAGGTGCAGCGGATGAAGAAGAACTGATTGCTGGCGCTCGCGGTGCAGAATTTGACGGCTTCCGTATCCACTCAGTACGCTTGCCAGGCCTTGTTGCCCATCAGGAAGTGATTTTTGGGGCACAGGGCGAAGGCTTGACCATTCGTCATGACTCTTACGATCGTATTTCCTTTATGGGCGGTGTCAACCTCGGTATTAAAGAGGTAGTCAAACGCTCACAACTCGTTTATGGTTTGGAACACTTATTATGAAATTAAACAATCTGCCTTCTGAGTTTCAGGAGGCTTTGCCGATTTTAGAGAAAATTAAAGCAGCTGGTTACGAGGCTTATTTCGTTGGCGGTTCTGTTCGTGATGCCATTCTCGGTAGGCCTATTCATGATGTCGATATTGCGACATCCAGCTACCCTCAGGAAACGAAACAAATCTTTTCACGGACTATTGATGTCGGAATTGAACACGGTACGGTGCTAGTATTAGAGGGGAAAAAGGAGTATGAAATTACCACCTTTCGGACAGAGGAAGAGTATGTAGACTACCGTCGTCCAAGTCAGGTTTCCTTTGTGCGTTCCTTAGAAGAGGATCTCAAACGTCGCGACTTCACAGTCAATGCCTTTGCTCTGGATGAAGAAGCACAGATTATTGACCTCTTTGATGGGATGACTGACTTAGAAAACCGCACCCTACGGGCTGTAGGCATCCCGGCTGAGCGTTTCAACGAAGATGCCCTCCGTATCATGCGTGGATTTCGCTTTGCGGCGACCTTGGACTTTGAGATTGAGCCGACTACCTTCACAGCTATGGTTGAAACCGCACCGCTTTTGGAAAAAATCTCGGTGGAACGTAGCTTTATCGAGTTTGATAAACTCTTGATGGCGGATTTTTGGCGAGAAGGCTTGCGCGCTATGATTGATTCCAAGGCTTACAATTTCTTGCCTGATTTAGCTGGAAAAAGTGATGAATTAGAGGCCATGCTAACAAGTCTGACAGAAGAGTTTCGCTTTTCGACATCTGAACAAGCTTGGGCCATGCTCTTTGTCTGCCTAGGTATTGATAACATCAAGTCCTTCCTGAAAAAATGGAAAACCAGCAATGATTTCCAACGCAGCGTGGTCAAGTTGGCAGAGATTTACCAGCTCCGCCAAGCAGGACCTGTCACTAAACAAATCTGTTTCAAGTATGGCAAAGAATTCTTATACTTGGTAGAGGAACTTCGTCAGGCACAAGGTTTTGTTACAGATTTTGCAGCAATCGATAAGATTGACCAAGCCTTGACTATCCACGACAAGCATGAAATTGTTGTCAATGGAGGACATCTGATGAAGGCATTTGACCTCAAACCAGGTCCAGTATTGGGAGAACTACTCAAAGAGGTGGAATTCCAGATTGTGGAAGGACAGCTGGAAAACGAAGAGCAAGCGATTATGACATTTGTGAAAGGAATCTTAGAGAATGAGTGATTTTATCGTTGAACACCTGACTAAATCTGTCGGAGATAAAACGGTCTTTGCTGATCTGTCTTTCATCATCCATCAAGGCGACAGAATCGGGATTATTGGGGTCAATGGTACAGGAAAGACGACTTTGTTGGATGTCCTGTCAGGTCGTATCGGTTTTGACGGAGATGTATCACCTTTTCGTACAAAAAATGCCTATAAAATCGCCTATCTGACCCAGGAACCTGATTTTGATGAAAGTAAGACAGTTTTAGACACGGTTCTTTCATCTGACCTACGTGAAACCCAGCTGATTCGTGAATACGAGCTGCTCTTATCTCATTACGATGAAGCCAGTCAAGCAAGACTAGAAAAGGTGATGGCTGAGATGGATTCTCTCAATGCTTGGGAGATTGAAAGTCAGGTCAAGACTGTCTTGTCGAAACTCGGGCTAACAGACCTCAATAAAACTGTTGCTGAGTTATCAGGTGGTCTACGTAGACGAGTGCAATTAGCCCAAGTCCTCCTTGGCAATGCTGACTTGCTCTTGCTAGATGAACCGACTAACCACCTGGACATTGATACCATCGAGTGGTTGACGACTTTCTTGAAAAATACCAAGAAATCTGTCCTCTTTATTACCCACGACCGCTATTTCTTGGACAATGTGGCGACACGAATTTTTGAATTGGATCGCGCCAGCTTAACTGAATATCAGGGAAATTACCAGGACTATGTTCGCTTAAAGGCAGAACAGGACGAACGAGATGCCGCCCTTCGCCATAAGAAAGAGCAGCTCTACAAACAAGAGCTGGCTTGGATGCGCAGACAACCTCAAGCTCGTGCAACCAAGCAGCAGGCTCGTATCAATCGTTTCCATGACCTCAAAGGCGATTTAGCCAACAAGATAGACGATAGCGAACTGGAAATCAATTTTGAAACCTCTCGTATCGGCAAAAAAGTCATTAACTTTGAAAATGTCAGCTTTTCCTATCCTGATAAGCCCATTTTAAAAGACTTTAACCTGCTCATTCAAAACAAGGACCGCATCGGTATTGTTGGTGATAATGGAAAAGGAAAATCTACCCTGCTCAATCTAATCGCAGGTGATTTGCAGGCAGACAGCGGTAAGGTAGATATTGGTGAAACCATCCGTATCGGCTACTTCTCGCAAACAATTAAGGGACTGGATGAAAGCAAGCGGGTCATCAATTTCTTGCAGGAAGTGGCAGAAGAAGCTAAGACGACATCTGGTATGGTTTCTATTGCCGAACTCTTGGAGCAATTCCTCTTCCCACGTAATACCCATGGTACCCTGATTGAAAAGTTGTCTGGTGGGGAGAAGAAGCGACTTTACTTGCTTAAGATTCTCTTGCAACGCCCCAATGTTCTCTTACTAGATGAGCCGACCAACGACTTGGACATAGCGACTCTGACAGTCTTGGAACATTTCTTGCAGGGCTTTACTGGTCCAGTCATTACCGTTAGTCACGACCGTTATTTCCTAGACAAGGTAGCCAATAAAATCTTGGCTTTCGAAGATAGCGGTATAGAGACCTTCTTTGGCAACTACACAGACTATCTGGATGAGAAGGCCTTTCTGGCTTCCAGCTCTGCCATTTCCTTGGAAAAACCAAAGGAGAAAATCGAGAAGGTCAAAGAGAACAAGAAGCGGATGTCCTACTTTGAGAAGCAGGAATGGGCGACCATCGAAGAGGATATTGCTGACTTAGAGGAGCGGATTGCGGCAATCGAGGCGGAAATGCTGACCTGTGGCAGTGATTTTACAAAATTGTCCGATTTGCAGAAGGAATTGGATGAGAAAAACGACCTGCTCTTGGAAAAATATGAGCGGTATGAGTATCTGAGCGAGTTGGAGGGCTAGATGAAAGTTCTTGTCATGACTTATATGGTTATCTATCTTTTGGTGACCCTGAGTGCCGCTCTTTTTAGCTATTTTAAGACCAAAAAGATGAATGCTTTGCGCTTAATCTTGACGGTCTTATCCATGCTCTTGCTAGCCGTTACACTCTATTTTTACAGTCAGGCCTATCACGATGTACAAATGGTGGGCTTTGCTATGGGCTTTACCTTCATTTCTACTCTTTTTCTCTATAATGGAACAAAAGAAGGTAGCAATTTTACGACAGTTATGCTCTTTTCAATTGGAAGGTTTATCTTACATATTCAATTTTTGATTTTGCTCTATCTTTTTCGATAGAGCAATTTATTTTTATCCGTACAGATTTTTGAAAAGGCTTTACGCAAACCTTTGCATTGTGTTATAATAAAGAAAATACATTTGAGGTGATGATTATGTCTAAAAAAATTATCGGTATTGACCTTGGGGGAACTTCTGTTAAATTGGCTATTTTGACTACTGAAGGAGAAATTCAAGAAAAATGGTCTATCAAGACAAATATATTAGACGATGGAAGTCATATTGTTCCTGATATTATTGACAGTATCAAGCAGCGATTTGAAACCCATGGTTTGACAAAGGACGATTTCTTAGGAATTGGTATGGGCTCACCCGGTGTAGTGGATAGTGAAGCTGGCACTGTTATCGGAGCCTATAACCTCAACTGGAAGACCTTGCAATTGGTCAAAGAGCAGTTTGAATCTGCGCTCGATTTACCATTCTTTATTGACAATGATGCAAACGTAGCGGCTCTTGGTGAACAATGGGTTGGTGCAGGAAACAACAATCCAAACGTTGTCTTTATGACGCTTGGTACAGGTGTCGGTGGCGGTGTCATCGCTGCTGGAAACTTGATTCGTGGGGTCAAAGGCGCTGGTGGCGAATTGGGTCACATCACAGTTGACTTTAATGAGCCGTTTGCTTGTACCTGTGGTAAGAAAGGTTGTCTAGAAACCGTTGCTTCAGCAACAGGTATTGTCAACCTCAGCCGTCGTTATGCGGACCAATACGCAGGCGATGCAAAACTGAAACAAATGATTGATGATGGGCAAGATGTAACGGCTAAAGATGTCTTTGATTTGGCAAAAGAAGGCGATGATTTGGCTTTGATTGTCTACCGTCATTTCTCAGAATACCTAGGTGTTGCTTGTGCAAACATTGCTGCAGTCCTCAATCCAGCCTACATCGTTCTGGGTGGTGGTGTATCAGCTGCAGGTGAGTTCCTGTTGGACGGTGTTCGCAAGGTCTTTGCGGAAAACAGCTTCCCACAAATTAAAGAAAGTACACAAATTGTCTTGGCAACACGTGGTAATGATGCAGGTGTATTGGGCGCAGCATCACTCGTCTTGAAATAATCGTTAAAAGCAGAGTTCCCTCTGCTTTTTTAAAATCCGCCGTCACAATTTCTTTATATACATATATTGAAAAATGTAGTGTTTAAGCGTACAATGAAAGTGTAAAGAGAAAGGAGTGTCACCTTATGAAACAGGTAAACATGTCTAAAATAATCAACTATCTGACCATTCTTGGTTTATTGATTTTGTTATCTGCCTTTTTCCTTGATAACTGGATTCGTGACTGGTTTTTCCCGTCTAGCTGGGGAAACGTAGCAACCATGTTGATTCTCCCTCTACTGGGGACTCTAATTCTTATACTATCTATCTATTATAAAAAATTGTGGACTGGTTTGATTAGTATCTTCTTAATGATCTCATTTCCTCTGATATTCGGTATTGGCTACTTTATATTTGGCCCCTAGAAGGAGCAGTTATGAACCTGGCTTTACTAAAAAGATTAAATCTAGTTTTGTATGGTATCGAAATTTTTCTCATCGTCATGCTATTTTTACCAATAGGCCAATGGTTTGATATTGTAAATGTGAATTTTAAACTAACATTTTTCATCATTCCCTTTTTCGGTCTCGCTAGTTTACCAACGGCTATTTACACTAAAAATGTTCGTCAGATATTGTTAAGTGTTCTCTTGGTTGCCTTGTATTTTATATTGTTCAGCCTAGTAACTGCCCTTTCTGGTCTGTTTCAGCTCAACCTCTACCCCTTGCTATATAAATGAGAACTCCAGTGCAAACTGGAGTTTTTTATCAGAACATGCTATACTAAACTCATGACTAAAGCAGATATTATTTTTAAAGAAAACATTCGTAAGATTATGGAAGAGGGCGTTTTTTCAGAAAATGCTCGTCCACGTTACAAGGATGGAAATGTAGCTAATTCCAAGTACGTTACAGGCGCCTTTGCTGAATATGATTTGTCTAAGGGCGCGTTTCCTATTACAACACTTAGACCTATTCCAATTAAGTCGGCCATCAAGGAAATTCTCTGGATTTACCAAGACCAGACCAATGATTTGTCGGTTTTACAGGAAAAATACGGTGTCCAGTATTGGAATGATTGGGAAGTTGAGGGAACTGGCACAATCGGTGAACGTTACGGTGCTATTGTGAAAAAACATGACATCATTTCCAAGATTCTCAAACAATTGGAGGAAAATCCATGGAATCGCCGCAATGTGATTTCTTTGTGGGATTATGAAGCGTTTGACCAATCTGCAGGTCTCTTACCGTGTGCCTTTCAGACTATGTTTGACGTTCGACGAGTGGGTGGGGAGATTTATCTGGATGCAACTCTAACTCAACGGTCAAATGATATGCTAGTAGCCCATCATATAAACGCTATGCAGTATGTAGCACTTCAGATGATGATTGCTAAACATTTTGGCTGGAAGGTTGGGAAGTTTTTCTATTTCATCAACAATCTTCACATCTATGACAATCAGTTTGAACAAGCTGAAGAATTACTCCGTCGCACACCATCTGAAGTTGAGCCACGTTTGGTCTTAAATGTTCCTGACGGTACCAATTTCTTTGATATTCGGGCAGAAGATTTTGAGTTGGTGGACTACAATCCAGTTAAACCGCAACTTAAGTTTGACTTGGCGATTTAACTGGATTAGCAGTAAGAACTTCGTTCTTTTACCTCGCTTCTTTATTTTTAGGCTCGGGCTGAAACAGTTCCCCGAACTGTTTCACTTCCAACCTTCAACAGTCTATTCTCAGACTGTCGAAGCCAGTTAAACCGCAACTGAAGTTTGATTTAGCGATTTAAGATGTGGGGGCTTTCCAGTCCCAACTAGATTCACATTCTACGAATCTCGGAATCTTCCCTATCTCTGAGGAGTCGGTGATAGTTTCAACATGATAAAAATTTGCGCTTGGCCTACTTGGTAAGTGCATTTTTTTTGAATTTTTGATAGAATGATAGGACGGAAAGTGAGAGAAAATGACTAAAAAGATTGTTGCTATTTGGGCTCAAGATGAAAATGGATTGATTGGAAAAGGTGATAAATTGCCCTGGTATTTACCTGCTGACTGGGCTCATTTTAAAGAAACGACTACTGGTCATGCAATGGTGATGGGGCGTGTGACTTTTGATGGCATGGGAAAACGTGCTCTTCCAAATCGTCATTCCTTAGTACTGACAAGTGATGAAACCTATCAAGTTGAGAATGACCGAGTCACAGTCTTGCACAATGTAGAAGCTGTTCTAGACTGGTACCATCAACAAGAAGGAACTCTATTTGTGCTTGGTGGGGGACAAATTTTTACTGCTTTTGCACCTTACATTGAAGCTTTAATAGTGACAGATATTCACGGTCAATTTAATGGCGATGTGTATTTTCCGAAAGCATTTCCTATGGAGAAATTTCAGCTACAAAGCGCCAATTTACGTCCAAAAGACGAGAAAAACCCGTATGATTTTACAATAAAAACCTATGAAAGAAGAGATGGTTAGGCATGGAGAGAAGTTTATTCGGTTTATTTACAGCATTTCTCTGTGGGATTTGTGTTCTTTGTGCGATTCAAGCCTTTCGGAAGAAACGTTTTGGTTTAGCAATTTTATTTTTACTGAATGCTTTTACCAATCTGGTCAATAGTATTCACGCCATTTATGGATTTTTATTTAGATAAGAGATATGAAAGAGGAAACATATGGCTGTTAAGCATACACATGAGCTAATCTATTGCTCATTTTGCGGAAAAAATCAAGAAGAAGTTAAAAAAATTATCGCAGGGAACAATGTCTTCATTTGTAATGAGTGCGTGGAACTAGCACAGGAAATCATTCGTGAGGAACTGGCAGAAGAAGTTTTGACAGACTTGGCCGATACGCCAAAGCCACAAGAATTACTCAATATCCTGAACAACTACGTCATCGGACAGGATCGTGCAAAACGTGCTTTAGCAGTAGCCGTTTACAACCACTACAAACGTATCAATTTCCAAGATAGCCGTGATGAGAACGATGTTGATTTGCAAAAATCAAATATCCTCATGATTGGCCCGACTGGTTCAGGAAAAACCTTCCTAGCTCAGACCTTGGCTAAAAGTTTGAATGTCCCGTTTGCTATTGCTGATGCGACTGCTCTTACTGAGGCGGGTTATGTTGGTGAAGACGTAGAAAATATCCTCCTCAAACTTTTGCAGGCTGCAGACTTTAACATTGACCGTGCAGAAAGAGGAATTATCTATGTGGATGAAATTGATAAAATTGCCAAAAAAGGTGAAAATGTGTCCATTACCCGCGATGTATCTGGTGAAGGTGTCCAGCAAGCTCTCCTAAAAATTATCGAGGGAACTGTGGCCAGCGTACCACCACAAGGCGGACGCAAACATCCAAACCAAGAAATGATTCACGTGGACACCAAAAATATCCTGTTCATCGTTGGCGGTGCATTTGATGGTATCGAAGAAATCGTCAAACAGCGTCTCGGTGAAAAAATCATCGGTTTTGGTCATAATAATCGTGCTATTGATGAAAAAGAATCATACATGCAACATATCATTGCAGACGATATTCAAAAATTCGGTATCATTCCAGAGTTGATTGGTCGCTTGCCTGTATTTGCAGCTTTGGACCAATTGACAACAGAGGATTTGGTACGTATTTTGACGGAACCAAAGAATGCTCTTGTAAAACAATACCAGACACTCTTGTCTTATGATGACGTGGAGCTTGACTTTGATGAGGACGCCTTGTTAGCAATTGCAGAAAAAGCAATTGAACGTAAGACTGGCGCTCGTGGACTTCGTTCCATCATTGAAGAAACAATGTTGGATGTCATGTTTGAGGTGCCAGGCCAAGATAACGTTAAACGTGTTCGTGTAACAAAAGCAGCAGTAGACGGTAAGGAAAAGCCTTTACTAGAAACTGCTTAAAAATAAAGGGTAGAAACTGATTGATTTCTACCCTTATTTATGAAAGGTATAAAATGGAAATCAACACACATAATGCTGAGATTTTGCTCAGTGCTGTTTCAAAAGCCCAGTATCCGGGCGATGACATTCCAGAAATTGCCCTTGCCGGGCGATCTAACGTTGGAAAGTCCTCATTTATCAATACTCTTCTAGGAAGAAAAAATCTTGCACGTACGTCAGGAAAACCAGGAAAGACTCAACAACTCAATTTTTATAATATAGATGATAAAATTCGATTTGTAGATGTTCCAGGTTATGGCTATGCTAAAGTATCTAAAACTGAGCGTGCTAAGTGGGGAAAAATGATCGAAGAGTATTTGACGACACGAGAAAATCTACGTGTTGTGGTGAGTTTAGTAGACATGCGTCATGAGCCATCAGCAGATGATGTTCAAATGTATGATTTCTTGAAATATTATGAAATTCCTGTTATTATTGTGGCAACGAAGGCTGATAAAATCCCACGAGGAAAGTGGAATAAGCACGAATCGATGATTAAAAAGAAATTGGATTTTGATAAAAATGATCAATTCGTTATCTTTTCTTCTGAGACTCGTCACGGATACGATCAGGCATGGGATGCTATCTTAAGTAACATCTAATAAACAGTCCAGGAGAAAAATCATGGAACGTACTTTCTTCATCATCAAACCAGATGCTCTTAAGCGTGGACTTGCAGGACAAATTCTTTCACGTATCGAACGCAGGGGATTTCAAATCCAAGATTTAAAAATGGTTACAGCGACAGAAGAGCTAATCAGTCAACATTATGATCATTTGACAGATAAACCTTTCTTCCCGCAATTAGTACAATATATGACGAGCGGGCCGATGATAGCTGGCATTATAGAAGGGCCAGAAGTTATCAAATCTTGGCGAGATATGATGGGAGCTACCAATCCAGTAAACGCCCGACCTGGGACTATTCGTGGAGATTTTGCGACAGCGCCCGTTGAGGGAATTGTGGCAAATGTCGTTCATGGCTCAGATAGTGCAGAAGCAGCCGAACGCGAGATCGGTCTTTGGCTGGGAAAATAGCAGAGCAGACACCTAGTTTTCTAGGTGTTTTTCTTATGGAAAATTATCACTAAATCTGATATAATGAGGAGTAATACCCTTGTAGAGGAAGAAACATGAATTTAGAAGATTTGAAAAAACGACAGGAGAAAATTCGTAATTTCTCCATTATTGCCCACATCGACCATGGTAAATCAACCTTGGCTGACCGTATTCTTGAGAAGACAGAAACAGTTTCCAGCCGTGAAATGCAGGCCCAGTTGCTTGATAGTATGGATTTGGAGCGTGAGCGTGGTATCACTATTAAACTGAATGCTATCGAACTCAACTATACAGCTAAAGATGGAGAGACTTATATTTTCCACTTGATTGACACACCAGGACACGTGGACTTTACCTATGAAGTATCACGTTCTCTTGCGGCCTGTGAGGGTGCGATTCTGGTGGTGGATGCTGCTCAAGGGATTGAAGCACAGACCTTGGCTAACGTTTATCTAGCCTTGGACAATGATTTGGAAATCTTGCCAATCATTAACAAGATTGACCTGCCAGCAGCAGACCCAGAGCGTGTTCGTCAGGAAATCGAAGATGTGATTGGTTTGGATGCTTCAGAAGCAGTACCGACATCAGCCAAGGCTGGTATTGGTATCGAGGAAATCTTGGAACAGATCGTGGAGAAGGTTCCAGCACCGACTGGTGATGTCGAAGCTCCTTTGCAAGCATTGATTTTTGACTCTGTCTATGACCCTTATCGTGGGGTTATCCTCCAAGTTCGTATCGTCAATGGTGTCGTGAAGCCAGGTGATACCATCCAGATGATGAGCAACGGCAAGACTTTTGATGTAACAGAAGTCGGAATTTTCACACCAAAAGCCATTGGTCGTGATTTCCTAGCAGTTGGAGATGTTGGCTATATCGCAGCTTCTATCAAGACTGTAGCTGATACCCGTGTCGGTGATACAGTAACCTTAGCGGATAATCCAGCCAGTGAGCCACTCTCAGGCTACAAACAGATGAACCCAATGGTCTTTGCAGGTATCTATCCAATTGATTCCAACAAGTACAATGACCTCCGTGAAGCCTTGGAAAAGCTCCAGCTCAACGATGCCAGCTTGCAGTTCGAACCTGAAACATCGCAGGCCCTCGGCTTTGGTTTCCGTTGTGGCTTCTTAGGTCTCTTGCACATGGATGTTATCCAAGAACGGATTGAGCGTGAGTTTAACATTGATCTCATCATGACAGCTCCGTCGGTAGTCTACCATGTCAACATGACAGACGGTGAAACAATTGATGTAGCCAACCCATCTGAGTTCCCAGACCCAACCAAGATTGCAACTATCGAAGAACCATATGTTAAGGCACAAATCATGGTACCGCAGGAATACGTCGGTGCAGTCATGGAATTGGCCCAACGCAAACGTGGTGACTTTGTGACTATGGATTATATTGATGATAACCGTGTCAATGTCATCTACCAAATTCCACTTGCGGAGATTGTCTTTGACTTCTTTGACAAGCTTAAGTCATCCACTCGTGGTTATGCCAGTTTCGACTATGAGATTTCTGAATACCGTTCATCCAAGTTGGTGAAAATGGATATTCTCCTTAATGGGGATAAGGTCGATGCTCTTAGCTTTATCGTCCACAAGGAATTTGCTTATGAACGTGGGAAAATCATCGTTGATAAACTCAAGAAAATCATTCCTCGTCAACAGTTTGAAGTGCCAATCCAAGCAGCTATCGGTCAGAAAATCGTTGCCCGTAGCGACATCAAGGCTCTTCGGAAGAACGTTTTGGCTAAGTGTTATGGTGGTGACGTTTCCCGTAAACGCAAACTCCTAGAAAAACAAAAAGCCGGTAAGAAACGGATGAAAGCCATCGGCTCTGTCGAAGTTCCACAAGAAGCCTTCCTCAGCGTTCTCAGCATGGATGAAGACGATAAGAAATAAACTTGATACAAAGAAACACTCCTGCATTTTGTTGCAAGAGTGTTTTCTCTTATTTACGTTTCATTTCACCTTGTGGGTAGTAAGTCCCTTCAGGCATATCATTGATGAAGACATGAATGGCTTCTTTGGGCGCATTAGTATTACGAGATACAACTTCGGTAACTTCACGTGCTAAGGCAATCTTTTGTTCCTCCGTGCGTCCTTCAAACAAATCAATACGTACAAACGGCATATATTTCCTCCTTTATTTTTCGTTTATTGTACCATAGTTTTTATGATTCTCCAAGGATATTTTCATAATGTATTGCAAAATATATTTATATTTTGTTATAATAATATCACGATTAACAATAAGGAGAATGATTTATGTTTAAGAAAAAAGCAACTCAGATAGTTAGCGAAACGTCAATAAAAAAATCTAGAAAGTTTCTTAATCGGAAAACAGCAGGAATAACTGGCGGTGTCCTACTTACAACATTTATCGGTTCACAATTAATGACTGCTGAGCTTCCTAAAAAAGATGACCTTTATGGACAACAGTATGTAACAGTCGTAAAACATCTTCAGGAAGCAGGTTTTAAAAATATTCAGGGGGTGGAAATTACTGATTTAGAATTTGGAAAAATAGGGGAGAGCGATCTTGTCGAACTCGTCTCTGTTGACGGAGAAGATTGGAAGGAAGGACGGGCTTTAAAAAATATCCCAATTACAATCTCCTACCATGTTCCCAAAAAAGATGCCGTTGAATTCAAACTACCAGCTTCTAAAAATTTAGCAGATGTCGAGAAAGAGCTGAAAAATTCAGGTTTTAAACAAGTCGAACTAACTCCTGTTCTGCTAGTAGAAGAAGGCAATGCGGATAAAAAAGATAAGATTGATCGCCTTCAAATTGGAAATCACACCTATCAATCCAATCATTTTTACTCTATTAGTCTCCCTGTTACATTAACCTATTTTGACGTTAGCAAAGATAACATCAAACTACCAGAAAATCTAGCAGAGGATAAAACAAAACCAGAGCTCGAAAAACAGCTAAAAACAGCAGGATTTACAGACATCAAGTGGACTGCTGTTGCGGACAAGGATAAAGCAAAGCACGAAAAAATTCAAAAAATTAGTCTAGGTGGCGCAGAGCTTCAGTTGCCTACCAAACAGGAGATTATCAGCAAAAAATCAACCCCCATTGTAATCACCTACTACGATTTCTCTAGCTTCGCTGAACTGCCATCATCCATTTCAACAAAAACAGCTGCAGATACTAAAAAATTGTTTACTGACGGTGGTTTTTCTCAAGTATCTGAAGTAGCAACAGAGACCAATGAAATTGCTAAAAATGGACAAATCATTGCGGTCGAGATTGATGGAAAATCTTTTAACGAGATGAATGATAAGGTCATCAAAAAAGATAGCAAAGTCATTATCAAATATTGGAATGCTGAAAAAGCTATTGCTGAGAAAGCACGTAAAGAGGAGGAAGAACGTCTCGTCGCCGAAGCGCAAAAAGTTGCAGAAGCAGAAGCACAAAGCCAAGTTCAGCAATTTGCTGCTACACCATCTCAAAACACATATTATCCAAATTGTAAGGCAGTTAGACAAGCAGGAGCTGCACCAATCTATCGTGGTGAACCAGGTTACGGTAGTCATTTAGACCGTGATGGAGATGGAGTTGGGTGTGAGTAAGAAAAACATTGACAGCGTTTACATCGTTTGCTATACTATCCTTAAAGGAGGGATTACTCATGGCCTATAAATACCGTATGATTTTATCGTTCCTACTCGCTGGATTATGTTTGTATCTAGTAGCAACTGTTTTTGCCAAGAGTATCTGGGAAGGACCTTTGTTTCTTGCATTTTCTTTTTACAGCCTAATATATGGTTGCGTTATGCTCTACAAGTGGAAACCAACGGCAGCTAAAATCATTTTTGAGTGTGTCGGAAATTTCTTATCATTCCCCTGGTCTTAATATCAAACAAGCTCAAAACGGGCTTGTTTTTCTATTTCCATAAGGACTATTTTATGATAAAATGGAAGGAGTGAAAATTTAAGATTGGAAAGAGAAAAGTGGCTCAATTATATTATAAATATGGGACAATGAACTCAGGAAAAACCATTGAGATTTTGAAGGTTGCCCACAACTATGAAGAACAAGGAAAACCTGTTGTTATCATGACATCTGCACTTGATACTCGTGATGCCTTTGGTGTTGTATCCAGTCGTATAGGCATGAGAAGAGATGCAGTGGCGATTGACGATGATATGGATATCTTTGGTTTTATTGAAAAAATGGAACCGCGTCCTTACTGTGTTCTCATTGATGAAGCACAATTTCTTCGACGTCATCATGTCTACGCACTTGCTCGCGTAGTCGATGAATTAGATGTACCCGTTATGGCTTTCGGTCTTAAAAATGATTTCCGAAATGAACTGTTTGAAGGTTCCCAACATTTGCTCTTATTGGCTGATAAATTAGATGAAATCAAAACAATCTGTCAATATTGTTCTAAAAAAGCGACAATGGTTTTGAGAACGCAGGATGGAAAACCTACTTATGAAGGAGAACAAATCCAAATTGGTGGCAATGAAACCTACATTCCTGTCTGTCGCAAACATTATTTTTCACCAGAAATTAAAGATTTACCCTAATTTTTGAAAATGAAATGAGAAGCGGCTGTAAACTGAGCATCTGTATAGAACTGAATTTGCCTATGACTCTGTGCCAATTTTCATGACCTACATATTACAGAAAGGAAATGAACACGCCCTACAAGCTAACTGGAAGTGTGTTCGGTCAAATATCTAGAAAGGAATTGAATACGGGCTACGAACTGTGCAAAAAAGATAGTTTTTCCTAGGACGCTTTCGTCCTTCGTCAAAACTCCTATTTTTGCTTTGTTCGTTTAACGCCCTTAATATCTTATAATTATGAACATCTACGATCAATTACAGGCGGTGGAGGACCGCTATGAGGAACTTGGTGAATTGTTGTCTGACCCTGATGTGGTCAGCGATACCAAGCGTTTTATGGAGTTGTCTAAGGAAGAGGCTGCAACTCGTGATACAGTAACAGCCTACCGCGAATATAAGACTGTACTTCAAAACATTGTCGATGCAGAAGAGATGATTAAAGAATCTTCTGGTGATGCTGATTTGGAGGAAATGGCTAAGGAAGAACTCAAACAAGCTAAAGCTGACAAAGAGGCTTACGAAGAAAAGCTGAAAATCCTTCTTTTACCAAAAGACCCTAACGATGACAAAAACATCATCTTGGAAATCCGTGGTGCTGCAGGTGGTGATGAAGCTGCCCTATTTGCTGGAGACCTTTTGACCATGTATCAAAAGTATGCAGAAGGTCAAGGCTGGCGTTTTGAAGTCATGGAGGCTTCTTACAATGGTGTCGGCGGTATCAAGGAAGTGGTTGCCATGGTCTCTGGTCAATCCGTTTATTCAAAACTCAAGTATGAATCAGGAGCTCACCGTGTCCAACGTGTCCCTGTGACAGAAAGCCAAGGTCGTGTCCACACCTCAACAGCAACCGTTCTCATCATGCCAGAAGTTGAAGAAGTGGAATACGACATCGATCCAAAAGATCTTCGTGTCGATATTTACCACGCATCTGGTGCTGGTGGACAGAACGTCAACAAGGTTGCAACTGCCGTGCGTATCGTTCACTTGCCAACCAACATCAAGGTAGAGATGCAGGAAGAACGGACCCAGCAGAAAAACCGTGAAAAGGCCATGAAGATCATCCGTGCCCGTGTTGCGGACCACTTTGCACAGATTGCCCAAGATGAGCAGGATGCAGAGCGTAAATCAACCATTGGTACTGGTGACCGTTCAGAGCGTATCCGTACTTACAACTTCCCACAAAACCGTGTGACAGACCACCGTATCGGCTTGACCTTGCAAAAGCTGGATACTATCTTGTCAGGTAAGATGGACGAAGTCGTAGATGCTCTTGTACTTTACGATCAAACGCAAAAACTAGAAGAGCTAAACAAATAATGAATTACGCTCAATTATTTGCAGCATACGAAGAACAATTAGTCGCAATCGGTGAAGAGGCAGAATCCCTGTCCTTCACCTTTCGTGGCTTAAAGGGACTGAACTTTACGGAATTTCTCCTCCTGCTCCGTCAGGAAGTTACACCGACTGACAAAGAAGAGATTAATGCGATTTTTCAGCAACTTTCCCAACATCGACCTGCTCAGTACATTATCGGCAGGGCAGATTTTCATGGCTTGGAGTTTGCAGTGGATGAGCGAGTCTTGATTCCAAGACCTGAAACGGAAGAATTAGTTGATTTGATTTTGCAGGAAAATAGCGGAGCAGGTTTGCGCATCTTAGACATCGGTACAGGAAGCGGTGCCATAGCTATTTCCCTTGCAAAAGCTAGACCTGATTGGGAGGTGGTTGCGGTTGATATTTCAAAGGATGCCCTAGCAGTGGCTCAGGAAAATGCAAGAACCAACCAAGTCTCTGTTCACTTTCTAGAATCGGATGTCTTGCAAGCAGTGACAGGGCATTTTGACATCATTGTTTCCAATCCGCCCTACATCTCACCAGATGACACAGATGAAGTTGGACTCAATGTATTGACTTCTGAGCCACATCTGGCCTTATTTGCGGAAGAAGATGGACTGGCTATTTATAGACAAATTGCGGAGCAAGCAGGGACATTTTTGAAGGAGAATGGAAAACTCTACTTTGAAATTGGCTACAAGCAAGGGCAAGACCTAACCGACTTACTTGCTCTGCATTTTCCAAAAAAGCGAATTCGAGTCCTCAAAGACCAATTTGGTCAAGATAGAAAGGTCGTAGCGGATGACAATGGATAAACTCCGAACAATTCTTGAAAATGGTGGTGCTGTTATCCTTCCAACTGAAACAGTCTATGGGCTTTTTGCCCAAGCCTTGAATGAAGATGCAGTCAATCGTGTCTATCAGTTGAAACAGCGTCCGAGGGATAAGGCAATGAACTTAAATGTCTCAAATCTGAACGATATCTATTTTTTCAGTCAAAATACACCATTTTTTCTGGAGAAACTGTATAATAGATTTATGCCAGGACCACTAACGATTATCCTGAAAGCAAACGATAACGTTCCTTTTTGGGTTAATTCTGGACTGGATACTGTTGGATTTCGTCTTCCCAATCACGAACAAACCTTACGATTGATTTCGGAGACTGGACCACTTATTGGACCATCCGCCAATATTTCAGGAAATGAAAGTGGCAAGAAGTTTTCGGACATTCAGGCACAATTTTCAGTTGATTTGCCTGGCATTGAGGATGACCAAGCTCTAACAGGTATTGATTCAACGATTTTGGACCTTTCTGGACAGAAAGCGCGGATTTTACGCCAAGGTGCTATCAGCCGCGAAGAGATTCAGAAAGCCATTCCCGAAATAGAATTTGAGGTAGTTTTATGATTCGTCCCATTGAGAAAGGTGACTTGGTAGTCATCCGAGAAATCAATGCTCAATCCTTAGGGTATGATTGTTCATTAGAACAAACTGAGCGACAGTTTTTTAGATGCACGAGCACATTGGGGCATATCTTATTGGTCTATATAGATGACATAAGTGGCACAGTGCAAGGCTACATTCACGCACAAGTCTATGAAAGTCTCTATTCGGATACAGGCCTCAATATTCTCGGACTAGCTGTTTTGCCTAGTCATCAAGGACAAGGGATTGGAGCAAGTCTGCTGAAAGCCGTTGAGCAAATTGCACAGAAAGAGGGCTACCATTTTATTCGCCTCAATTCTGCTGAAAGTCGTCTCCAAGCCCATCTTTTCTACGAAAAGAATGGCTATCACTCCGATAAAATGCAGAAACGTTTTATCAAGCACATTTAGCCCAATACAAAGGAGTACCGCACATGATTTTTGACAAAGTTAACTACAAAGAATTTGATAAAGAAGTTTGGGAAGCTATCCAAGCTGAAGAAAAACGCCAACAAAATAATATCGAATTGATTGCGTCTGAAAACGTTGTTTCTAAAGCTGTTATGGCAGCTCAAGGTTCTATTTTGACCAATAAATACGCAGAAGGTTACCCAGGTCGTCGTTACTATGGCGGTACGGAATGCGTTGACGTAGTTGAAAGTTTAGCTATTGAACGTGCTAAAGAAATATTCGGTGCAAAATTTGCTAACGTTCAGCCACACTCAGGAAGCCAGGCCAATTGTGCTGCCTACATGGCCTTGATTGAGCCAGGAGACACTGTTATGGGGATGGACTTAGCTGCAGGTGGTCACTTGACTCACGGTGCATCCGTTAGCTTCTCGGGTCAAACTTATAACTTTGTCGCTTACAATGTTGACGAAGAAACTGGCTTGCTTGATTACGATGCAATTTTAAAACAAGCAAAAGAAGTGCAACCAAAATTGATTGTAGCAGGTGCTTCAGCTTATGCCCGTACCATTGATTTCGCAAAATTCCGTGAAATTGCAGATGCAGTTGGTGCAAAATTGATGGTGGACATGGCCCATATTGCTGGTCTTGTAGCTGCTGGTCTCCATCCAAACCCAGTTCCTCACGCTCATATCACAACAACAACAACTCACAAAACACTTCGTGGGCCACGTGGTGGTTTGATTTTGACCAATGATGAAGAGCTCATCAAGAAAATCAACTCAGCCATTTTCCCAGGTATCCAAGGCGGTCCATTAGAGCATGTTATTGCTGCAAAAGCCGTATCTTTCAAAGAAGTTTTGGACCCAGCTTTCAAAGACTATGCTCAAAAAGTGATTGAAAATAGCAAGGCCATGGCTGAAGTCTTCCTTGCTAACCCTAACTTTAAAGTCATCACAGGTGGAACAGACAACCATCTCTTCCTCGTTGACGTGACCAAAGTTGTTGAAAATGGTAAAGTTGCTCAGCATCTCTTGGATGAAGTAAATATTACTCTCAATAAAAACTCAATTCCTTACGAAAAACTCTCACCATTCAAAACAAGCGGTATCCGTATTGGCTCTGCGGCCATTACCGCTCGCGGTTTTGGAGTAGAGGAAGCTCGCAAGGTTGCACAACTAACTATCAAAGCACTTGAAAATGCAGAAAATGAAACCGCTCTTGAGGAAGTCCGTCAAGAAGTGCGTGCTTTGACAGATCAATTCCCACTTTACGAAGGTTTATAATGGATATATTTGTAAAAAAAGCCATCATACATCAATTTAGTCCTGATGATACAGAGCTGGTCCTTGCCGACCAGCTTTTGACTGTTAGCCCAAAAATAGAAGAATATTTGCGTAAAAAGATTGAACGTGTCTTTTCTGATGAAGCAAAAACAGGACAATTTAACCCCGACAATCCTTTTCTTGACTATTTAGATGGTGACCTACTGACAAACTCTGTCAAGATTGCTAATCTATGGAAAGAAGAATTTTCAATTTCTGAGAATTTAAAAACCAATGACCTCATTTTCATAGAGTTTGAACGAAATGGTGTTGAACATTTTGCCTTTTTGAGAATCTCACTGCGTGAAAACCTCGCCCACGTTGGTCTGGAAAGCGGAAGTCCTTTAAAAATCACCCAGAATAATTTACCTGGAGCGGGTTCAGCACCTGATGAAGCCTTGATTGTCAATCTTCAAACGCAGAAGTATCATTTGATTGAGAAAAGAATCAAACATAACGGAGCCTTCCTCAATTATTTCTCAGATAATCTTCTGCAAGTTACACCAGCTATTTCTGCAAAAAAATCAATCAAAGCAGTAGAGCAAACTGCACAGAAGATTGCTGACAATTTCCATCAAGGTGATTTTCAATTTCAATCGAAAGTCAAGTCAGCTATTTTCAACAATTTGGAAGAAGATAACGAGCTTTCACCTGAAAAATTGGCTGATCAGTTATTCGATAACAACCTGACCGCTCGTTTAAATTTCGTCGATCAACTGAAAGAGGTCATACCTGATAAGATTTCCTTCGATGAAATCGATAGTAGCCGTCAACTTAAGAAATTTGAAAATCAGAAGCTATCTTTATCAAACGGAATTGAGTTGATTGTGCCAAATGCAATCTATGAGGATGCAGAATCGGTTGAGTTTATTCAAAATGACAACGGAACCTATTCTATTCTTATCAAAAATATTGAAGACATAAAGAGCAAGTAAATGAAAAAACTGATACGTACGCTGATACTTCTTTTACTGATTTTTATCGGTTACAAATTCTATCAAACCTACAGTGCAGTCAAGCAAGTGATGACCTACCAAACTATGGTACAAGAAGTATTGGCAGAAAACGACACACCAGCTAATGAAGAACTAGTCCTAGCAATGATTTACACAGAAACCAAGGGACAAGAAGCAGATGTCATGCAATCAAGTGAGTCCGCTACTGGCTATGCTAACACCATCACGGATAGCAGAGAGAGTATCCGGCAAGGAATTATCTACCTGACAGAAAACCTACGGTTGGCTGAGGAAAAAGGAGTAGAGGTTTGGACAGCAGTTCAGGCGTATAACTTCGGTCCAGCCTATATTGACTATATTGCTGAGCATGGTGGAGAACATACACTCTCTTTAGCGAAAGAATACTCCAGAACAGTAGTAGCACCAAGCTTAGGGAATACTACAGAAGAAACGTATACCTATTTTCATCCTTTGGCTTTGCTAAATGGTGGGAAGTTATATGTAAATGGTGGAAATATCTACTATGCTAGACAGGTTCGTTTTAATATGCACCTGATGCGCCTCATTAATTTATTTTAATACCTATCAAACTCATCGGAAATCTGATGAGTTTTTTTGTTCCTCCTTCAATAAAAATAGATAGCGGTATCAAAATCACTTCAAATTCCAGTTAAAATCTCGAGAAAGCGTGTCACTACTGGCTTTTTTAGATTTTTTACATATTTGAATTTTGCATACAAATATGCTACCATCTTTTTGCAACCGTTTGCATTCCATACATAATGACTAGATTTCAGAAGAAAGGAGAGAGAAAGTTCCTCTACCGTTAATGATGATTTATAGAATCCGTTAGCCGTAGGTTATATAAAAAATGAAATGCAGGCGTTTTCTTTTAACAATTTTTTAGGAGGTTTATATGACTTATCAAAGTCAATGCAAGAGAAGGCTGTCTAAGTTAGTAAAAAAAGGGGTTAGCTTCACTCTGATATTATCCATGTTCTCTGGGATTGAACAGGCGCTTACTGTAACAAGAGTAAACGGAGAAACAGTTGTTACAAGTTCCAACCAACAAGTTGCAATGAAAGATGGAACTATCTTACATGCTTGGTGTTGGTCTTTTAATGCTATCAAAGAAAATATGGCAGCAATAAAAGAGGCAGGATACACAAGTGTTCAAACATCACCGATTAATGCTGTAGTGGTTGGAAATGGTGGCGATAAGAAATTTACAGAGCAATGGTATTATCATTATCAACCAACCGCCTATACGATTGGTAACTATCAGCTTGGGACTGAAGCTGAATTTATCGAGATGAATCGTGTCGCAGAGCAGTATGGTATAAAAATTATAGTTGATGCAGTACTGAATCATACTACTTCTGATTATAATGCGATCTCTTCAGAAGTTAAATCCATTACAAAATGGACTCATGGAAATACTAAAATTGAAAACTGGGGAAGTCGTTGGGATGTAACTCAAAACTCTCTGCTTCAGCTCTGGGAATGGAATACACAAAATCCAGAAGTACAACAGTATTTGTTGAAATTCTTAAAAAATGCAGTTGCTGATGGGGCTGATGGTTTCCGTTATGATGCTGCAAAACATATCGAATTACCAGGAGAATATCCAAACGAATTTGGTAGTAATTTCTGGAATGTTATATTAAATAATGGTACTGAGTTCCAATATGGTGAAGTGTTACAAGACAATATTTCACGCGATGCAGATTATGCGAACTTGATGAGCATTACTGCATCCCAATATGGACACTCTATCCGAGACATGCTCCGCAATCGAAATGTCCATGCTGGAAATCTTGGCAACTACCAAGCAGGAGTAGAT
Organism: Streptococcus sp. 2022WUSS083; assembly: GCF_044427155.1. NCBI lineage: Bacteria > Bacillati > Bacillota > Bacilli > Lactobacillales > Streptococcaceae > Streptococcus > Streptococcus sp. 2022WUSS083. The sequence goes on along the minus strand of NZ_JAOTGK010000003.1, from coordinate 193,169 downwards.
CCATCTAAACTCGTACTTTGGGTCGAATCTCACGATACATATGCAAACGGAAAAACGGATAGTGAATCCGAATCAGCTTGGATGAGCGATGAAGATTTGAAACTTGGCTGGGCAATGATTACTGCACGCGCCAAAGGTACACCTCTATTCTTCTCACGTCCAGTTGGTGGCGGTAATGGTGTCCGTTTCCCTGAAAAAACTAAAATCGGTGATGCGGGTAGCAATCTTTATAAAGACCCTACGATTGTAGCAGTAAACAAATTCCATAATGCTATGGTTGGTCAATCAGAATATATTCGTAACCCGAATGGTGATACAACCGTTGCCATGATTGAACGAGGCACTCAAGGCGCAGTAATTGCAAACCTTTCCGACAGTGAGAAAAGCTTAAATACTGAGACTAAATTGGCGAATGGAACCTATAAAGACCAAATTTCTGGTAAAACCTACACTGTTTCGAACAGACGGTTAAGCGGTTCTATTGCGAGACGATCAGTATTAGTATTAACAAATGGTGAAAGTTTTGATAATCTAGCATCCTTGTCAGTTCAAGGATATCAAGAAGGCAGCCATACTTTCTTGACAGATACATTAAATCTTACATTACAAACTTCTAATACGAGTGAGGCTACCTATTCTGTCAATAATGGCGCTCCAATTAAATTTGAAAATGGAAAGGTCATTACAATCGGAAGTCAAGTGCAATTTGGTGAAACAGTAACGATTACCTTATCTGCAAAAAATGCTAAAGGACAGAAAGTTCAATCCGTTTATCGCTTTACAAAAGAAGATCCGAATGCCAATACAACAATATACTTTGACAACCCCGAAAACTGGAGTCAAGTATATGCCTATATGTATAGCGGAACGGATACTGTCTTGCTCGATAAATGGCCTGGAACGGCATTGAATAAAGATAGCTCAACAGGCTATTACAGCATAGCTATTCCAAATTCATTTATCAGTAAAGGTGCCAAGGTATTGTTTACCAACAATCAGGGTGCCCAGTATCCACAAAGCGTAGGCTTTGAAGTAAAATCAAACGGTCTATATTCTCGTGATGGCTTTGTAAAAGTTGTTGAGAAACAAATTACTGAACCAGAAACACCTGCTACAACAGAACCAACAATCCTCTCAAGCCTAGCAAGTGGCAGTTCCTTTACAACTGAAACTGCTAAAACAAGATTGAGTTTAAAAAATGCAGTAAAAGGTGAGTATTCAATCGACGGTGGTGAGATAAAAACATTTACGGATAGTACGGAAGTGGTACTAGGTGAAGGTCTTGTTGGTAATAAAACCATTACTGTGAAGACAAAGGCCTACGCATCGGATGGTAGTAGCACAGAACAAACCTTTGCATTTGAAAAGAAATTTATTGTAAAATCTTCATCAATCCCATCCACTCCAAGTCAATCTTCAAGTCTGCCAACGCCATACTATACCACAAATGGTACTGGATACGGAAAAGAAAAAACAATTGTTATTGACGGTGATGCCAGTGATTGGACAGAAGATATGAAAATTGCCCAAAGCGCTGCTTGGGATGTGGCCAATCATTGGAAAGGGGGACATGAGAATAGTGTTCTTGACACCACTGGTCTGTATGCAGCTTGGGACAATGAAAACCTCTATCTGGGCTGGCAAATGGTCAATACTACTGATACCTGGGCACGTTCTGGAGATGGTCCTCTAAGCGATGGAGGACGTGTGTTAGATGTTCCGCTTATCCTAGCTTTGTCAATTGATCCAGCTTCAACATCCATGTCCAATAAAAATACGAGTGGAGGATCTATCTGGGGACAACGAATGGGAATTGAGTTTGATACCCATGTTGATAAACTCCTTTATATGAGTGGCAAACCAGGATTAGGTACGCCTGCAATGTTTAGTGCTGTAGATGAGGATGGAAATACAGACTACACAGATGGTTGCGTTGGCTTCAAAGATGCTGGAATTCAGTACAAACTAGCGACTACAAATATCGATTCAACTATCTGGGGATTGAATCAATCCGACTCACCCGCAGACATTTTATCATCAAATTCTGACTGGATAAATTACAAAACCTATGTAGGTTCAGCAGGTAAACACGATACCAGCTTCGATTCATTCTATGAAATGAAAATTCCTCTATCTCAACTTGGAATTGATAAGAATTACTTAACCAACAATGGTGTAGGTGCAATGCTTTTAGCTACTCGTGGAGAATCAGCAATGGATTCAGTTCCATTTGACCCGTCCATGATTGACAATGCAACTGAGAGTTATTCAGCCGACCCAAGTACATCTGCTGAAAAAGAAGACATTGACCGTATCACAGTACCTTTTGCCAAAATTGGAACTGCAACTAATGCTACGGGTAACCAAACGCCACTTCAAGTCAACTTCGGTGCTGATATTTCAGGAAACCAGGTTGCTGGTCAGGAAAGAACCTTAACAGCAACAGCACATGGTGGTTCATCAGGTTATACTTATCAATTCTATGTCAATGACCAACTTATATCGACAGAAAAAGGTAAGAGCACAATTTCAGTGAAATGGACACCTTCTGAAGCAGGTACCTATACCATTAAGTGCACTGTAGCAGATACTAACGGCAATACTGTCACAAGTAAAAAAGATTACAGTGTAAGTGAACCTCAAACACCTATTATAAAACCTGCAGTGCTTGGAATAAAAGACCAATCAGCAAGTGAGATTACTATTGCAGATGCTATTGAACTGACCTTACAAGCCAATCAAGTGACAGATGCAACCTATCAAATCAACGAAAGGGATGCAGTTTCCTTTAACGATGGCGATACATTGACACTTGGTCAGGAGTTGGAAAATGGCGAATCGTTAACCTTGACGCTATCCGCAAAAGATTCAGTTGGTGAATCCGTGACGAAAATATTTACTATCACGAAGAAAGTAGCAGAAGTACCTAGTGAACCAACAGAAGAACCAGCTACTCAAACAACCATTCGCTTTGAAAATCCAGATAAATGGACGGATGTTTTTGTTTATATGTATAATGCCAAAGGCGAGAAATTGTTGGGAGCATGGCCAGGAACAAAGATGGAGAAAGCAGATACAGGTCTTTTTGCCATCACTCTTCCTACATCATATGAGACTGAAGGCGTAAAAGTACTCTTTTCTAACAATAAGGGGGCACAATATCCACAATCCGTTGGTTTCGAGTTTAAATCAGGCGGAACATACTCTAAAGACGGTCTAGTTCCTGAACAACCTGCTAGTGAGTTCAAAGAAGAAAGTGAAGAACTTCCAATTCCATTTGAAACACAGTATGTAGACAATCCTGAACTTGAAAAAGGACAGAAAGTAACTCGCCTTGAAGGTCAAGACGGAGTGAAGACAATAACTTACCGTTCAGAGTACATTGGTGGTCAACTTGTTGCTAAGACAAAAATCAGTGAAACTGTTAGCAAAGAGCCAGTAACACAAGTGGTTGAAGTCGGTACAAAAGTCCCAGACATTGAGCAACAAATTGCCAACCGTGTTTATTTCAACAACTCACAAGGCTGGTCTAAGGTCTATGCCTATGTTTATGACAATAAAGGCGTACCTCTTGTTGGTAATTGGCCAGGGCAGGAAATGAGTCAAGATGAGTATGGCTATTATATTGAACTTAACGAGGAATTTGATGGAGGAAAAGTTATTTTTAACAATCCTGATACGAAAGTTCAATACCCAGCACAAAATAAACCTGGTTATGATTTGGAACTCGGCCAAGTCTATGAAATAGATGGTAGTCATAGAGCAGTTTTGCCAGATCCAGTTGCTGAAGGTCATACTCGCATTACATTTGATAATCCAGGTGGCTGGGATGCGGCAAATGTCTATGCCTATTATGGCAATCCAATCCAAATGCCATTGGGTGCTTGGCCAGGACAGGCTATGCTGAAAGATAGCAAAGGCCATTTCTATATCGACTTACCAGAAGAGTATGCTAACTCTAATGTAAAATTATTATTTAATAAACCAAATACTCAAATTCAATTCCCAATTTCAGTAGGTTTTGACTTTGAGGTAGGTGGCCATTATACTAAAGATGGTCTAAAATAAATGAGTCCCCTTCCTAAAAAATAAGGTCCTCCAAAACGGAGGATCTTATTTTTCACTTCTACAGTTTAACAAACTAGGTAAAATTGTAGTATAATAAAGAGAATAGGAGACAGAGTGATGAAACGAAATGTATTGATTACAGGTGCAAGTAGTGGTATTGGCAAAGCAATCGCTTATGTGTTTGCTGCTAATGGTGATAATATCATCATTACAGGACGAAGATTGGACAAACTAGAAGAAATTAAGCAAGATATTGAAAAGCAATACCATGTTCAAGTATCAGTTCATTCATTTGATGTTACGAATATGGAACAAACGATTGTAAATTGTCAAAAAATCTTAGAAGAAGTTGGACAAATTCATATTTTGGTAAACAATGCTGGCTTGGCATTGGGATTGGACAAATTCCAAGACTATGATTTGACTGACATGATGACAATGATTGATACCAATATTAAAGGATTACTAACTGTGACACGTCAGTTATTGCCACAAATGGTTGAAAATAATGAGGGTCATATTATCAATATTGGATCAACGGCCGGTATTTACGCCTATGCAGGAGCTGCTGTCTATGCTGCAACCAAATCAGCTGTCAAGGTGCTTTCAGACGGGATCCGTATTGACACGATTGATAAAAATATCAAGGTAACTACGTTACAACCCGGTATCGTTGAGACTGATTTTAGCCAAGTCCGTTTTCATGGAGATAAAGAGAGAGCAGCGACAGTCTATCAAGGAATTGATGCTATTCAAGCAAATGATATTGCCAGCTGTACTCTATTTGTTGCAAATCAACCTGCACATGTGCAGATTTCTGATATGACCATTATGGCAACCAAACAGGCAACTGGCTTTACTATTCATAGAGATTAGAGGGGAGATAGCTAGAATGAAAAGAAAATATTTAGCACTCGCTCTTGGCTTGCTCACTATCATGTCGCTTTCTGCCTGTCAAACTGCAAATAAGGGCAGTTCCGCAAGTACCTCAACTGCTGATACCCAGGTTTCTAATGCCAATACAAGCACATCATCAACAATCCAACGCGAGATTTCTCTTAGTTCTATGGATATAGATGCTCTAATGCAAGGCAATTACGATAGTATACTAGGCACCTGGCAAAATAGCCAAGGAAATTCACTAGTCTTCAATAGCAAAGGATTAGTAGCAGATAGCCAATCCTTACTTGGCCGCGGAAAAATAACTGACGGAATTTTTGAAACAGGCTATGTAGACGCAACGATTGGCGATGTAATACTATTAATGATTCCCAAAGGAACACAAGCAAATACAACTGAGACAGACACTACTGACTCTACGCGCGACAGAATGATTGTAATAAGCCAAGAAACAACAGCAGATGTAGTAGATGTCTATTATCGCTTGACCAATTCAGCTACTAGCGGTATAGATCCATTAAAAAATACTGAAACAGGCGTCCAGTTGGATAGTGGACCAAAAACGATTGATTATGCCAACTCAATTTTAGGCGAAAACAACTGGCGCGTCATTGAAGGTAACTACACGCGCACCGAATCTATTCCTTATAATATTTTGGAAGGCGATGATAATGCCCGTTACACTATTTACCAAAACGGTGTTATTATCAATGCAGATTATCAAATTGTTTATCAACCATAATGATTCACTAGGAGGTTAGACATGACATTCACATCATTTGAACCAACACGCAATGTGCAAGATTTTCATTTGGCAGCCTTTGCCTACTATGATGGACTAGATGTAATCGACCAACTCAAGCCAGGAACACCTGTTCAGCTAGTCGGAGAGCCTTCAAACCCACATGACTCAGAAGCTGTAGCAATCTTTTATCAGGGCACAAAGTTAGGATATATCCCATCGGATAAAAACTCACTAATCAGTCGCTTAATCTATTTTGGACACGGCGATATTCTAGAGGCACGTATTCAGATGTCCAATACAGAAAATCATCCTGATCGCCAGTTTCGAGTCGTTGTAAAACTAAAAGATAATCGTAAAAATGATAGTCGGTAATTTACCAAACTACCCATTTTCTACTTAACACGGAGCTGTGCTCTCTGTTTTTGTTCTTCAATAATGCTTAAAAAGGCTGCAAACTCCCTATCCAGGCGATGTTGGTAGGCCTTATTTTTTATTGTGAGATCTTCCAAGAACACTGGATAGGTTCCTTTTTTATACAATTCTCCTTGAAAGAAGAAGCGGTCCGATAATTTATCAACTGAAACAAGAGAAGAACGCCAGCGGCTTTTACGAGAATGAGAAGGTTTCCAAGATATTTTTAATTGCTTCTCATAAAAGTACCAGCCCATAATATAGATTTTAATAATCTGATTTCGTTTTCTGTCTTGATAGAAACAAAGAACTGCATAAACATTTCCATGCTTTGTTTGCAAAAAAGGATGAAAATCTTTTATCTTTTCGTATTCTTTCTTTGGAATAAGGGTTAATTGATTATCCTTAATAACCTTCTTTTCATCAATAGTATATGAATAACGGTAGGGGTCATAAATGGTTGATTGTCCACGCGCTCTATAACGCTCTGCCATTTCCTTAAAAATAGGTAGACGTCCATAACCATCCATCAGACTAGATAGACTAAGTCCTCGTCGATTATTATTTTTCTGCACACCAAGAATCTGGCAGGTAGGCCAATAATTGATAGGAATGGCTCCTAATCCGACCAGAAGACCGGCGCTGTCAAAATGACTGGCAAAGCGTACCTCACGAGTGTGACCGTTCTCATTTTTCAAATCAACAAATACAGGTTGCTTGTCCTGTTCAAAAACAATTATATAATTTCCAGAAGACTCCGTATTTTCTCTAATTGGAACGGTGTAGAAGTGGTGAAAATTTGGTAATTCTAGTAACTTTCCAAGTGTTGATGTTTTCATAACACAAGTATAACAAAAAATATTTTTCAAATCCACAAAAATGTTTAATTTGTTAAACAAAAATATAAAGAAGCTGGGAAAGACATCCATGACGACTTTCCCACTCCCACCGTTTATTCAAGGATAGGTGATCATTGTCTTATCTACCGAATCTTCTAAAGCCTGGCGCGATTCTTCTGATAAACGCAAATCTGCAAGGGTTTGTTCTGAAAAATAGTAGGGATTTAGACTATCTACAAATGCAGAAATTGAAATGACAGCTTTCTCCAATATCAGAGATTTTTCAGTGTAAGCAAAGGGAATAGCAGACCAATCATCACTCTCGAACATTTCTAAAATATCTTTTTGAACTTGAATTTCAGTCTCATTTTTAGCTGAAACTAGGATTGTTTTTAGTTTAGCACGAAAACTCTCCTTGTCTTGCACCAAGTCTTCCAAGGTCAGCAAGCTTTCATCTGCCTTCTCATAAAAAATATCTAATTCCGTCTCTGACGAAGTAGTCACATGGAGCCAGTCGGCCTTGATACTGGTTTTCATTACTGCATAGGCAGAAGTATTTTCAAAGGGACTGCTGCGCGTTTGAGGATAGAGAACAATCCACTCTTTCTGGAATAGATTGTCAGGTTTAGCTATTTTCAATTCCTCCTCAGAAGCTGTACCAATCCGCTGGCTGATAGCAGTAGTGTCATCTTGCTGAAAGAATCCAATGATACGCGGATTTTGCGGACCACCAATGGCATCAATTTTTGTTCCCAGATCATTAATAATGCGTATGTTCAAGGCATGACACTGCTCATTTAATAGTCTATTTTGCTCTTTTCCGAGCCAGTAGATTCCGATACAAGATAGACCAGTGGCAATAAGCAAGACAAGTAACAGCACTTTCGAGTATTTCAGCACAGCCATCACACCTTTCTAAAACGTTTTCAGTCACATATTATCATATAAAAATATCAAAAGCAACTATTTTAAGGTACCGCATTAAACAGTTGCACAAGTATATAAATTCTAAGTTTACGACAGGAATGTTTAATGATAAAATATAGGTAAATTCGAACTCATAATTTAATAGGTGTAGATACAACACCGTTGGAGGATACTATGGATGAACAAAATCAATTCAATTGGGTAAACTTTTATAAGGAATTTGCTTGGAAATTGGTAGACTATAAAGATAATAGAGCAGAGCTGGTTGAGAAAGTAAAAGCTATCTATACCAAAACCAAGATACATATGCCCACGTTAGAAAAGGACAATCAACTGATAGATATTGATCCTTTTACGATATTTGGACTCTTCAACAAGCAAATAAAAGAGGAGAATCGCATTAAAATTCTGACAGCTATAGCAGAATTATTCAACCTCCAAACGGAAATCCCATCCTCTTTTGAAAGCATACCAGTACTGATGAATCAGAATGCGACTTTCTATTACTTTATCGGAGATCGTGATGAGAAAGATATTGATGACTTATGGGAACTTTTCATTGCTGCTTTGACCTATAGCAAGGAGCCTACGGCTGAGAAGAAAGAAAAATTTTCACACTATTTTGATTTGGCTATAAACAAGAAAGGAAATGGCAACAGCAAGATTACGATGGCCTTGTATTGGATTGCTCCTGACTTTTTCTTGAACTTAGATAGCAGAAATAAGTGGTATGTGTACGAATCTGGAGAGATTCCTACTGATGTCATCAAAAAACTACCAAAGATGAAGTCAAAAATTTCTGCCGATGATTATTTTTATATCTCGGACTCTATGCATCATTATTTAAACAGTGCAGAGAGCAAACTGAAAGATTTTAAAGAATTATCATCCATGGCTTGGAAATACTCTAAACAGATCAATCAAGAAGAGAAGGAAAGAAGTGCTGGAGCAATTTCTCCACTGGCTGATGAAACTGATACTGGAAACGAGATAGGTGGTGAAGAGGTAGTAGAAGATAGCTATACGAAAAATCACTTCCTATCAGAAGTCTATATGACAGAAGAAGAGTATGATCAATTAACCTCCATACTCCAAATGAAAAAGAATATCATCTTACAAGGAGCGCCAGGAGTTGGAAAGACGTTTGTTGCAGAACGCCTAGCATTTTCATTAATGGGTAAACCAGATTTAGAAAGGGTCATGACAATTCAGTTTCACCAAAGCTATTCCTACGAGGACTTCATCATGGGCTTTAGACCTTCGACAAATGGCTTTGAGCTGAGAAGAGGGGCATTCTATACTTTCTGTAAAAAAGCAGAGTCTGACAAGAGTCATGATTATTTCTTTATTATTGATGAAATAAACAGGGGAAATTTGAGCAAAATTTTTGGTGAATTGTTTATGCTGATAGAAAATGACAAACGAGGCAAGTCTTTACAGCTCCTCTACTCGGATGAGCAATTCTCAATTCCAGAAAATCTATATATCATCGGCATGATGAATACCGCAGATAGGAGTTTAGCCCTACTTGATTATGCACTGAGACGACGCTTTGCCTTCTTTGACATCAAGCCAGGTTTTTCAACTGCGGGATTCAAAGATTATCAAACAAATCTGAAAAACGAAAAATTCGATAGACTCATTTCCTGTGTAGAAAAGCTAAATCAGGCCATTTCAACAGAGGAAGTACTGGGAGATAGCTTCTGTATTGGGCATAGTTACTTCTGCGGTTTATCGGCAGAAGTACTGGACCAAGGTTTGCTAGAAGCCATTGTTGAATATGAACTGATTCCCCTCTTGAAAGAATATTGGTTTGATGAACCGACAAAAATTCATGATTGGAGTAGTAAGTTAAGGAGTGCCATCCAGTGATACCTGTCCAAAATATCTACTATATGCTATCCTACCCATTCAAAATCCTTCATAAGCAGGAATATAAACGGATTGCTGCTGAAGAATTTAAAAATGCTGCAGATCTACTGGCGGAAATAATGATAATCAGCCTCTCGATACAGGTGAAAAGAGGACTTGGTCGAGAGTATCGTTCTCAAACCGAGTCACTCTCGGCTCTTAAAGGTAAAATAAATATCTCTGAATCTTTAACACCTCCGAATTGGCGTAGAAAGCAACTTGTTTGCCAATACGATGATTTTTCTCTTGACAGTAGAATGAATCGCATTATCAAAGCAAGCATTGATATACTGCTAAAAGCTGATATAAGCAGGGACAGGAAAAAGAAATTGAGAAAACTCTTAGTTTTCTTTGGAGAAGTCTCAAAAATTAATCTACACTCAATCAATTGGAATTTACAATATAATCGAAACAATCAATCGTATCAATTACTAATGTCAATCTGCTATTTGGTAGTGAATGGATTAATTCATACAGAGAGGGAGGGGAATAAGAAATTGATGAATTTTCTTGATGAGCGGAGGGAATCCTTGCTATATGAGAAGTTCATTCTTGGATATTATAAAAAGCATTATCCCCAAATACAGGTTACCGCCTCTCAGATACCTTGGGCACTAGATGATGTTTTTGGAGAAATGCTCCCCATCATGCAAAGTGATATTTACCTCAAATATAAAGATACTATATTGATTATTGATGCTAAATATTATTCTAGTAACACACAGATTCGCTTTGATAAGCGCACACTCCATTCAAATAATCTATACCAAATTTTTACCTATGTGAAAAATCAGGCTTATCGCCTGTCAGATACAAACGATACAGTAGCAGGAATGCTTCTATACGCTAAAACCGATATAGATATTCAACCTAACCAGGTCTACCAAATGCATGGAAACCAAATTAGTGTCAAAAATTTAGACTTAAACCTGCAGTTTGCAAGTATTGCTGAACAACTGGATGACATCATTACATCGCATTTTGTATCCCCTCCAAAACGGTACTAGTTAGAGCTTTAAGCTAGAAAACAAAAAAAACAATCAAAGTAGTAGCACTAAACTACTCTTTGATTGTTTTTTTATAAGACTCTTTCCTATTTTGGAGCATCGGGTTAATTGATTTCCCAGATCAGCGACGCTTTTTTATTTTTAAGCGTCGGGTAAATTAGTCCACTGGACTAATTTACTCCCACTCAATTGAAACAGGTATCCTCCTATCCCTTGTGGGACAAGGGATTAGAAGTAGTATATACATCAAAGGGGGGTGTTTTAGGGGGGATTGATTTTTTCATATGTTGGTTTCCATTAAATTTTACTCTAGTTTCATGTGCAGTTTGTATGTTAATTGCATTAGTGAGTAACTGGGCTATCTCTTTATCAGCACCACTGTACAAGTGAGCATAGTGACGCAAAGTTATCTCAGGACTTGAATGTCCTAATCTCTTTGAAAGCGCAAGAATAGAAGCTTTTAACTCATTTAAAACATAGCTTGCATGACTATGTCTTAGACCTTTAGGTTGAATCCTACGAACGCCCGCAAGCTCTGCATATCTATTTAATATTCGATTTATTGTTGACTTTATCATAGGGTAACCATCGTAAGTAAATATAAAGTCATTTTCTTTACCAAGTCCTATTTGAGTTTGTATTTCTCGCCATTGTCTCAATATACTGACAGTTGTATCATCTAATTCAATGATTCTTTTGCCATCATCTGTTTTTGTATATTCTTTTCTAATGTATTTTTTTCTTGATTGAACCTCAAGCATGTGGTGGATGCGTAATTGTTGTTGCTCAAATGCAATATCACTCCAAAACAAAGCAGTTCCTTCATTAACTCGAATACCAGTCGTATAATATAAATATAGCATTACAAAACACAAATGTTCATATACATCATCTAGGCATATTTGTTGCAAGACTAACTCGAATTCCGTCCTTGTCCAATAAGGGACAATTTGCTTTCCTTTCGGAATTGCCTTTACTTTTTTTGAAATATTGTATTCAAGAAAATTTCTCTCGACAGCTTTATCAAGTGTTTTACGAAACATACCAAAAACTAGGGAAGCATATGATTGACTGTAACCTGAGCCTCCATTGTTTTCATCTGTCAGTAGCCAAATCTTAAAATTATCAACATCGGTCACGCTTATTTCACGTAGTTTTATATCACCAAATTTTTCAATAATAAGTTGTAAAGCTGGATATCTAGTATTAAACGTTGAGGTCTCGACATATGAACGATAGTAAGGTATATATACTGTGTCCATAAATTCTCGATACTTCATATGATAAAAAGAATAGCCATCTACCTTATGATACTCTCTTTTTATTCTAGTAACTTCTTTATGTGCTTGAAGAGCTGATGTAAAGATATTCCCGAATCTATCTTTTGATTTTTTCCTCCTTATTCTCTCACCTGTTGCTTTGTCTGTACCTAACTCAATCTGGTAAAAAAATTTACCTGACTTTAGGTCCTTGTAAACACCTGGATACTTAGTCTTTTGTTGGGTTTTGTTTGCCATTCTCTTCTGTCTCCTCTGAAATTGTTACTCCAATAAAAGATTCGACAGCAGAAGCTGGAACAATACCAAGTCTCTTGTTATTATACAAATAATAACCTTGATTGACAAGGTTCAGCTTAACTTGTTTGATAATGCCTGTGGCTTGGTATTTTGTAAACCCCATCTTTATAAGATGGGATTTTTCAATCATTCTGTCTGTCATCATCTTCCTCCTGTGAAATTTTGAGAGTCATTTCTTTATATTTGTTATAAACATCTGAATTAAATTCAATTTTATCTTTATCGGACTCGTAGTAAGGATTGTCTATTCGCTCATATTCTACATATTTATTTTTTTCGTTATCGAATTTGTATGTAATAATAGATTTATCAGTTACTTCTTGAAGCAGTGTAATCCGTCTAATGAGCTGAATCACAGTGTCAATTTTCTTATCAAAGCCAGCTTGTTTACTAATTGATTCATAAAATTGAAAAGGTGAAAATGGGGTGTTTATTATTATTGTCGTCGCAATAATTGGTTTATCAAAGAAACGGCTGGAAGCAGTAGCATCAGCATTGAATGGGTCAATAATAAGTAAGAAATCAGCGTAATTAAAATTTCCTCCTCGACCTGGACGAATTTCCTCAATTATAATTGTTTCTTGTGAACCAACGTTTTGAAAAGGGTCACGAGAAGAGCCTGTAGTATAGAATGGTTTTCCAAGTGATTTTGCAAAGTGCTTTTCTGCTTTGCGCTTATCTCGTTCAAGAACACGTATTTCTTGATTCACACTTGCACGTTCTCTAATAGCGTTTGAAATATCTTTCTCAACTTTTTCTTTGTCACTGAGCAATCGATTTAACTCTGCATTTCTAGAAGTTAATACTGACTCTGTTCTTTTTAAATCAGCTTTTGTATTTTCAAGTTGCTCATTGTACAGCTTTTCTTGTAGTCGTAAAACAGAAGAAGTATCACAATATTCACCAGTAAATTTATTTTTTAGCACTAAATAGACTGGTGCTTTTTCACGCTCTTCATGACCGATTATCATGTCTTCTAGACTACTTGAACATTGTAACTTGAAGTCTTTTTTTGACATTTCGCTGTAAGTGATGAGAGCAATGTCAAAGTCAGTTGCTTCATTTTGTAATGTATGCTCAGCGACAGTCGATAACAAAGTTATCTTCATTTTTCAGTTTACCTTTCTTTTTTTATTCAAATAACTGAATTGATTCAGCTCTGAAATAAATCGTACCATTGAAATCATAAGCTTCTAAATTCTGAAATTTATATCCAATGAATATTTTTAGATTCTTGTTTAACTCTGCTGGAAGTGCAACTTGAAACGGCTCTGAATTATCTTGTATAAACCAGTATTTGTACCCTGTGATTTTATCGGTCCTACCATTATCATCATACTTAAATTTCAAAGTATAGTCGGTAGACAATAAGTAATATGGTTTACTAACATCAGTCACAACGCTTGCTAAAACTGAAGGACTTAGTTTTTTTGTTTTCATTCTTAATTTTCCTCTCATTGTTCGTGGTCTTTTTTGTAGTATACTTATGTGTTAAAATATTCTACAAAGAGTTAAAAAATCAATTAACGTTAATCTACATTCATTATATCTGCTATAAACTTATGTGTAAAAAACAGATAATGATACGAATCCGAATTTATGAAATTATATAATATTCAAGTTATATAAGTTGTCTCACATGCTAATTAGTAGGTTTCAGAGTTTTAAGTTAAAATCCGAAGGGTGCAATGTTATGAAAATTTATTTCAATGAAAAAGAGCTTGAAATAGCTTCTGTAGCAACGTTTTTAAAGGGAACATATGATTTTGTAGAATACAAAAATAATATTTTTTCTGAACAGATTGAAGAATTTGATAAGTTAAATGGCCAGTACAGGACTGACCACGATATATTATTTAGAATTTTTCAAGAAGAAGTTGAAGAATTGATTGCTCAATCAATGTTTGTAGAATTAAGCAACAAACTAGCAAAAGTATTTGCAAGCCCTTTAAAGAGGGCTTTTATATATTAATCACAAATCACTTATCACAAATCACAAGTGATTAATCACTTGTTTATTAAGATATTAAAAGCTATAATTTAAATAAAGCGTGAATTTTATGACACAAAAAGAGGGGGGAGAAACTTGGAACTAGCATTTAGAGAAAGCTTAAAAAAGATGAGAGGTACCAAATCAAAAGAAAAATTCTCCCAAGAATTAGAAATGAGTAGATCAAATTATTCACGAATAGAATCAGGAAAATCAGATCCAACCATAAAAACACTAGAACAAATTGCAAAGTTAACTAACTCAACGCTAGTAGTGGATTTAATCCCAAATGAGCCAACAGAACCAGAACCAGAAACAGAACAAGTAACATTGGAGTTAGAAATGGAAGAAGAAAAAAGCAATGATTTCGTGTGAATAATGCACGAAATCATTGCTTATTTTTTTAAAAAGCGATATACTAGATATAACGAAACAACGAACTGAATAAAGAATACAAAAAAAGAGCCACGACCAGTTAAAGCCTGAGAAACTTTAACTGCGAGCCTTAATTGATTACCACCAATCAATTAAAGAAGTCGAGACCCAAAATTTGGTAAAGTATTTAATTACTTTATTAATCAGATACTTAAATATCTGTAAACCCATTATATCGGGTTTTTGAGGGGATTTCAAGTCTTTAAGAAGATACCAGGCAATCAATTAAGAAAAACTTAGTTGATTGCCTTTTTTGTTGTGATTCAATAGTATTTAAAGGGGAGGCGAAAGAGTTACCTAAAAAAATACCTCTAGGGGATGACTGGAATGCCTTGCAATCAAATAGGTATACGAATTTTAACAATCTATTTACTTCAGCAAATACTGATGAATTATTTTCAAAAACATTTGAAAACGATGGAGACGAACGTTCTTATCACAGTGAAGAATTTGATGACGGATTTGAAACAAATCAATAGTATATAAAAAGAATTAGCCAGAAAAAATTTCTAGCTAATTCTTTTTTCGGGGGGATTTAGGGGGGAATCAAACGAAGATTCACCCTTTTTAGACTAGTTTGTTCCTGCTAAACTGCTGTAGAATCGCTATTTTGAAGGTAAATCAAGCCTCTCCATTATTCCCACTCAACTGTTGCTGGTGGTTTACTTGTTATATCATAGACGATGCGGTTGACGTGGTCGACTTCGTTTACAATACGGACAGAGATTTTTTGAAGAACATCCCATGGTAGTTTGGCAAAGTCAGCTGTCATTCCATCGACAGAAGTGATAGCACGGATGGCGATGGTGTAGTCGTAGGTACGACCATCTCCCATGACACCTACGGAGCGAACGCCAGTATTAACCGTGAAATATTGCCACACATCGCGGTCAAGACCCGCTTTTGCAATTTCCTCACGCAAGATAGCGTCAGATTCGCGAACAGTTTGAAGTTTTTCCTCAGTGATTTCACCCATGACACGAATGGCAAGACCTGGTCCTGGGAATGGTTGGCGCCATACAACTTCATCCGGCATACCAAGAGCAGTACCGAGGGCACGAACTTCATCCTTAAAGAGAGTATTGAGCGGTTCAATCAACTTGAACTGCATATCTTCTGGTAGACCACCAACGTTGTGGTGAGATTTGATTGTCTCAGCAGTATCCGTTCCTGACTCGATAATATCGGTATAAAGCGTTCCTTGCGCTAGGAATTCAACATCAGTCAACTTGCTCGCTTCATCGTCAAATACGTAAACAAATTCATTACCGATGATTTTACGTTTCTTCTCAGGGTCAGATACGCCAGCAAGTAGGTCTAAGAAACGCTTAGCAGCATCGACGCGAATAATATTGAGGCCAAATTTACCGCCCAACATTTCCATAACCTGATTGCCTTCATTCTTACGAAGAAGACCGTGGTCAACGAAGATACAGGTCAATTGGTCACCAATAGCACGTTGAAGAAGCACACCAACAACAGATGAATCCACACCGCCTGATAAACCGAGCAAGACTTTCTTGTCCCCAACAGTCTGGCGGATTTTTTCAATTTCTGTTTCGATGAAGTTTTCCATTGTCCAGTCGCCTTTGGCTCCACAGATACCAAACGCAAAGTTTTTCAAAATATCGTTTCCATATACGGAATGACGAACTTCTGGGTGGAACTGGATACCGTAGATACGGCGTTCCGTGTTTTCAATGGCCGCGTAAGGGCAGTCAGCAGACAGACCAACCAGGTGGAAATCAGCAGGAATTTCAGTTACTGCATCACCGTGGCTCATGAGTACAAGCTGTTCTTTTGGTGTTCCAGCAAAAAGCGCTGATTCAGTCTTCAGTTGAAGATTTGATTGACCATATTCACGATTTCCAGCCTCACCAGCAGGAACAACCTTACCACCCAATTTATGGGTAATTAACTGCATACCATAGCAAATTCCTAAGATAGGAATACCCAATTCAAAGATTTCTGGATCAATATCAAAGGCATTTTCTGCGTAGACAGAGTTTGGTCCACCTGAAAGAACGATACCAATTGGATTGATAGCACGGACTTCCTCAGCTGTAATTTTATGGTTTTTCAATTCTGAAAAGACACCAAATTCACGAATTCGACGTGAAATAAGTTGGTTGTACTGGCTACCATAATCCAATACAATAATTTTTTGGACATCTTGTTTTGTCATGTTTTTCCCTTTCGTTTTGAAAAAAATTCAAATACTAGTAGTTATTTTAACATAAAAGCGAACATTTTCCAAATTTTATTTGTTAAATATCTGTTTTGCAAACTATGAGTGATAATAAAAATGTTAGTGTTCGTATTTTTATTGTTTTTACTCACTTTATTTTAGGTAATCTGACTTCATTGTTTGCCTAGGAGAATTTTACCAATAGAGTGTGGCCTGAATTAGCCAAACGCCTTTATTTTTGGTAAACTAGAAAGAAGAGAAAGGCTAGATAAATGAAAGCAGCATATATCACAATTCACGATAAAATTAAGGAACAAATCGATAACGGAATCTGGAAAATTGGTCAACGTTTACCAAGTGAACGCGATTTAGCAGATGAATTTGGTGTTTCTCGTATGACGCTCCGTCAAGGAATCACACTTTTAGTGGAAGAAGGTATTCTACAACGCAAGATTGGTTCCGGTACTTATGTCGCCAGTACACGGGTTCAAGAAAAGATGCGAGGCACGACTTCCTTTACTGAATTAGTACAACTCCAAGGAAAGACGCCAAGTAGCAAATTATTGTCCTATACACGAACCAAACCTAATGAAAAAGAAGTTGAACAGTTAGGTTTATCCCGTGGCGAGTATGTTATTCGAATGGAGCGGGTCCGCTATGCAGATAATGTTCCCGTCGTGTATGAGGTTGCCAGCATTCCTGAACGCTTGATAAAAAATGTCCCCAAAGAAGATGTTACCAACCATTTCTTTAAAACACTTATGGACAATGGTTATCGAATTGGAACGAGCAAACAAACCATTTTTGCGCGTTTAGCCAATGAAAAAGTGGCTCAATATTTACAAATTTCTAAAAACCAGGCTATTCTCGCACTAAAACAGGTATCTTATCTCGAGGATGGTCAAGCATTTGAATTTGTAAATAGTCAGTATGTTGGGGAACGTTTCGAATTCTATTTAGAAAACAATTAACATAAAAATAATTATGTAAAACATTTTTAAAATCCGTAATCTTTCTAGTGATGACGGATTTTCTTATTTATAAAATATGGAATTTTTGATATAATAAAGTTTATGGAAATTGAAAAAACCAACCGAATGAATGCCTTATTTGAATTCTATGCAGCCTTGCTAACAGACAAGCAAATGAACTACATCGAGCTCTATTATGCCGATGATTACAGTTTGGCTGAGATTGCTGAAGAATTTCAAGTCAGCCGTCAGGCGGTCTATGATAACATTAAACGAACAGAAAAATTACTGGAAGACTACGAGATGAAACTACATATGTATTCTGACTATGTAGTGCGTAGCCAGATTTTCGATGAAATGCTGAATAAGTATCCAGAAGATGCTTATTTGAAGGAAAAAATCGCTATTCTAACCAGTATTGATAATAGAGAATAAGAGGAGAAGTATATGGCTTTTGAAAGCTTAACAGAACGTTTACAGAATGTTTTTAAAAATCTGCGTCGTAAGGGGAAAATTTCTGAGAGTGATATTCAGGAAGCAACCAAGGAAATTCGTCTGGCCTTACTAGAAGCCGACGTTGCTCTTCCAGTTGTAAAAGATTTCATCAAAAAAGTACGTGAACGTGCTATCGGTCATGAAGTCATTGAAACCCTGAACCCCGCTCAACAAATCATCAAAATCGTTGATGCAGAATTGACGGCTGTATTAGGTTCTGAAACTTCAGAAATTATCAAATCACCAAAAATTCCAACTATCATTATGATGGCTGGATTGCAGGGGGCTGGTAAAACGACCTTCACAGGTAAGTTGGCTAATAAACTCAAGCAGGAAGAAAATGCCCGTCCACTCTTGATTGCTGCCGATATTTATCGTCCAGCTGCCATTGACCAGTTGAAGACCCTTGGTCAACAAATTGATATACCTGTATTCGAGTTGGGCAATCAAGTCCCTGCCCTGGAGATTGTACGCCAAGGTTTAGAACAAGCCAAAGCTAATCATAATGACTACGTTCTGATTGATACGGCAGGTCGTTTGCAGATTGACCAAGCCCTTATGGCCGAATTGAGAGAAATCAAAGAGTTTGCTCAGCCAAACGAAATCCTCTTGGTCGTCGATGCCATGATTGGTCAGGAAGCTGCCAACGTTGCGCGTGAGTTCAATGATCAACTGGCTATTACTGGTGTGATTTTGACCAAGATTGACGGTGATACACGTGGTGGTGCAGCCTTGTCTGTCCGTCACATTACTGGTCAGCCAATCAAATTCACCGGTACTGGTGAAAAAATCACAGATATTGAAACTTTCCACCCAGACCGTATGTCCTCGCGTATTTTGGGCATGGGCGACATGCTGACCTTGATTGAAAAAGCCAGCAAAGAATATGATGAGAAGAAATCACTAGAACTCGCTGAAAAAATGCGTGAGAATACCTTTGATTTCAACGATTTCATTGATCAGCTGGACCAAGTTCAGAATATGGGACCAATGGAAGACCTGCTGAAGATGATTCCAGGTATGGCTGGTAACCCAGCCCTTGCCAACTTGAAAGTTGACGAGCGTGAAATTGCAAGAAAACGAGCTATCGTATCTTCTATGACACCAGCCGAACGAGAAAATCCTGATTTGTTGACACCGAGCCGTCGTCGTCGTATTGCTAACGGTTCTGGAAATAGCTTTGTCGAAGTCAATAAATTTATCAAGGATTTCAACCAAGCGAAAACCATGATGCAGGGTGTCATGTCAGGCGACATGAACAAAATGATGAAACAAATGGGAATCAACCCAAATAATCTCCCTAAAAACATGCCAAATATGAACGGTATGGATATGTCTGCTCTTGAAGATATGATGGGCGGTGCAGGAATGCCTGATATGAGCCAACTGATGGGAGGAGCTGGTATGCCAGACATGTCCCAAATGTTTGGAGGCGGTTTGAAAGGTAGAATCGGAGAGTTTGCTATGAAACAAGCCATGAAACGCCAAGCCAATAAAATCAAGAAAGCCAAAAAGAAGAGAAAATAATCTCTTCTTTTTTACTTTTTATTCGAAGAAATAAGATACAGCAATATAAAATAGAAGTAGCAAAGCAGAAAAAATGTTTTTTGAACTCACAAACTTTCCATTATAACGGAAATAACCAAAAATGTCCTTTTTGGTAGACAATCTTTATAATGTCCGTTATAATAGAAATATAATAGAAATCAGAGGACAAGTTATGAATTATATCGCAATAATAGGAGATATTGTCAATTCAAAACAAACTTCCAACCGCTCTAGTATTCAAGAGCGGCTAAAACAGCAGCTGAATAGAATCAATCATTCCTTCGCTCAGGACTTCGCATCGCCATTTACCATTACAAAGGGAGATGAGTTTCAAGCCTTATGCAAGCCTAACCCTTATATTTTTTTGATGATTGACCAAATCCAATTAGCCTTTCGTGATGAGGTGGAGATTCGATTTGGAATTGGTTTGGGTGAGATTCTGACAGCTATCGATCCCAAGCTAAGTATTGGAGCAGATGGTCCAGCTTATTGGGAAGCACGCAAGGCTATTGACTTCATTCATGACAACCATGACTATGGCACCAGCAAAATTGCATTTTCATCTGAATACAAGCAAATCGATCGTGTGATTAACCCCTTGCTAACTTCTAGTGATTTCATCAAAGCTGCCTGGAATCGTTCGCAAACGGATCTGTTTGAGACCTTAATCTCCAGAAAAATCTATCAAGAAGATTTCACACAAAAACCAATTGCTGAGAAAATGAAACTCAGTCAAAGCGCCTTTACCAAACGTTTGAAATCCAGCGGAATCAAACTCTACCTGCGTAATCGTCAAACTGCCATGAATTTGATTCTCCAGCTCAGTCAGAAAGAAGGATAAAGCATGTCATTTTCAGTTATTTCTAGCTATCTTATTCAACATCCAGTTTTAACCGCCTTGCTTATTGCCCACTTTTTAAGTGATTTCACCTTCCAAAGTCAAGCACTGGCGGATGCTAAAAAACTGCATTTGAAAGCTCTTTTCATGCACCTTTTCATTGTTTCTCTCCCTCTTCTTATTCTAGCCTTACTTACCCCCGTTCAAAACGGAGATTTATTTTTTCAAGTTTGGCTGAGCCATCTTGCAATTGACTATGTCAAATATTTTCTCAACAAACACCATTGGATAAAGGACTCCTGGGAAGCTGGAGCATTCCTAGCTGATCAATTGCTACATATCATCTCAATCATCATTCTTTATCACACTATCGGTGTTAATGTCGCTTCACACTCACTCTGGATTGAACCAAATTATCTCCTCCTGCAAATCCTTTTTATACTCCTAATCAGCAAACCCGTCAATATTCTTTTCAAACTCTACTTTAGCAAATATCAGGTAGCGGAAGGAGAAGAAGAGCAGACTGTCACAGGTGCAGGAGCCTTGATTGGACAATTGGAGCGCCTCATAATGGGGATTTTTCTACTTCTGGGGCAATACACAGCTATCGGACTGGTATTCACAGCAAAATCCATCGCACGCTATGATAAAATATCCAAAAGCCAAGCCTTTGCTGAATACTATTTAATTGGTTCGCTATTTAGTATCATTAGTGTCCTAGTATTGTACGTTTTACTGATTTTATAAAACAAAAAAATTTACATAATTTATTTTGTGTAAACTTTTTTTGTAAAAATAGAAAGGAATACCATATGATTATTTGGTTAAATGGCCCATTCGGTGTCGGAAAGACTACTTTAGCAAATATATTACACAAACGAATAGAAAACTCATATCTCTATGATCCCGAGTTACTAGGCGATTTCTTACAACATCAATTACCTAAGACTGTATGTCCTGAAGATTTTCAAGATTATTCCGTTTGGCGACGGAGTACTTATAAAATAGTATTTGATTTAGCGACTAAAACCGATAAGATTATTATTATTCCCATGACAATCTATAAGAAAGAATATTATCAGGAGATTACTCAGCAATTGATACAGGATAAGATTCCTTTGGAACATTATATTTTGTTAGCTGACAAAACAACCATTTTGGAACGTTTAGATAATCGAGTCAATGAAGACAACATCTGGGCCAAGAGACATCTTGATGTTTGTTTAAAAGCTTTTGAAAGTCACATTCCGGGGCAAAGGTTAAACACAGACAGTTTGAAGCCAGAAGAGGTTGCGGAGGAAATTCTAATGCTAAGTGAGTTTACCAAGAAATAATGTAGACTTTTGGGATTTTGGGTGTGAAAAAAATTTCCAGTTATCTCTCTATCTTTGGTTATATTAAAAATATCCCTACACACATCTTTCCGAAAAACTATAATTTTCTTGAAACTTATATAAGGTTATGCTATACTACTCATATAACTAAAAATCAGGAGAAATACATGCGTCGTGAGTTATTATTGGAAAAAATTGATCAACTAAAAGAAATTATGCCTTGGTATGTTCTAGAATATTATCAGTCAAAATTGGCTGTACCTTACAGTTTTACAACCTTGTACGAATATCTAAAGGAATATCGTCGATTCTTTGAGTGGTTACAAGATTCGGATTTGGTATCTGTGGAACGGATTGCTGACATTCCGTTGGATATTCTGGAACATTTGACAAAAAAAGATATGGAAGCTTTCATTCTTTATCTGCGGGAGCGTCCCTTACTGAACGCCAATACCACGCAGAATGGTGTGTCGCAGACCACCATTAACCGTACTCTGTCAGCACTTTCTAGTCTCTTCA
Source organism: Streptococcus sp. 2022WUSS083 (assembly GCF_044427155.1). Lineage (NCBI taxonomy): Bacteria > Bacillati > Bacillota > Bacilli > Lactobacillales > Streptococcaceae > Streptococcus > Streptococcus sp. 2022WUSS083. Next base: position 170,466 of record NZ_JAOTGK010000003.1, on the reverse strand, counting down.
AGTATTTAACCGAAGAAGTGGAAAATGAGCAGGGCGAACCCTACTTCTACCGCAATGTCATGAAAAAGGTATCTACTAAGAAGAAGAAGGAAACCTTGGCAGCGCGGGCTGAGAACATCAAGCAAAAGCTATTTTTGGGAGATGAAACGATGGGGTTTTTGGACTATGTAGATAAGGAATACCAGGTCAAGCTATCCAAGCGTGCCCTCTCCTCCTTCCAGAAAAACAAGGAGCGGGATTTGGCGATTCTGGCGCTTCTCTTGGCTTCTGGCGTCCGTCTGTCAGAAGCGGTGAATTTGGATCTTCGAGATGTAAACCTCAAGATGATGATGATTGAGGTAACACGTAAAGGTGGCAAGCGGGACTCGGTCAATGTGGCTGGGTTTGCTAAGCCCTATCTGGAAGCCTATATGAGCATCCGTCAGCAACGCTACAAGGCTGAAAAAACGGATACAGCCTTCTTCCTGTCCGAATACCGTGGTCTACCCAATCGTATCGATGCTTCTTCTATTGAAAAAATGGTTGCCAAGTACTCTGCGGACTTCAAGATACGCGTAACCCCCCACAAACTCCGTCATACATTGGCAACACGGCTCTACGACGCCACCAAGTCGCAAGTTCTGGTCAGTCACCAACTGGGCCATGCCAATACCCAGGTCACCGATCTCTATACCCATATCGTCAACGATGAGCAGAAAAATGCTCTTGATCAGTTGTGATGTTGCGTAAATTTAATTATGTAAACCAACAAAGGAGTAAGCTCAAACTTACTCCTTTTTCCATTAAATCAATTCTTTCAATTTTTTCTGATTGACTGCTGGGTACTGGTCCAAAAAGGCTGAGAGGGTGCGTAAAACGGCAGGAATATAGCCTATCTGGTCATTCTCCACCTGCAAGACCAAGAGTGGCTCGTGGAGGCTCATTCGGAGCAAGAACCAGCCGTCCCCATAAGGATCGGTCAGGTCAAACCGCACTCCTTCTTCGTTTTCTGGGTTAAAAGCAAAGCCTTCGAGGCTGGTTTGGCGGAGGTCAGCAATGACCTGTTCACCAAGTGCTCGATAATCTGCGGCTTCCAGTTTGAACCGCACTTCTTGGGTTTCCAGCGGTTGTTTAAGCTGGGCAATCAAGTCGTCTAAGGACTTGCCTTCCGCTTGCAGTTTGGGTAAGAGCATAAGAATCTTAGCCGCTACATAGGTCCCGTCATCGAGGAAGTAATTTTCCTTAAAGGCAGCGTGTCCTGAGGTTTCGATAGCCAACTGGCAATCAACTCCTTCTTGATTAGCTAAAATAGCACGGTTAATCACATTGCGATAGCCTGAAATATAGCGAATTTGTTTGCCACCCAGGCTTTCGATAAAGACTTTAAGGTGTTCAGTTGTTGGAGAATTAGTCACAATGCTGGTTCCTGGATGTTCAGCTAGGATAATCTGGCTAAGCACGGCAATCAGGTTATTACGGTTGAGAATTTGACCGGACTTGGTGACCAGGGCGGCACGGTCAACGTCGGTATCAAAGATAATACCAAGATCTGCACCTTGCTTCAAGACAGCCTGACGAATGCTTTCCATTGCTTCCTTGTTGTCTGGGTTTGGAATATGGTTTGGAAAGGTGCCGTCTGGGTCTAGGAATTGTGAGCCTGTGGTATCTGCTCCTAGCTCTGCCAACACTTTCTCAGCAAAGAATCCGCTCGCACCGTTTCCAGCATCGATGATGATATTAAGACCTGTCAGTGGTTTTTCTTGTCCACCACAGGCGGTACGAATTTTACCAACCAAGTCTTGGGCATAAGGCGTCATCAGGTCTGCACTGGTGATACTTCCAAGGGAAGAAGCTGGCAACTCTTCACTGTGTGCGAGGATGAAGTCAATATCTTCATGTTCTGCTCCGCCATTTTCCGAAAAAATCTTAATACCGTTGAAGTAATAGGGCAGGTGGCTGGCAGTAATCATGACACCAGCGTGGCACTTGAACTGAGGATACTGGGTGCTCATGAAGAGAGCTGGCGTGGTGGCCATGCCAAAGTCAATCAGCTGAACGCCCAGACGAACAGCTTCTTCTGTAAAGGCTGAAACCAAATCTGGACCGCTGAGGCGGCTGTCTCGACCGATACCAATCTTGAGCTGTCCTTCTTGATAGGCTTGAGCCAGTTCTGGCTTCTGAGTTAGCCAATGAATCAGGCCACGGACGATTTCCTTGGTGGCTTGTGGAGTGAGATTGACAGCATATTCGTCTGTTGCAATCGCAATACCGCGAATATCCGATCCATTTTGCAAGGCGTGATGATGGGACATAGTGACCTCCTAATTCAAACTAAATTTAGTATATCATATTTTCGAAGCGGTTTCAAAATGAAAAAAGCACAGCTTCTACTGTACTTTAGTGATGCTTACAGTTGTCCCAACTTCCAGTTGACTTTCCATGGAAATAGCTAGTTCCAACTGATTCAAGACCCGCTTGGTCAGATACAATCCAAATCCTGTCGCTTTTTGGTGTTCTCGGCCATTAAAACCTGTAAATCCCTCGTCAAACAGGCGAGGAAGGTCTTCTGCCAGAATCCCAATTCCCGTATCAGTAACGGAAATTCCCTCATTCAATTCAATGGCCACCTTACCACCATTCTTATTGTACTTGAGGGCGTTGTCAATAATCTGTGACAAGGCAAAACTAAGCCACTTTCTGTCGGTTTTCAGTAGCCAATTTCCATTGATGGTCACCGAAATGTCTTTTTGCAAGAACTGATTGCGGTATTTTTTGACCAAATCGACCACTACTTCTCTTACTTCCACCTGCTCAAATCGAAAATCGCTGGCATGGTTGGTCAGTTTGAGGTAATTGAGGAGATTGGCCATGTAATTATCCAAGCGCAAAAGCTGGTAATTGACATCCTGCTGGTTGAGATTGTCAGTCTGGCTCATCAAAGACAGGGCAGCCAGAGGCACTTTCATCTGGTGGGACCACATTTTGACCATAGCTTGCAGGTCTTCCTCTCGTGACTTATAGACCAAAAGCTGCTCCCGCGTCGACTCCTTCTCTAACTCAATCAAGTTGAGATAGGCAAGGTCCACAGGCTTATTCAGCAGGGGCAGAGCTTCTTCATGGATATAGTCTTCCAAGGCTCTCATGCGGTTGCGAAACTTCCAGAACAGGCCTACTGTAAGTAGGATGATAAGGGTTAGGGACAATAGCAGAGCGTTTTGCAAGAATTCGGTGGGCAGTTGATAGAGAAAGAAAAGCAAGATAAAACTAGTAGCCAGAACAATGTAGGAGAAGTAAAAACTCCGGTATTCGCGGATAAATTTTGCTATCATTTGACCAAGTACCCCACGCCACGAACAGTATGAATACGTTCAAAACCGACCTCGCTCACCTTCTTACGCAATCTGGTCATGTTGACATTGAGTGTATTCTGGTCAATAAATTCTTCATTTTCCCAGAGTTTTTCCAAGAGTTCATCCTTGCTGACAATCTGCCCTTGTCGTTCTAGTAAAGCTGATAAAATCTTGGTTTCCGTAGGAGACAATTGAACCTGTTCCGATTCGTTTGAAAATCGCCCGTCCAAACTAAGTTGAAACTGGTCAATAGACAAATCGCTCGATTTGCTGAATTGATTAACCCGACGCAGAAAGGCACCGATTTTGGCATCCAAAATCCCCAGAGAAAACGGCTTAGACACAAAATCATCACCACCCATGTTCATAGCCATAACCGCATTCATCTCATCATCGCTAGAGGAGATAAAGATAATGGGCATGGTCATGGTTTTACGGATTTCTGTCGTCCAGTAAAAGCCGTTGTAATAAGGCAGGCTAATGTCCATCAGCACCAAGTCTGGTTTAATTTCAGCAACTTCCTGACTGACAGCTCGGAAATTCTGCACACTTTCTACCTGATAAGATTTGCCCAGATGCTGCTTCAAGAGCTGGACAATCATCTCATCATCTTCAACAATATAAATCTTCTCTTTTTTCATCTTCTTCATTCTGCAAAAGCCAGGACACAGGTCTTGGCTTTTTATTTATATACTTCTTTTCGATGCCCGACTTCAAGGGCTGTTACGATCAATTTATCATCCTCAATGCTGACGATGACCCGATAATTGCCAATACGGTACCGCCATTGGCCAGAACGATTGGCAGTCAAAGCTTTTCCGTATTGTCTGGGGTTGTCACACCCGTCAATATGCTTATAAAGATACCGCAAAATCAAACTTGCAGCAGTTTTATCCAACTTTCGAATTTGCTTTTGGGCCTTAGCAGACAAAATAACCTTATAACTCAATGCCCAACTCCTCAGCCATTTGTTCTAATGTTATCGGCTCAATGCCGTTCGCCAAGTCTGCCTCGTATTCAGCTAGAGCGATATCTGCCACACGCGCATCGTACTCATCTTCAAGGGCTTCAAGGGTTTTGGTCCGAATGAGTTCTGACAAACTCACACCTTCAAACTTTGCCATAGCCTGCATAAAGAGCTTGTCCTGCTCAGAAACTTTCAATGTAATAGCTGCCATTTTCTCACCTCTTCTGTTATTCCTTTGGTATTACCATTGTAACACCATTTCCCTGAAAATGCAAGAAATCTCGCACAAGGCGAGACTTCTTCTACCGTTCAATAATGCGGTAATAGGTGCGACTAGTCCACTTGTAAATGACAAAGTAAATCAGAGCGACTGCCAGTAGGGTAATTCCGCTGACGGTATAAATCATAAGCGAAGAGGTGACACCAAGGGTCAATAGCATTTGCTTAAGCATAACAAGAGAAATCACGAAATGCAAGGTCGCCATAGCTAGTGGCATAAAGAAGACCGTAAGTGTTTGCGAGTTAATGGTCTTTTTGACTGCTGTTGCACTCATGCCCACTTCTTGTAGAATCTTGTAGGATTTCTTGTCCTCATGCCCTTCCGAATACTGCTTGTAGTAGATAATCAAGGCTGCACCCAGTAGGAAACTAATTCCCAGCAAGAAACCTGTAAAGAGGAAACCGCCTCTAAAGCCCATCAGTAAATTGTTGAAATCGGATTTTTGCATAGCATATCCTAGGAATTCTCCGTTTGCATCGTTGATATTATAAGAGTCCCCAGTTTGCTCACCAATTGAAGTAACCTCTTCATCAGTCAAGTCGGTAAAGACACGGTAGTCCAGGCTAACCTGATAGCCTTGCGGATTATTGGACTCATAATACTCACGAACAGTATTCAATACAGTGTCATCACTGACTACCATAACGGCAGCATTGAGCGTATTGGTGATGTCTGGGAAAATAGCCTGGTCAAGATTGGCTACATTCTCAAAGGTATGATCGCCCAAAACAAGCTTCTTCAGCAATGGTTTTTCACTCGGACGCATAAAGGCAACTTGATTGGCAGCCAGCTCTGGCAGGTCATTGCCCAACTTCCTGAAATCATCTTGGGTGATGAAGTAGGTAAAGGCCATCTTGCTAAAGTTTGGATTGGCAATAGTCTCTGGACTAATGACAATCTCTTTATTGGCAATAGTCTCTGGACTAATGACAATCTCTTTCCCACCATCATAGACCAGACCAGCTTGGTAGGTCAGGTAGGACAGACTATCTTCCGCTTTTTCTGGAAAATGGCTGAGCACCGATTGCTGATAGGCACTTTCACCCTGACTTCTATCCGCAACTTTGTAGGTAATAGATGTTTCCTTTGGATAAAGACCACTTGTCATGCTTGACATGCCAGTATAAAGTGAAGTCGTTGTTGCAATGGTCACAAAGGCCATGACCGCAAGTAGCGTAATATTAGCCAAACCCTTTGCGTGCTGCTTCATCCGAAAAATCATCTGCGAAGTCGTAATGAAATGCTCTGGCGTATAGAAATACCGCTTGTTTTTTCGACGAGCCTTCAAATACCAAGTCATAAAGCTGATGTAGAACAGATAGGTCCCCGCAATAACAAAGAGCACAGCGATAAAGAACCGAAAGATAAGAGCTACACCTTCTGCTTTAGATGAAAGTGATAGGTAGTATCCAATACCCAGTCCCACTACACCAAGAGCAGCTAGAAGAACATTGCCTTTTGGCTCCTTCTCCCCTTTCTCACTAGCTCGGAACAAAATCAGCGGACTGGTCTTACCAATGGTCCGAATGGCTAGCAATTCCAAGAGAAAGAAGATACCAGCAAAGAGAAAGGCGGTCATGACAAAGGCCAAAGGGGCTATTCCAAAATGCAAATCACTATAATGTGTTATATTGACAAAAATCAAGTAGAGAACATTTGCAAACACACCAGCTAAGACAGAACCAAGAACCACAACCAGTAAGAATATCATCATCAATTCTAGGCTGGCTATCAAGGCTACTTTTTTCTTGTTCATCCCCAGCATGTTATAGAGACCAAATTCCCTCGCCCGTTGTTGCATAAGGAAATTAAAGCTGTATATTTCCATAATCAGTGAGAAAATGGTCAGAACAACAACACCAAGACCGATAGAAATGGCACCTGAGCCCATGGTCTTCATAACTGGACTCAGCATGAGCAAGAACATAGAACAAATCAAGGTAAAGAGGACCAGACTGGCTAAAACAAAGGGAGCAAAAACACCCATGGATTTTCGGATATTTTGCCCAGCAAGTTTGAGGTAAAACATCTACTCACCCCCTAAAAGTGCAGACATATTGAGCGAAATTTCCTTGGCAAAGTCTTGATTGCTCTTGCCTGCCTTGTATAGTTGATGGAAAATGCGACCGTCCTTGATAAAGAGAACCCGTTTGGCATGGCTGGCTGCGTTGGCTGAGTGGGTCACCATGAGAATGGTTTGTCCATCTAGGTTGATGTCCTCAAACAAATTCAGCAAGTCTTCCGAATTGCGGTAATCTAGGGCAGCTGTCGGTTCGTCCGCTAGGACAATCTGTGGCTGGGTAATCAAACTACGAGCAATGGCCACGCGCTGCTTTTGTCCACCAGAAAGTTCAAAGGGACGTTTTTTCAGCAAATCTTGAATGCGTAATTTTGGAGCTAAAGCTTTCAAACGTTTTTCCATTTCCTCATGGCTGGTACGTGCCAATACCAGAGGTAAAAAGATATTGTCTTGGATGGACAGGGTGTCCAAGAGATTAAAATCTTGGAAGACAAAGCCAAGATTACGCAAGCGAAAATCGGCCAGCTCGCTCTCCTTGATTTTGGTAATATCTTGATTGTTCAAAAGAACAGAGCCACGAGTTGGCTTGTCCAAGGTTGCTAGAATATTGAGCAAAGTCGTCTTACCTGAACCACTTTCCCCCATGATAGCGATAAACTCGCCCTCTTCTACCTTAAAATCCACATCTTGCAAGGCACGAGTTTCCTCTTTTGAAAAGCGCGTACGGTAAACTTTTTCTAAATGATTGATTTCTAATAACATACAAACTCCTAATTGTTTTCTTTAGCAAAATTAACTTGATTTAGTATAGCTAATTTTCTTTGGTACTAAATCCCATGAAATTGAGTTTCTAATTATCAGCTTTATAAAAGAAATACATGAAATTGTAAAAGGTTTTTATTTACTATTTTCCAAATTCTTGATAGTTAACTGATAAAAAATAAAACTAAACACAATATTCACTGTAATAAATAAGATAAACTCTAAAAATGTCATATCTTGCAATGCCCTACTCCGTAATCCAATCATCGGTTGAGAGTAAGGGAAAAATTTCGTAAAACTTTCATTGATAAAAATTAATACAAAATTAAGCATACTACCAATGGTAGCAACACCGACTCCCTTACTGAAATTTCGAGTTTTTACAGTGATATAGGATTGGAGTGTAATAATTGGAAAGGAAGACAAAAGCGATAAAGCAATCCATTTAACATGTGTGGCTAAACTAAGGTCAAATGAAATGCCGTCAATTTTTGCCGCAACTATAAAAATCAGCAGCAATAAGAGTTGAATTGGAAGAATAAGAAGAAAACTGCTCATTAATTTTCCTAAATATAATTTCCTCATAGAAACTTGATTAGCCTTTAGCATGTCAAGAGTTTTTCGCTCAAATTCAGGAACTAATAAGAGACCTGCAATAATGGCTAACATAGGAGGATAAAGTAAGGTACTATTGTAAAAGGTCAGTTGTCCCCACAGAACCAAAGATTGAGTTCCGTCGATTAAAACATCACGATTAGCAAAATAGATACCCAATCCTATCATACTAGAGAAACTCAAAAAGGCAATCCCAATGACTAATAATTGAATTTTCCTTGTTTTTGTCCACTCAGCTAAGAAGTAATCTTTCATCTTAGTTCCCTTTCTTTCTTAATATTAGAACCGCCAAAAGGTAGAGTATCAAGCAGTAAATGGCATAACAGACGATTTTCTCAAGCAACTGACTATCTAAATTATAGGTAATTGTGCCGTCACCCAGAAATTGATATTTATAAGGCGCAAGACTTCCTGAACCAGTGATTGGGTTAAGTAAACTGGTAAAACCATAACTTTTTGGGTTTAAGATAATTCCTAGAAAACCACCTAAAAGTCCTAGTGCTAGCAGAATCCCCTGCTTTTCAAGAATCATGGCCAAGGTCAGATAAAGACAAATCAATGAAAATATTGCAAGTATCTGCCCAATAAACTGAATACCAATAATCTGCAAAGAAATAGAGATTCCTGCCTGTGTTCCGAAAAGATAAATAATCATAATTTCGATAGCAGACATAATAACAAAGGAAACCAGCATAAAAAAGAATTTATCACGAAAAATGGCTGTTAGGCTTTGACCATTAGCTATTTGTAGTTTAAAGGTCTGCCCTTCATGTTCATTCCCTACAATTCGACTAGCAAACACACAAACTGCAATCGGGAACATAAGTAGATTGACATTCTGATTACTAAACAAGGTTCCAGCCATTCTTAACTCTGGATGTGAAGAGAAAGCAGAGATAAAAGTTGCAATATTCCAAAGTGTGGCAACCAACATCAAAATAATGACAATTGAAATAGATTTTGTTCGTCTACTTTTTAGCCATTCAATGTAAACACCATTCATCTTACGCCTCCTTTGTTAGATTTAGGAAAATATCTTCAAGAGTTTCACTTTCTCTAACCACTCGGAATATTCGGTATCCATTTTCTATTAAATAGCTCACCAGATCTGCTAACCGATCGTTATCCAAATCCCTTAAAGTTACTTGACTTTCGGATGCACTCAAAATTTCTACCGTTCCAAGTTCAACTAAGGTCTGAACAATATTTTTCTGTGAAAAATCACCGCCAATTTCAATCCAAGTATTTGACTTAATAGCTTCAATTTCTCCCTCATAGACAAGACGACCATGATTGATAATCCCAACTCGATCTGCAATGTGTTCAATTTCCGGAAGAATGTGACTGGAAATAAAGACAGTCAGACCTTTTTCTTTGGCTAATTGAACAATTAATTCACGAATTTCATGAATACCAGCTGGATCAAGACCATTTGTGGGCTCATCTAATAATAAGATTTTCGGCTTTTTCACTAAAGCAAATGCTAAGGCAAGTCGCTGTTTCATACCAAGAGAATAGGCCTTAACTAATTTTTTTCGATTTTTTTCATCAGCTAATCCAACGAGCTCCAATGTTGGCCGGATATTATTTTTATCAAATCCCACCATTTTTTGAAACACTAATAAATTTTCATATCCAGTTAAATTAGGATAATAGGACGGTTCTTCTATCATAGATCCAATCTGATTTAGGTATTTTTTGTCATTTCGAATGTCTTTTTTATTAATAAAAATTTCACCTGAAGTCGGAGTGACAAGTGATAGAATCATTTTCATCGTAGTTGTCTTACCTGCACCATTTGGTCCAAGAAAGCCGTAGATTTCTCCTTCTCGTACAGTAATCTTTTCAATATCAACAGTGGTAACGTCTTTGTAAACTTTTTTTAAATGATTGATTTCTAATAACATATAAACTCCTAATTGATTTCTTGAGTAAAATCAACATTCTCAAGTACACTTTGATAGTCGATTCGGTCTGATTCAGCAACATTTTCTTCTAAATCTACCTTATAGTAACCATCCTGGACACCGATGGCCCATTCCTTGTTAGTGGTTACATAGAGAGTATTCAAGGATACCGTCTTTTTCACTGCCCCTTCTTCTTTGACAACAGGCCATTCCATAAACTGAACTTCTGTTCCTTGAATACTATCTTCGGCAACTTCCTGTTTGCTAACGGCATAGTCTTTTCCTTTGTAATGAAAGGTCTGATAGCCCTCATCAAAGCTAAGGCTTGCTGAAGAGGAAGAACAAGCAGTTAGCATTATACTGCCCAAAGCCAGCAAGCCAAATGCTTTCTTTTTCATAGTTTCCTCCCTCTAGTATGCCATAAATCGCATACTTTGCAAATCATGGGCGAGCTCCTCTAAAAATTCTGCTTGTTCCATGAGTTCAGCCTTTTCTTTTTCTGAGAATACCACCTCTTCCATTTTCTTTGCTTGTAAAAATTTAAATGACATATAATTTCCTTCTTTCTCTTTCTTATGAGTCTATTATAGAAAATATTCCTCCTGTGCTCTCTTACAATTCTGATTAAAAAACTTACAAGATTGTAAGGTTAGATAAAGTAGGCAATGGTTGCCAGTAGCCACAAGTGTAGCGGATAGAAAATGTAAAAGAAATAGCGTGAAAATGCTGTCCGGGGCCCTGCTTGTCCATTATAATGACTTAGAATTGGCAAGACCAAGATAAATAACCAGTCAGCATTGTAGAGCATCATCTGGACAGTCATTTCAATACTTTCATAAGGCTGATAGGACAAAAATAGCAAGAATAGGGCAAATAACCCGTAGAACAAGTTGCGTTTGAATAGTGACTTACGACCTAAATAGGTGATGAGGATGAAGGGCAAGACCACATAGCCACCTTCTGTTAAAAAGGCACCTAAGATGGTCAACAGTCCAACCGATAGGACTTGAAGGATTTGTTGCTTTCTAGTGTGTTCAGCAAAATTTCTAAGACAAACCAACATGGTTAGACCAACAGCTAATGTCAAAAAGATATTGTTACCGATGTAAATATCTTTTGATTGGTAAAGACTGTTTATCAAAACATTTCCAGTGGCCATCAGCCCTGCTGCACCATATAGTCGCAAAAGATAGTTTTTGACATTTCTCGTATGAAGATAGCCTTCAACCAACATGTAGGCAAAGAAGACTGCGACGCATCGAGTGACCATGTGAAAGACCATACTAAGTTGGTCTGGGATAAAATCTGGTATGATTTTCAGATGATCCAAAACCATTATGCCAGCCATAGCGAGTTTCAGTTGATATGCATTGTACGATTTCACCACTTAAACCTCCTAGTACATCCAGTTACGTTGAAAGAGTTCGTGTTCTAATTCGAATAGTAATTCAGCTTGTTTTTCCTGTTTTTCTTGTCGTTTACTTTCTTGTGTTTTACCAAAAATGTGTTTTGCTTGTAAAAATTTGAATGACATAAACTTTCCTTCTCTCTGTTTCTTATGAGTCTATTATAGAAAATAGTTCTGCCTTGTTCCCTTACAGTTCTGACGCAAAAACTTACAAGATTGTAAGAAAAGAAAAAAGACACCATTTCTGGCATCTTTCAATTCATTCTATTTTGTTAAACCAATGTAGGCAATCATTTCATCCAACTCTTCCTTGCTCTCTGTCACAAGGAGGTAGGCATCATTTCCTTGCAATTCTGCAAAGGCATCTGGCATGCGTTTGACGGTTTTAATCTTACCAGCGAATTTCTGATGAATGTCATCTGCAGAGTGAACATAGTCAGTTGTATCACGACGAGTTGCTACCAAGCAGTATTGTGGTTCAAATCTACGTTCCTCAACTGTACCACCTGTTGCAACATTGGCATAATCACGGAAAAGATCAATGGAATGGGCGTAGTTATAGGCTTCAACTGTGAAACCACCTGCCATACGGTTATTGTATTCAATGGCGATATAATCGTCACCTTCCTTGAAAAATTCAATATGGAAAAAACGCTCTCTCATACCAAAAGCCTTGATAATAGCTCTGCCATATTCCACCAACTTAGGATCTAGTTCTTTTTCGATAAAGTAGGCATTGTCCTTCTTGGTTTGCATCAATTCAAATGGAGTATGAACATAGGTTAAGCCTGTTTCAAAAACAACATTGCCTTCGTGGTCCAGCAAGCCATCATAGGTAGTAATAATGCTTGAATTGACAAATTTTTCTAAGAAATAGATGGTGCTTCTATCCCAAGTGTCAACAAATCGATCAAAATCTTCTTTATTTTCGATTTTGAAAGTTCCAGATGCACCGACACCATTGTCAGGTTTGGCAATCATGGGGAACCCAACATTCTTCAAAGCTCTACCAAAGTCACGTTCTGTTTTGACAACAACACCAGGAACGACTGGAACTCCAGCTTTTTTGAAATATTTTTTCATCTCTGACTTAAATTTAGTCTTTTTCAGGTGTTTTGGTTTGGCTCCAAAGATATTAAATTGTTCACGGAGGGCCGCATCATTTTCCAACCAATGCTCATTGTGGGATTCTACACGGTCAATTGGTCCATGTTTGTAAATCAAGAAGGCCGCTGCACGCTTGACTTCATCGATATTTTCCAAATCTTCCACACGGAAATATTCTGTTAAGGCATTTCGAAGTTCTTCTGGTAATTGATCGTAGGGCTCTTGTCCAATACCTAGAACGGTAACTCCTTCTTTTTTAGCCAATTCAATGGTAAATGGTTGAAAATTTTCTGGATAAAAGGGGGAAATAACGAGATAATTCATAGGCAGTCCTTTCTAATTTTTTAAAGTCCGATGGAGTGAAGGAAGAAAGGCATTTGTTTTCTCCACCAAACCCAATCATGCGCCACATCCGTACCCCAGGTATCGAACCAAGCTGGGATATTTTTCTCTTCAAAGGCACGCTTGAGCTTGTAAAATGAATCCAATCCATCTTGCTCCCAATCGCCCAAACCTGTGCAGACAATGATATCTGCTTGGCGGTATTTATCAATAAACCAGCCATCGTTTTGGTTCCAGATGTAGTCTGCTGGTGAATTTTGATAAACAGCATCATCATGACCATAGTCATGGTTATTATTAAAGAAACGAGCATCATAGATACCTGAAAGGGCGATGACTTTTGTAAATACATCTGGATGCTGGAGGAAGAAGTTCAGCGCGTGGTAGGCCCCCATTGAGCAACCAGTTGTCATCATACCATCAAACCAGCCAGTTTTATGTTTAATAAATGGAATCGCTTCTTCAATCACATAGCGTTCATAGGCGCGGTGAGCTTCAGCTTTATCATGAATAGACTTCCAGTCCGCCAACCAGCTTTCCTTATCGTGACTGGTTAGGGTGAAAAATTGAACATGACCAGCCTCGATAGAGCCACGACAAGCTTCAATCATTCCAAAATCTGCGTATTCATTGTACGAACCGCCTGATGAAGCGAAAACAACCACAGGAATACCTGCGTGACCATATCGGTTGACATTCATTTCACGACCGAGATTACCTGACCAGTGACTTAAAAATTCTACGTGCATCTTTTTTCTCCTAACTAATTCTTTACATTACCATTTTTCGCTTAAAAAGCGCAAGCAATCTGGCAAATAAGCTGCCCAAGCTTCCTCATTATGAATGGCACCGGAAACAACTTCCAAGGCAATATTGTCCAAATCAACCCCACCTGCTATCAATTGACGATAGTATGTCAGTGAAGAGTTGATATAGGATTGTTTGATATTTCCTGCCATCAAGGTTTTATCTGTATCATCTGCTTCTTCTGTCCCAACGTAAATATAAACACGTTGGTCCTTATCCAAGGCTTGACGCTCAATATAGCGGTCAAAAGCATCTTGATGGAGCCAGTTAGCTGATGAAAATACTCCTAGACAGCCAATTTGGTCCTGATAGGCTAGCCCCATAAACTGAGTGATGTTGCCACCAAGTGACGAGCCAATCATGGCTGTGTGGGCCTTGTCAGACTTAGTACGGTATTCTTGATCGATAAAGGGCTTCAGCACATCCATGACAAATTCGGCATACAAGGTTCCCTTACCACCGAACTGCACCCCAGGAATCCCCATCTCACTAAACTTCCAAGCAGCGTATTCATGCATGCGATCAGCACCATCGTTATCAATAGCCACTACGATCATTTTTGCAATGTCTGGATTACGCTTAATAGTTGGGATGACTTTCCATGAATGACCTGAAAAAGCTTCCTTACTGTAGAGTACATTTTGCCCATCGTGGAAATAAACAACGGGATAGGTCTCTTCTGTATTTTCAGCATATCCTTTCGGCAATAAAACACGGACACGGCGTTTTCTAGCAGTAAAGGGCACTTCCAATTCGTGCGTTTTCATATCTAGATAAAAGTAGGATTTGTTCATAGACATCTCTTTCTAAACAGCGTTTTTAGTATTATACCACAGATTTTCTGAAATATTCAGAAAATTTAGTTTTTTTATTTCATTATTCTGGTTATCCGAACAATTTTTGCTCAGTTTTTAAGCGTTCCTCGTAGACTCGACGGTAACGTTCCAGTTCTTTCAGTTCACGACTGGTCAGATTTTCAAATATAGCCAATTCAATCCTGTCCTTATCACGTCGCCAGGTCGCAACCAGTCGTCCCTTGTAGAAAACAACGGGTTTGACAATGCCTGTCAGCGTATATATCTGGCGGATAAACTTGGGATCAAAGAAAGGATTGGCTTTCTTTTCATAGCCTAGTAAAAGTTGGTCAAAACCTGCCACGAAGAGGCAATCAGGCAATTCAGCTTCTTCTAATTCTCCAAGATAAAAGCGTTCTTCTCCTGCTACCTCAACGGTTTTTAAATCTAATTGCTTCATCCATTTTAGGACCGTAAATTTATTTTCCTTGAAATAATAACGAGCATCCGCTAAACTGACTGGCCCAAAACCTGCAAAATACCGTCGAGCGATTTCCAGCTCTGCTTTTTCCCGCGAAAGTGGCTGAAAGTCTGTCAGGCGATGAAAACGTTTGGCACCGTACTCTTGATAGACTTCCCCACGCTCGACCATGTAGCGAAAAAGGCCGCCCCAGGCATTAAAGACCTGCTTCTCCTCCTCCTGCGTCATCTTTTCCGAACGGCAAAGGGCCTTGAGTTCCTCGCGGGTCATAGGACCTTGCTCAAGTGCTTCTAAAATCAGCTGGTGGTACTTCTGCTTTGTCTGCGGGCTAAACCCATCTCGTCCTTCTGTCCTCAGGTAGTCGGTGCTGGCCAGCCGCCCCTCGTGGATATAGAGAGGAATTTCTGACTTGAGATAGGCATGAACCGTTCGCCGAATGGACCACTGGCGTGTCAACTCCTCCTGCCATCTACCCTCATGAAAATCATCCACTGACATACGGTTCCGAAATCCGAAATGAACATAAGGCTGGAACTGAGCCTGCAAGCCATTGAGATTTTGGCAAATCTGCTGGACGGACTGAGATGCCAGTAAGCCCTGTTTCTTCAAGATAATTCCCTTCCAAGTATCGTGGTGCATCGTATTTCTCCTCCGCTTTTCTAACCCTAGTATATCACAAAAGACACCCGAAGGTGTCTGATGATAGTCTAAATATCTTAGTAACCCAAAAACTCTTCCAAGTCCTTGAGGGAACGCTCTGCTATTGCCTCATAACGCTCCTTCTTGTCGCGGATACGCGGTCCGTCCAGCTCCTTGATGATACCAAAGTTGACATTCATAGGCTGGAAGTGCTTGCTTTCGGTGTGGGTGATGTAGAATGGCAGAGCTCCGATGGCTGTGGTCTGTGGGAAGATGACTGGCTCTTCGCCACGGAAACGGCGAACAGCGTTGATTCCAGCCACCAAGCCAGAGGCAGCAGACTCGACATAGCCTTCTACTCCTGTCATTTGACCTGCAAAGAAAAGATTAGGATTTTTCTTGGTCGCAAAGGTCTGTTCCAATAAGTTTGGCGAATCCATGTAGGAATTGCGGTGCATAACGCCGTAGCGGACAAACTCAGCATTTTCAAGTCCTGGAATCATCTGGAAGACCCGCTTCTGCTCCCCCCACTTGAGATGGGTCTGGAAGCCAACAATATTGTAAAGGCTACCTGCTGCGTTATCCTGACGGAGCTGGACAACTGCGTACGGTGTCTTGTATTCGCCGTCACGAGGTCCCTTGTAGTCTTCTGGGTATTCCAGACCAACTGGCTTCATTGGGCCATAGAGCATGGTTTTGATGCCACGTTTGGCCATGACCTCAATGGGCATACAGCCTTCAAAGTATTTTTCTTTTTCAAAGGAGTTAAGCGGTGCTTCTTCGGCTGAAATCAAGGCCTCATAGAAAGCGGTGAACTGCTCCTTGTTCATCGGTGCATTGAGATAGGCAGCCTCTCCCTTGTCGTAACGGGACTTGAGATAAACCAAGTCCATGTTAATGGTCGAGCTGTCCACAATCGGTGCTGCCGCATCGTAGAAGTAAAAACCGTCGCCACCGTTGAGGGCGTGAATCTTCTCCGCCAAGGCGTCAGACGTCAAAGGCCCCGTCGCGATAACTGTAATAGCATCTTCAGGAATCTCTGTAATCTCGCCACGAATGACCTCAATTAGCGGGTGGTTGTGAATCTCATCTGTGACTGCTTGAGAGAAATTTTCACGGTCCATGGCCATAGCACCGCCAGCAGGCACACGGTGAGCCTCACCAGCTCGCATTATAATGGAATCCAAACGACGCATTTCTTCCTTGAGCAGACCAACAGCGTTGGTCAAACTATCGCCGCGGAATGAGTTGGAACAAACCAACTCAGCAAACTTGTCCGTCTTGTGCTGAGGGGTCGGTTTGACACCTCGCATCTCGTAAAGTTTGACAGGAATGCCACGTTTGGCAATCTGATAAGCAGCTTCTGAGCCAGCCAAGCCAGCTCCGATAACATTAATGTGGGTTTGAGACATGAAACTAATACCTCTAGCCAGAAGATCTGACTACTGTTTGGGAATACCCCAAAACAGAACCTTTCTAAATTTTATACCTATCTAGTATACCAGAAAATGGCTAGAAAAGACAAAACTACCTTCATTGAAATGAAAGTAGCTCCGATTTTTTACATAATATATTTTATGTATATCATTTGCTATTCTATAGCTTATTTACAATAGCTCCGCTATATCTCCAACAACCTCAAAGTTCCAACCAAGTCTCCTATAAGAGTCGATTTCTTCCTGACTATACGGGAAAGTATTCAGCAAAATGGAATCCATTCCCAATTCATGAGCAATAGCTATATCGGATGTCAAATCATTACCAATCATAACCGTTTCCTCAACATCAAGATTATTTTCCTCTAAAACCAGTTGAAGAAATGCTGGTTCAGGCTTCTTCATCTTAAAGTCGGAAGAGATATAAATTTTTTCCATCAAATCAGCACAACCTGTCTGTTCAATTTCTGCCTGAGTAAAAATTCGTTGAGCATTGGAGAGAATAAATAATCGCACTTCTCTATCCTTTAATGTCTGTAGACTAGTTAGAGTATTTTCATAAGCCTCTAACTTTTCACGTGAAAGTACGCGGAAAATCGCGGCTACTACTTGTCCAAAAGTCTCTAAATCAGTCGGTTTATTGGTACTTTGGTTTTCATTTGGTACATCCGTTAATAGACGAATGAAGATTGTTTCTAAATCAATTTCGACATACTGATAACTCACTGTTTCCGCGAGAGATCTCTCCGCCTCTTCTACAAAACGATGATAGGCATTTTTCAACTGGCGCGGCCGATAGGAACAACCAAAAGCATTGTAAATCTGTGTTAGCTGATTCCAGACCTCTAGTTTATTTTCATCTGTACGAATATCAACCAATGTACCATAAAAATCGAAGATATAGTTTTTGTAACTTTTCATGTCTTTCTCCTAATCTTTAGACAGCATTTTTTATATTATACCCCACAACGAAAACGTTTGCAACAATAGAACGAAAAAACCTACCACATTAAGTGATAGGTTTTTATTTTGATTGGAAACTCTATTATTTAAGAGTAACTGAAGCGCCTGCTTCTTCCAATTTAGCTTTGATTTCTTCAGCTTCTGCAGTTGCAACGCCTTCTTTAACCATAGCTGGTGCACCGTCAACAAGCTCTTTAGCTTCTTTAAGACCAAGACCAGTGATTTCACGTACAACTTTGATAACGCCAACTTTTTTGTCGCCAGCAGATGTCAATTCAACGTCGAATGAATCTTTAGCTTCTTCAGCAGCACCACCAGCTGCAGCAACAGCTACAGGAGCAGCTGCAGTTACACCAAATTCTTCTTCGATAGCTTTAACAAGGTCGTTAAGCTCAAGGATAGTAGCTTCTTTAATTTCAGCAATAATGTTTTCAATGTTCAATGCCATTGTGATTTTCCTCCAATTTAGGTTTTTAAATAGTTTGTAGCACTAAGCAGCTACGCTCTGACGCATTAAGCTGCGTCTTCTTTTTCTGCAACAGCTTTGACAGCGTATGCAACGTTGCGAACTGGCGCTTGAAGTACAGAAAGCAACATAGAAAGCATGCCTTCGCGGTTTGGCAATGTAGCAAGTGCTTCGATTTCTTCTTTAGAAGAAACTTTACCTTCTACAGCTCCACCTTTGATTTCAAGAGCATCAGCAGTTTTCGCGAAATCGTAAATTGTTTTAGCTGGAGCAACTGCATCATTTGAGAATGCAACTGCAGATGGACCTACAAACAATTCTGCAAGCCCTTCAAGACCAGCTTGCTCAGCAGCACGACGCAAGATTGAGTTTTTGATAACTTTGTACTCAACTTCTGCACCACGCAAGTTACGACGAAGAACTGTATCTTGTTCTACTGTCAAACCACGAGCGTCTACAACAACGATAGATGTTGCAGCTTTCATTTGCTCAGCAACGGCATTTACTAATTCCGCTTTTTTAGCGATAATAGCTTCACTCATTTTTTTACCTCCGTTTTTATTTTGGGCTAGGCACAAAAAAATCGCACCTAAACCTAGACACGAAAGTACAAATACGTTTATCTCAATAATCGTTTTGTGCCTCGGTAGGATGTTTATGAGTCCAGCTCCCCTACTGTCTTAGGTCAGTTTTTTCAAACCTCAATTATCATAACACAGTATTTTCAATAATGCAAGACTTTTATCCTATTTTTTTAAACATTTTTTCAAACATTTTTTCAAACTGGTATTGCCGTTTAGTTCGCTTCAGTTGTAGAGGTCAGACTTGGAATGTGAAACACGAGTTGCTGTGATTTGCTTCGCAAATCCTATCTCCAACCTTTTTAGCTCGATTTTTTCATTTCTAAACTCAGGCTGAAACAGTTCACTGAACAATTTTACTCCACCGGCCTGTTAAACCCAATCAACCACTGCTCTGAGATGTTGACACTAACCTTGAGAAGTGATGATGGACTTTTTACCCAGCTTCTCGCTTGTCGAAGTAAGCTAAGATAAACTAACATGACTATAAAAAACAACTGCCATTCCCTTGAGAATAGCAGTTTAATCTTATTTAATCTTGTCTTCTTCGTAGTCACCATTTGGACAGACAACTTGTTTACCACCACCACGAACTTTTTTCTCAACGAGATAGTGGTCGCATTTCGGACAAGAACGTCCGACTGGCTTGTCCCAAGAAGTAAATTCACACTCTGGGTAGCGATCGCAACCATAGAAAAGACGATTGCGTTTGCTCTTGCGTTCAATCACCTGACCTTTTTGGCAAACCGGACAAGTCACACCGATTTCTTTAGTGATTTGCTTGGTATTGCGGCAATCAGGGAAATTGCTACATGCATAGAATTTTCCAAAGCGACCTAACTTGATGACCATTTCATGACCACAAACATCACAGTCAAAGCCAGCTGGTTCATCCTTAATTTGGATTTTTTCCATCTGTTCTTCTGCCTTAGATAATTCTACCTTGAATGGCTGATAGAAACCGTCAATGACCTTCTGCCACTGCTCTTTCCCGATTTCTACATCATCCAATTTTTGTTCCATATCGGCTGTAAATTTGACATTGACAATATCTGGGAAGAACTCAACAATCAGCTTATTAACGATTTCTCCGAGTTCAGTTGGTTCGAATCGCTTAGCCGCAAGCTTAACATAGTAACGTTTTTGAATGGTTTCAATTGTTGGTGCATAGGTTGACGGGCGACCTACACCATTCTCTTCTAATGTTTTAATTAAGGTTGCTTCAGAGTAGCGAGCTGGTGGCTGAGTAAAGTGTTGTTCTGGATTTGTTGACGCGCGTACCACCGTGTCACCTTGTTCCATATCTGGCAACATTTTATTTTTATCAGCGTCGTTATAGACCGCCATATAACCATCGAATTTTACTTGGCTACCATTAGCAGCAAAGACAATACCATTTTGACCCAAACGAACACTCATGGTATCAAAAACTGCTGCAGCCATCTGACTTGCGACAAAACGATTCCAAATCAGTGTATATAGTCGTAATTGGTCCTTGTCCAGATATTTTGCAATTGATTCAGGTGTTAAGTTAACATTTGATGGACGAATGGCTTCGTGGGCATCTTGTGCACCACTGGCATTTTTTACTTTGTTACCATGCTTTGAATAGGTAGCACCAAAACGCTCCGTGATAAAGTCAGCAGCTTGTGCTTGTGCAACAGGGCTAATACGTGTTGAATCCGTACGCATATAGGTGATCAAACCTTGGGTACCACCTGCGCCAAGACTGACACCCTCATAAAGTTGTTGGGCAACCATCATGGTTTTACGAGTACGGAAATTGATTTTATTAGCCGCATCCATCTGCATAGTAGAAGTTGTGTAAGGCAGAGGTGCATTTCGTTTGCGTTCCTTACGCTCAACCTGTTCTACTAAGAAATCATCTCCATCAAGTCGGGCAAGAATTTCTTTAACCTGCTCATTGTTTTCAATTTTAGTTTTCTTTCCATCTATACCGTAGAATGAAGCCTGGAATTTCTTGCTCCCCTTTTTGAAGGTTGCATCAATTGTCCAATATTCTTCTGGTTTGAAATTGCTGATTTCATTTTCACGGTCGATTATTAATTTGAGAGCAACCGATTGAACACGTCCTGCTGACAGACCTTTTTTGACTTTCTTCCATAAAATAGGTGAGATAGAGTATCCTACAATACGGTCTAAGACGCGTCGAGCTTGTTGGGCATCTACCAAGTCTAGGTTAATAGCACGTGGCTCCTGAAAGGCATTTTTTACTGCATCTTTTGTAATTTCATTAAAGACAACACGGTTTTTATCGTTTGCGTCCAATCCCAAAATGTGAGCCAAATGCCAAGAAATTGCTTCTCCTTCGCGGTCCGGGTCACTCGCGAGAAAGACTTGCTTAGCACTTTTTGCTTCTTTTTTCAAAGAATTGATGAGCGGTCCTTTTCCACGGATGTTGATGTACTCAGGTGCATAGTTGTTATCAAAGTCAATAGACATACTAGATTTCTTCAAATCTCGAATATGCCCGACTGAAGCAACGACCTTATAATTTTTACCAAGATATTTTTCGATTGTTTTTGCCTTAGCAGGCGACTCTACAATAACGAGATTTTTCTTGGTTGTTGTTTTTTTCTTACTAACTGTTTTTGTAGCCATTCTTATACCTTACAAATATTTTTAACCTCACAAAGAATATACTATTTTTCAGTCAGTGTCAAGATATTTATTTTCCTATAGGAAGACTTGTTTTAAAATTGATACTCAGAAATGATGTCCAAGCCTGATGTAACGCACTTTGCTCCCTCTTGAATCAGATGATGACAACCATCTGATTTTCCGTCCATAATGGAACCTGGAATAGCATAGACTTCTCTTCCTTCTTCCAAGGCACGTTCGCAGGTAATCAAGCTGCCAGACCGCATTTTTGCCTCGCAGACTACCAATCCTTCCACCAAACCAGCTATAATGCGATTGCGTTCTGGAAAATGGTATTTGAGTGGCTGAGCACCAGCTTCATACTCTGTCAGCACCAAATGGTGTTTTCCGATGTAGGTCTGTAATTCTCTATTTTCTTTGGGATAAATATTATCTAAACCTGTTCCAATTACAGCAATGGTTTGTCCACCATTTTTCAGGCTAGCAATATGAGCAGCTGTATCAATTCCTCTTGCCAAACCACTAACAATGACAAAACGATTGCTCAATTCTTTGATAATTTTCTGAACAGATTGGATACCATTTTTACTGGCATTTCGTGTACCAACAACTGCCAGCTTTGATTTTTCTAGCAATTCTAAATCCCCTTGATAAAACAAAAGTACAGGTGGATTGAAAATCTGTTTGAGCGCCAAAGGATAGATGTCATCTAAAATTGAAAATGATGGATACTTATTAAATTCCTCGCGACAGGCTTTTGTATCTAGCTTCTTATAATTTTCCATAAATAGCACTGGATTTTTACATTCAGACACTACAGCGACATTTCGCAAGGTCAATTTTTTACCGTGTTTTTCTTGATAGGCCAAAACTTTATTCACATTAAGATTGGTCAAACCTGCTTTTTTCCATTTAAACAATTCAAAATTATTCATTTTCTTCACCTCATTCTTATTGTTCGTAATGGAAAGAAAAAATTCTCCCAAATGGAAGAATTATTTTTGAGGTATTTCTTTGATAACACGCGCAGGATTTCCCGCTAAAACGACATTATCACCAAAAGACTTGGTTACAACAGAACCAGCACCAACAACGATATTGTCCCCCAAGGTCACGCCTGGTAAGATTGTCACACCACCACCAGCCCAGAAATTATCACCAATGGTAATAGGAGCCCCGTATTCCAAGCCAGAATTGCGTTCGTCAGGGTCCAAGGGATGCAAGGGAGTCAACAATTGCACATTGGGACCAAGCATGGCATTTTTCCCAATTCGTATCGGACAGACATCAAGCATAGTACAGTTGAAATTAGCATAAAAATCCTCTCCGACATGGATGTTACTTCCGTAATCACAGTAGAAATTTGGCTCCATGTAAATCCGCTCTCCTGTAGCTCCAAACCAGTTTTTCAAGATTTGAGAACGTATAGAGCCATCTAATTCATTATTGAAGTCCTGCATCTTTTGGCGAGCCAGCGTTCTCATTTGTCTAAGTTCTGGATCTGCTGCCATATAAAATTGCCCAGCTATCATCTTTTCTTTTTCAGTCAGCATACATCTGCTCCTTTTTTTCTTCTTAATACATATCTTAGGTTTTATTAATCTAAAAGTCAATCCTTCTTGACAAGTCCAGCTAAGATTTGGTATTGTTCTTATTAATTTAAACCAACGAAAGAGGGAATCATGCAAGAAAAACATGAACAAACTATAACTTTGACTGCTGCAGAATTGCTTGGGTTGATACAAACTGAATCGGTGCAATTACTAGACGTTCGTGACCCAGAAGAATATTCAGCTGGTCATATTGATGGTGCTATTAATTGTCCTATGGATAAGATTGCCGCATTGGATGGACCAGTCGACCAACACTATCTACTCATCTGTAAAAGTGGAAAACGTAGCAAGCTGGCCAGAGAAATCATGTCATCTAAGGGATATAAGGCAAATGATATTGCAGGTGGCATGGATGCTTGGGACGGATTGATTGTGAAATAAGGGTATTTCGGAAAGGAAGTACCCTTTTTCTTTACTTTATTTTTTAAAAATTATATAATCTAGTTATCGATACTAGATAAAAGGAAGTAGATAATCATGAAACAAACTATTCCCTACTGGCATGAATTACCTGATTTAGATTTATATTTGGACCAAGTTCTGCTCTATGTTAATCAAGTAGTCAATTCTCAGGAAAGCCTTGAACAGAAGAGTTTATACTCAATGAAAATCAACAGTAGCCTAGGAAACGAAGCTGATGATAGAACTGGGGTTCATCAAGGCAAGTTGACAACGGATAATGTTGATTTTCGAAGAGTATTAACAGCTGCCATGATTAATAACTACGTCAAGCACAAGCAACTCGAAAAACCAGTTAAGAAAAAATACCAGAAGCAGCAAGTGGCGCGCTTGATTGCCCTCACTATCTTAAAAAATGTCTTTTCCATTCAAGAAATCAGTCAGACCTTACATCTTCTTCTCCAATCGAGCAATTCAGAAACCTTATATAATCATTTTGTTGACTGCATGCGAAACGAGGAGAGCGATGAAACGCCTGAAATCATTCGTTATGCCTGCCAGTCTGTTAAACTATATTACAAAACCCGTCAACTCACTATGGAGTTAGAAAGGAGTCACCATGAATCCTAGTTTGAAATTAAGTCTAAAACTTTCCTTTTGTGAAGAAGTCGCAAATAGTGTCACACATGCTGTTGGGGCCTTGCTTATGCTGATTTTACTCCCTATTACTGCTATTCATTCTTTTCAAGACTACAACGTGACAGCGGTAGTCGGCATGTCCATTTTTGTCATCAGCCTTTTCCTCATGTTCCTATCCTCTTCCATCTACCACTCCATGCCCTATGCTTCTACTCACAAATACATCCTGAGGATTATTGACCATAGCATGATTTACATTGCCATCGCTGGAAGCTATACACCTGTTGCCCTTTCCTTGGTCGGTGGTTGGCTGGGTTATCTGATTGTAGGTTTGCAATGGGGATTGACTATTTTCGGTATACTCTATAAAATTTTTGCTAAAAAAATAAACGAAAAATTCAGCCTCTTCCTCTATCTTTTCATGGGCTGGTTGGTTGTCTTTATCTTGCCAGCCATTTTGCAAAAGACAGGACTTGTTTTCGGAATTTTGATGCTGGCTGGTGGATTATCTTATACTATTGGAGCCCTATTCTACGCCAAGAAAAAGCCCTACTTCCACATGATTTGGCATCTCTTTATCCTACTAGCTTCGGCACTGCAATACATCGCCATTGTCTACTTTATGTTATAAGAAAACAGCTTCTAGTCACCTAGAGGCTGTTTTTAATGCATTAAACTGATGATCACTCCGATCAGGTAAAGGGCTGACACGATGCTCAAAAAGACCAAATGCGCCTTTCGGCTCATGACTACATAGCCTACAAATTCCCGAATAAAGGCATTGAGGCTAAAGTAAAATCTGGTTTTTGCGCCGTAGCCGATACATTTGATTTTCAATTGTCGTGCCAATAGCAGAGCTCTGAAAACATGATAGTAATTAGTTACAAGTGCAAATCGACTGCCAGGTTTCATCAGGGCATAGGAAAATTTCAAATTTTCTTCTGTGTTGGTCGATTGGTTTTCGATGAGAATATCTTCAGCAGGCACTCCTTTCTCCAAGGCATAATTTGCCATAGCTTGACCTTCAGCTATGAGTTCATCAGGACCTTGTCCGCCTGACATGATGAGCTTACTGCCAGGCTGCTTCTGATAAATCGCTATGCCTTTGTCAATCCGCGAAGCCAAAAGTGGCGTTACCTTGTCACCAATCAAGCCAGCACCTAAGACCACTACATAATCAAGCTTGCCTGGGAAAAGATTGACCAAATTGACAAAGCTAGACGTGGTATAGAGCATGCTGATGATAATTGCATAAGACACTAAAAATCCAACATAGACAAACACCATGTTTAACAAACTAATACCAGACAGGGATTGAACCACAAAGGGAGCGATGAAGAGATAGAAAGTCAGGGCGACTGCCAGTCCCATGGATAGGAAATTATGGAAGAGAACCCCTTCTCTCTTCAAAATCTGAAAACCATTTAGATAAAGTGTGAAAAGCAAGACAAATGGACCACTTAACAAGGCTAAAAAGAGCACCATAGCCACTGCTATAGCCAGCAAGCGCAAGATTTCATTGTTTTCGAGAATGCCTGTTGAGATAATCCATGCTAAGGCCCAGACCAGGATGTTCAAAGCAAACAGTGAGATAAAAATCGACCGCCGCTCCCAGAAATAGACGAGAGCAAACAGACCGATAGCCGCTAAAAATAACCAGAAAAAGACTGTCAAGACTAGTTTCTCCCTGCTACCATAGACTTAATGGGCTCAAAGGTCTTACGGTGAATAGGCGTGATGCCTAACTTGTTCAAGCCTTCCAAATGCTCTGCCGTTCCATAGCCAGCATTCTTGGCAAAACCATAGCCAGCAAACTCCTTGTCATAGTCCGCCATCATCTTATCCCGCGTCACCTTTGCTACGATAGAGGCCGCTGCGATAGACAGGCTATTGGCATCTCCCTTGATGATGGAGGTTTGCGGAATTTTCGTGTCCAACTTCATAGCATCGATGAGCAGGTGGTCAGGTTTCTTGCTTAATTTCTCCAAAGCCTCTAACATGGCTAACTTGGTCGCCTCGTAGATGTTGACCTGATCGATGACAGCTGCATCTTTTATTCCCACACCGACTGCCACCGCCCGCTCCATGACTTCTTGGTAGATGACTTCATGCTTGGACTTGGGGATTTTCTTGGAGTCGTTGAGGTAGCGGATTTTGCACCCTTTAGGCAAGATAACCGCCGCAGCCACCACAGGACCTGCTAGAGGCCCTCGGCCGACTTCGTCGATACCAGCGATGAACTCCACCCCATTATCATAAAGGGCTCTTTCGTAAGATAGCATAGCTTCTAAGCGGGCATCTTCTGCTGCTTCTTTTTCCAGCTCCTTACGGCGTTTCTTGATGGCAGCCTGGACCCCTGCTCGATCATCCCGAGCTAAGTCTGCCCAGACAGGACTTTCCAGACTGTCCACCTGAGCCAGCAGAGCAGTCACTTCCTTAATCGTTGCCATCTAAGTCACTCACCCTATCTAATGTATAAGTACCCAAGCGACCGTCCCGAACGTCCTTGACAAAGAGGTTGTAAAAACGGTCATAATCATCACGG
Source organism: Streptococcus sp. 2022WUSS083 (assembly GCF_044427155.1). Lineage (NCBI taxonomy): Bacteria > Bacillati > Bacillota > Bacilli > Lactobacillales > Streptococcaceae > Streptococcus > Streptococcus sp. 2022WUSS083. The sequence continues at coordinate 143,744 of NZ_JAOTGK010000003.1, read as the reverse complement.
TAACCTAGTTTTCTTGTCCAGTCCATGATGAGTTCAGGCGTTTCCATCTCCAAATCCATGCCCTTGAATCGCTCTTGGAGGCGTTCTGGGTAATTGGCTTTGAAGTAGTCCAAACCAAAAATGGTCACTTCATCCATAGGCAAGAGTTGATCCTTGATAGCTCCTGTCAGAGCCAACTTGAGCCCGACTTCTTGGTCCTCAAATTTAGGCCAGAGAATACCTGGTGTATCAAGGATTTCAAGATCTTTATTGGACTTGAGCCACTGTTGTCCCTTGGTCACACCTGGTTTGTTGCCGACGACGGCGATTTTCTTACCTGCCAGACGGTTCATGAGGGTGGATTTGCCTGCGTTTGGAATACCGATAATCATGGTCCGCAAGGTTTCTTTTTGAATACCTCTCTCGCGGAGGCGTTCAATCTTCTCTTTCATCAGACTCTTGGCTGCGTCGGTCACCTTTTTCACCGTCGCTTGTTCCTTTGAGTTGATGGCAAGGGTACGGATGCCCTGACCTTCAAAGTAGCTCTGCCATTCTTTTGTACGAACAGGGTCAGCCAAATCGACCTTGTTGAGAATCATGAGCTTGGGCTTGTCGCCGACAATCTTAGTCAACATGGGGTTTTGGCTGGATAGGGGCAGACGGGCATCGACCAAAATGGTCACGAAATCAACGTGCTTGATGTTCTCCTGCACCTGCCTGCGAGCTTTTGACATGTGGCCCGGAAACCATTGAATTGTTGCCATGGGGTCCTCCTAAATATGATTCATTGAAAAAAGCCGTAAAAACGGCTTGTTTTTTTATTATTATAGCAGAAAATCAATATTTTGTCTTTCTTGTTCCTCTTAAATTCTCTCCCGTAACTTTTCGACAAAGAGATAGGCTGCGGGACAAATCAGAGTATTTTTTATTGTTAAATTGTTGATTTGATAAATCTTCTTGCGGTCAGTATGCGGAAATTCTCGACAGGCTTTGGGACGAGCATCATAGATACTACATAGATTATCGCCTCCAAGGAAGGGACAGGGCATGGATTGAAATACCTTATCTCCGTCCTCATCCACACGCAAGTACATGTCCTCAAAAACTGGAAGTTTCATGCGCAAATGCTTAGCAATTCGGGTAATATCTGCTTCTGTAAAGAGCGGTCCCAACGTTTTACAACAGTTGGCACACTCTGTACAGTCGATTTCAGAAAATACTTCGGCATGAATATCTTGAACAATTCTATCCAAATTTTTAGGTGCTTTTTTCTTCAAATTTGCTAGAAATTTTCGATGTTCTCCTTGCTTCTGCTGGGCCAATTGCTTGTATCTTTCAATGTCGACGGTCATAAACTCTCCTTTTCGACCATTATTATACCACAAACTAGCTATTAAGCTCTGCTATTTTTCAAAATGCTGAGCTAAATTATAGCATCACTTAATAAGGTTAGTGTCAACATCTCAGCGCAGTGGTTGATTGGGTTTAACAGTCCAGTGGACTGTTAAAGGTTGGAGATAAGATTTGCGAAGCAAATCTCAGCAATTCGCGTTTCACACTCCAAATCTGACCGTTACGACTGTTGCGAACAAAGTTCGCTCTATCTCCAACCTCAAACTGTCTCCCAGACAGTTTGAGCTGTGCGGGGGTGGGAGTGAAACAGTCTGGGAATAGACTGTTTCAGCTCAACAACTAGAAATAAAGACTTGTTTGACGAACTCTTTTTTCCCACTCCCAAAAATCCTGCGGGAAACTTCGGCTACAGGTAGACCAATAATGGTGTGAACATCCCCAGAAATACCTGCTACAAAGCGTGGGTCAAGCTCCTGAATACCGTAGGCACCGGCCTTATCCAGCGGCTGCTTTTCACGGATATAGGACTGAATCGCTTCTTCCAAGGCTGGATAATAGTCCACAAAATCAATCTGTGCAACCGTATAAAAAACATCCAGTGAGTGACTTGTCCGTAGGCAGACAGATGTTACAACGTGATGGCTCTTTCCAAAATAGGAACGTAACATGGTTTCAGCTTCTGTCAAATCTTGAGGTTTGTTAAAAATTTTCCCATCTGACACGACGATTGTATCCGCAGAAATGTAGAGATGGCCAGTTACCAAATCCATGTCCGATTTGGCTTTGGAAATTTCACAACAGGTTTTTGCAGCTCGAGTGAGAAAATCATCTGTAGCGAATTGTTTCATAAAATGTTCCTCGATACCACGCTCATCCACTTCAACTGATGCGATTTGTGGTTGTAAAAATCCCAATAATTGTTTACGACGTGGGGAGTTGCTAAGCAGAACATAAGAACTAATCTGCTCACGATCCCCCTCTTTTTGATATTGAAATACAGTTTGCATGTTTCCTCCAGTCAAAAACAGAGTCCGAAGACCCTGTTTTCAGATGATTGATTAATTTTCTTTTCTACGACCTACTGCCATGGCCAGTCCTGCAAGACCTAAACCAAACAGGCTGAGCGTCAGATTCATCTGATCACCAGTATTTGGCAAGACTCCTGCTTTTGTAGTTTTTACTGGACTTGCTACTTCTGGTTTTTTATCTCCTACTTTCGGAGAATCAACTGGGACCTTCTTGTCCGTTGCTGAAGTATTTTGTACTTGATTAGATGGTGAATCCGTATTTTCAGCTGGAACAGTTTCTGGATTTGAGGCTGGATTTTCTGGATCAGTATCCAATAAAATTTCGATAAAGTCTGGGTAGCCATCTTCATCCGTATCAATGCTTGAATTTACAGGAATGATACGTGAATATGGGTTGACAACCTCATAAGCTGATAAGTCAGCTGTCTTTAGGTATTCAGCAAAGACGCTGTCCATCGAAGGACCTTCTTCACGTGCTCCGCCAAGCATTGTGTAGCCATCACCACCAGCAGCAAGGAAGTCATTTGTTGCTAAATAGTACGTTTTTTCAAGATCCAAGGCGTCATATTCGCCAGTCTCTGGATTAAGAATACCGATAAGAAGAACACGTTCTTCTACAGGAAGCGTTGGATCGTAGAATACATTTGCTCCTGAAATGTGTAGGAATCCACCACTTGCTTCAAAGAGCGGCATACCATTTTCATCTAAAAGCATCTCGCCAGTTTCTGGATTCACTTGCAATGTAGATGATAAAGACTTGGTAAACATATCATAAATTTGTTGACCAGTCACAGTGATTTGAGAAACAATGTTACCAAATGGCAAGACTGCAATAATATCACCTTTTGTAACAGGCTGATCTTTAGCAATTGTTGCACGTAGACCACCACCGTTAGTCACAGCAAGGCTAGTTTTGTTTGAAAATCCTGTTTGACCATAGGCATAGATTGCATCTGTCACTGCATTCCCCAAGTTGGTTTCACGAACACGCACGTTTGAGCGGTCTCCGTTTAATTCCACTGGGTTATTTTCAATAACTACTTGAGCATTTTCAGCTTCATATTTTGCTTTAATTTCATCAACCAAGGCTGCGATTTTAGCATTTGGCGTCACATTTTTAGTATCCGCGGCAGAAATCAAACTAGCTTCACCCAATAATTTATCGGATTTCAAGGTTACTTTACCGATATTGTTCAAGTAAGAGCCTGTTTGATTATAAGTAACATTATCTCCATAGGTAGTCGCTTCTACCGTGTGGGAATGACCGTCGATAACAATAACACGTTTACCAGCTAATTTACTATTTTTAGAAAGTGCTTCAGCAAGAGTTGAGCCTCTCCATTCAACAGGCGTTGTAGAATCGACACCTAGGTGAGCTAGAATGATATAGTTCTTGTAAACACGATTATCTGCTAGAGCACGTGCTTCCACTTCGTCAATCACTTTATTGACTTCTGTGACTGGGTCGGTAAATGTTACTCCCTCAACATTTTTCGGATGGGTTTTTGTTGCAGTTTCAGGTGTTGTTACACCGATAACTACAAATTCATCACCTACAACAGTTGGAGTTTTATCGACGATAGTTGAAGCTTCAAAAACACGAGCGCCATTAACGTAAGTGTTAGCACTCAATAGCGGGAAGTTCAAAGTTTCCTTGTACTTGATTGCTTGATCCATCCCAAAGTCAAATTCATGGTTACCAACAGCCATTGCATCATAGCCGACTTGGTTCATGATATTGGCGCGGTCTTCACCTTTTGTAGAGTTGGAAATTGGAAGTCCTTGGAAGGCATCACCAGCATCTACTACAATTGTATTCTCTACTTTGGCACGTTCTTCTTCAATGACTGCCGCAGCCTTAGCGTCACCGATGACATTCTTTTCTTCAAGAATGCGACCGTGAACGTCGTTTGTGTGGATAATGACTGCCTCTACTGTTTCTTCTGCAGCAGGGACAACAGTTTCCTCCGTTGCTACGTTTTCAACTGACGTTGCTGGTACCGTAGCAGTTGCATCAGTCGTTGCTGGCTGATTGGTTGTGGTAGCTGCAGTCGTTGTCTCAGCAGCTTGTACTTGTTGAGCTAAAACAAATGGAGCCAACAAGAGTGTGGACATTACAGGCAACAAGATTTTTTTCTTTTTCATAAATAGACCTTTCTTCGGCATTTTTTATATCTCTATTATACACTTTTTAACAAAAAACAAAAACTTTAAAATCGCTCACATGCCAAAAAGGTTCGAAATAAGCGAATTAGCTATCTAATCCGCTCATTTCCTATTTACCAAATACTATTTGTCCATTTGCAATGGTGTAAAGGACCTGTCCTTTCAGACTATCACCAACAAACGGAGAATTAGCAGACTTCGAGGCAAAATCCGCTGTGACCAACCGATTTGCATTTGGGTCAAAAATAACAAGATCAGCTGGGCCATTTTCAACAAGATAGCCAGCATCAAGACCATAGAGCTTGGCTGGATTAATTGTCATTTTCTCCAGCAATTGCACGAGTGTCAGATGCCCTTCTTCTACCAAGTGAGTCAGGCCAAGCGAAAGCGAGGTTTCCAAGCCTGTCATTCCTGATGGGGCCTTTGTGAGATCTTCTACATTTTTTTCATCCGCGTGATGAGGAGCATGGTCCGTCGCAATGACAGAGATAACACCAGATTTCAACCCATCAATCACAGCCAAGCGATCACTTTCTAATCGTAGTGGAGGGTTCATCTTAGCATTGGCACCTTTTGTTAGAAGTAAGTCCTCAGTTCGTGAAAAATGTTGGGGTGCTACTTCTGCCGTGACGTTTGCTCCGAGACCTTGAACAAATTCAACCACCTTGACCGACTCGGCTTTGGATAGATGCTGGATATGAACACGCGCACCCGTTTCATAGGCAATCATGACATCGCGAGCGACCATGCTGTATTCTGCTACGCCTGTTGCTCCACAAACATGAAAATGTTTTTCAGCTACTTGCTCGTTGAGTCCCAAAACGCCATTCAGGTCAGGGTCTTCTTCATGCAGGCTGATGAGACAGCCCTGCTCTTTGGCTAATTTCATAGCTTTTCTAACCACGCAAGCATTTGTCAAAGGAATACCGTCGTCCGAAAAGGCCACCGCTCCAGCTTCTAGCAAAGCAGGAAAATCGGTCAGGTTTTGCCCATCGAAATGATCTGTAATGGTTGCCACACTATAAATGTGAATAGCTTCTTTTTTAGCGGAATCCAATACTTCTTTTAAGGTTTCAACATTTGAAATCGTCGGACTAGTATTAGCCATCATGACAACAGAAGTAAAACCACCCGCTGCTGCAGAAAGAGCTCCTGTATGAATATCTTCTTTATGGGTCTGACCAGGCTCCCGAAAATGCACATGAACATCAACCAAACCAGGAGCAACGACTAATCCTGTCGCATCAATCACTTCTTGCTCAACATCTTCTGAAATCGACTCCGCGATCTTAACAATCTTACTTCCGTCCATCAAGATGTCGCAAACCTTGTCTAAACCGGATTGCGGATCCAATACTCGACCATTTTTCACTAATAACATTCATATTCTCCTTTGTAGTACCAAAGCCATTACCATCTATTATCGCAGCCAATCAATTCCTGTTCTGCCTTGTGAAGTCAAGTAGGCATTTGCTTGTGAGAAGGGCTTGCTTCCAAAGAAACCTCGATAGGCTGAAAGAGGGCTTGGATGAGCAGATTCGATAACCAGATGTTTTGGGTTGGTTATCAACGCTTTTTTCTTGCGAGCATAAGCACCCCAAAGAATATAGACAACAGGCTGGTCTAAGCTATTGACCACCTTAATAACAGCGTCCGTAAAAGGCTCCCAGATTTGCCCTGCATGTCCATTTGCCTGACCTGCTGGCACAGTTAAACAAGCATTGAGCAAAAGCACACCTTGTTCCGCCCATGCTGTCAAATCATGATCTTGTTTGGCGCCAATATCATCCGTCAATTCTTTTAAGATGTTTTGAAGAGATGGCGGAGCTGGTACCGAGTTCGGAACAGAAAATGACAAGCCCTGTGCCTGACCAGGTCCGTGATAGGGATCCTGTCCCAAAATAACTACTTTAACCTCTTCCAAATCCGTTGTTTGAATGGCAGCAAATACCTTCTCACGAGGCGGATAAACGGTTCCAACAGCATAAACATGATCTAAAAACTGATTAATTTTACCAAAATAATGCTCTGGCAACTGTGCCTTTATCAATTCGTGCCAAGCTGAATGTTCCATAAACTGCTCCTAGTTTGAACTTTTCTCTTTAACAATATAAATCGGACGTTTCTTCGTTTCCAAGAAAACTTTTGCCAAATATTTACCGAGAATACCAATGGTCATCAACTGCAGACCTCCCAAAAATAGGATGATACAAATAGTCGACGGCCAGCCAATTGTAGGATCTCCGAACACCAAGGTTTTGAGAACCACAAAAACCATTAGAACTAGCGACAACAGGAAGGTGAAAAAACCTGTATAGGAGGCAATATTCAAAGGTGTATCTGAAAAATTGATGATTCCTTCAATAGAATAAGAAAGCAATTTCCAGAAGGACCAACTAGTTTCGCCAGCGACCCTCTCAACATTTTCATATGGCAAGTATTCTGTTTCGAATCCTACCCAAGCAAAAATTCCTTTTGAAAAGCGATTGTATTCAGACACAGATAGAATGGCATCTACCATGTGACGACGCATGAGACGGAAATCACGGGCACCGTCTACTACCTCGACCTGGCTGATTTTATTCATCAATTTGTAGAATAATTTTGCAAAAAAGCTACGAATCGGTGGTTCACCATCACGACTGACACGACGGGTTCCAACGCAATCTAAATCTGGATTTCCATCCAACATAGCCTTCATTTCCATCAACATTTCAGGTGGATCTTGTAAATCAACATCCATAACAGTCACTAGCTCACCTTGCGCAGCTTGTAGACCTGCATAGAGAGCAGCTTCTTTCCCGAAATTCCTTGAAAAGGAAAGATAGCGAACAGCTCGGTCTTGACCAGACAATTGGCGTAAAACCGTTAATGTCCCATCCTTTGAACCATCATTGACAAAAATATACTCAAATTGTTCCCCCATCTCCTTACGAACTTTCTCCATAGCATCGTAAAAATAGGGAATTGCCTCTTCTTCATTAAAACAAGGCACGATAACTGAAATCATGTTCTTCTCCTCATACGGTCAATTATTGTATTCTCAAAATACGTTAGAGACTATTATACCATTTTACAGGATAAGTTCCCAGAAATCGTGCGTGAGCTCGTTTTAAATCTAGTCTTCTTGCCAAGTTTCTTGATTTTGACGGAACTTTTTAAGCAGATTCAAACCATCTGCATTGATATATCCCTGTACTTTTGCGACCTTGATTAACTCTGAATAATTGCTAAGCGTCACCAACTTCACGCCAGCATTATCAAAATTACGATCTGCCTTTGGCAATTCATAGGTAAAGATTGCCACAACACCAATAACGTCAGCGCCTTCACGCTCAGCTGCTGCTACGGCATCTAGAACAGATCCTCCAGTAGAAATCAGGTCTTCAACGACAACCATTTTTTGTCCCTTGACGATGCGACCCTCTAATTGATTCCCTGCACCATGGTCTTTGGGTTTGCTACGGATATAAGCAAATGGCAAATTCATCCGATCTGCAATGATAGCACCATGAGGAATACCTGCTGTGGCAGTTCCGGCAATCACCTCAACCTCAGGAAATTCTTCTTCAATGCGTTGGACAAAGCCATCTTCAATCAAATTTCGAGTTTCAGGATAAGATAGTGTAATACGATTATCTGTATAGATAGGGGATTTGATACCTGATGCCCATGTAAATGGCTTTTCTGGACGCAGATGAACTGCCTTAATATCCAATAAGTGTGATGCGATTTCTGTTGCTAGTGTCATAATAGACCTCCTTCTAAATGCGTACCATTCCAACATGACCATCCCGCCGAATAGCCTGTCACTCCTAAAGTATTGGTTCAATCTATGAACCCTACAAAAAACTATATTTATCCCCGTTGAATTCCTACAGACTTCTCCTAGTCCACCATTTCAATCCATGAATCAAAATACTGTTCAATGAAATTGGTTTTCTCTTTTATTTCTGTCACGGTAAGTTTTTCATCAAGGCCTGTCAGAACCCACTTATCCTCAACATCATCTCTGCGATGAATAATCGCGACCAATTTCCCCTCGAAAGCTGTCAAGGGCTGCCGAACAGCTTTGGAAATGATGTAAACATCTTGCTCTTCACCATCTCCAGCCAATAGATTTGGAACATAGCCGTAATTGATTGGATACTGGTTGCCAAATTTATCAATATACCCGAGAGGTCTATCGATTATAATCTGATAAATCTTATCCACGATTCCACTCCTCTTTAATAGACAAATAGGTCTGGTAAGGATGTTCTGATTTTGTAATCGGGCGACCTACCACAATGTAATCACTACCGATTCGAGTAGCATCTGCTGGTGTCATAACTCGTTTTTGATCACCTACTTCACCACCAGTCGGACGAATCCCTGGCGTCAGGCACACAAAATCAGAACTTGTAGCATCTTTAATCAAAACCACCTCATGCGCTGAACAAACCACCCCATCAAGACCAGCTTCTTGTGCTCTTTGAGCATAGTGAACAACTGCTTCCTGCAAACTAGTCTGTATATTCTGGTCCGTTCTCATCTGCTCCTCTGAGGTAGAGGTCAACTGAGTGACCGCTATTAAAACAGCATCCTCACCCAATCCCCTTCGTGCTGCCCGCATCATCTCAACACCACCAGCAGCGTGAACGTTGGTCATATCCACACCGAGTTTTGCCAAGACTTTCATAGCAGACTCGACGGTATTAGGAATATCATGCAGTTTCAAATCTAGAAAAATACTGTGACCGCAGCCTTTCAAATAATTGATAATACCTGGTCCCTCCGCATAATACAACTCCATTCCAACCTTTACATAGAGTTTCTCATCTGGTGGGAACTGTTCCAAAAAAGACTGGACTTCTTCTTTACCTGCAAAGTCAAGGGCAATAATTGGTCTTGTTTCTTTCATAAAATCCTTTCATTTACACAAAAATCCCTGCCAAATCGGTCAGGGATGTGCACGAATTCAGCTTGAAAATCACCTTTCAAGCATATTACATGACACCTTCCTAGCCTCTCTGGACTTAGTTAAAGGAGATATTTTCTTTATATTACTCTTTTATTTTACCTTTGTCAACGCTTACCCAAGCTATGTCTAATTTCTCGGCGTAAACCTTCCAAACTATCAATACCATAAACTTCCATGCGTTTTGGCAAGTCTTGAATAATCTTTGGACAAGCAAATGGGTCTGTAAAGTTGGCTGTTCCTACCCCTACAGCTGAAGCTCCTGCAACCATCATCTCTATAGCCTTGTCCGCCGTATCCACACCACCCATACCAATAATCGGTAAATCAGTCATCTGAGCAACCTGACGAATGAGTTTGAGAGCAACCGGAAAAACTGCTGGACCTGACATTCCTCCTGTACCATTTGCCAAGATTGGTTGTCGAGTTTTGAGATTGAATCGCATACCAACCAAGGTATTTATCATCGTCAAGCCAGTCGCTCCAGCATCCTCAGCAGCCTTGGCCAACAGGGTTATGTCTGCCACACTTGGTGTCAGCTTAACGTAAACAGGTACAGATGAGGCTTCGACTGCTGCTTTTACTGCTTGATAGGCTAATTCTGGTACCTGACCAATTAGCAAACCATTGTTGCCATGGTCCACATTGGGACAGGAAATGTTCAGCTCGATAGCTTTTACGTTTGGAGCCTTTGAAATTTTCCCTGATACATAGGCATATTCCTCATTGGAAAAGCCAGCTACATTGGCAATGATGGGCAAATCTGGGAAATGTTTCTCTAACCATGGTAATTTTTCGGATAAGACCGCCTCAACACCCGGATTTTGAAGTCCAATGGCATTGAGCATACCTGCTGGTGTCTCGGCTACACGGGGAGTCGCATTGCCATAACGAGGATGACGGGTAGTCGCCTTAATCATAATGGATCCAAGCTGGTTAAGGTCATAATAATCTGCATACTCCTGACCAAAACCGAAGCAACCAGAGGCTGGAATGATGGGATTTTTCAAGTCCAAGCCTGGTAAGGAAATCGCTAATCGTTTTGTCATTTCAACCTCCTATAAAATCAGACTACCAGTTGCAAAGACTGGACCTTCCTTGCAGACACGCTTGTTCTCGTGTTCTTGTCCCTCTTTGGGTTTGACAACACAGGCATAGCACGCCCCCATCCCGCAAGCCATCCTAGCCTCCAGTGAAATGTAGGCATGAGGATGTTCCTGAAAGCGTTGATCAACATAGTTCATCATAGCTGGCGCCCCACATGAGTAAATGGCTGCAAACTCGTTTGTCAGCTCTTCAACGACCGTTGCGACATTCCCCTTACGCCCATAGGAACCATCATCCGTTGTGACATAAACTTGACCATACTTAGCTAATTCCTCTTCCAAAATGACGACTTCTTTGGTGGCAAAGCCAATGACTGACGTGACATTGACACCACGGAGCGCAGCCTGTTTGGCCACTTCCACCAAGGGAGGAACACCGATTCCTCCGCCAATGAGGAGAATGCGGTCACCTGCTTTAAGAAAGTCTACTTCAAATCCTTTCCCAAGCGGTCCCATAACATCCAAATACTGCCCAACAGTCATTTTCGAAAAGACTTCCGTCCCTTGACCTTCCACTCGGTAAATAATCCGACATTGAGACTTATTCCGATCAATCTCGGAAATAGAAATCGGTCTCCGCAAGAGCATGGAATCATCCGGCACACGAATATGGATAAATTGCCCCATTTTCATATCTTGGACCATATCACCCTGCAAGGTCATAGCAAAAATTCGTGGTGCTAGTTGGACTTGGTCCACCAGTAACATCTGTTCTTTTAAAATCATCTTTTCTCCTATTCTATATAACAATGACACAGAAAACAAGAAAGTCGATATAGAGAAAAAACCTTGCTGGCTAGCAAGGTTACACGAAAAGAAGGCAGTATTTGCCCTATTTATCACGTTCCCTTCTTCGCCTCTCTGGACTCAGTTAAAGGATATATTTTCAGCATTATACATTTTTTAGAATAATTTGTCAAATCATGTTACAATAGAGGTATGAGAATCCAACAATTATACTATATTATCAAAATTGCAGAAACAGGCAGTATGAATGAGGCTGCCAAACAACTCTTCATTACCCAACCCAGCCTTTCCAACGCTGTAAGAGACCTGGAAAAAGAAATGAAAATTAAAATCTTTTTCCGTAATTCTAAGGGCATTACCCTGACAAAGGATGGCATGGAGTTTCTTTCCTACGCTCGTCAAATTGTTGAGCAGACCGAACTATTGGAAGATCGCTATAAAAATCCTAATGCAAAACGCCAACTCTTCAGCGTATCTTCCCAACACTATGCCTTTGTGGTTAACGCCTTTGTCTCGCTTTTGAAAGAAACTGAGATGGAGGATTACGAACTATTCCTACGTGAAACACGGACCTGGGAAATCATTGATGACGTTAAGAATTTCCGCTCAGAAATCGGAGTGCTTTTCCTCAACCATTTCAACCGTGATGTCCTGCTGAAACTTTTGGATGACAATCGACTATCCTATACAACTCTCTTCACTGCCAAACCACATGTATTTGTCAGCAAAACCAATCCTTTGGCACAAAGAAAGTCAATCACTCTCGATGATTTGGTAGATTTCCCCTATCTCAGCTACGAGCAAGGTATTCACAACTCCTTCTACTTTGCAGAAGAAATTCTAGCCCAGGAACACCATAAAAAATCGATTGTCGTATCTGACCGTGCCACACTCTTCAATCTCTTAATCGGTCTAGATGGCTATACAATCGCAACAGGTATCCTTAATTCAAATCTTAACGGAGATAATATTGTATCAATTCCTCTAGAATTTGATGATGAAATCGAATTGGTCTATATTCAACACGAAAAGGCATTGCTGTCCGACATGGGAGAAAAATTCATCAATTACCTACTTGAAGAGGTAAAATTTGACCAAAAATAAATACAATTTTATATAGACAAACAAAATACAATATGTTATGATACATTTATGAAAGACGTTGAAAAGAAAAATGAAAATAATTCACTTTTCTTTGAGGAAACGCTTTCATTTTTTTATACTCTATGCTATAATACATGTATCATATATATTAAGGAGTGGTTAGATGGCTCAAAATAAAATGTTAGCTATGATTCTTGCTGGTGGACGTGGAACACGTCTAGAAGGGTTGACAAAAAAAGTCGCCAAACCAGCGGTCGCATTTGGCGGAAAGTACCGCATTATTGACTTTCCTCTCAGTAACTGTGCCAACTCAGGTATTGATATTGTCGGAGTTTTGACTCAGTATGAGCCTGTTCTCTTGAACTCATACGTTGCACAGTCTCAACGTTGGGGGCTTGATGTACAAGGATCTGGCGTCTTTGTATTACCACCGAGTGAAAAAATCGAAGGTTTCGGACTTTACAAAGGTACAGCCGACGCTATTACACAGAACATTGATTTCATTGATCTTCACGATCCAGAGTACGTATTGATTTTGTCTGGTGACCACATCTATAAGATGAACTACGACAAACTCCTTGATACACATATTCAGAAAAAAGCAGATGCCACGATTGCGGTTATCGAAGTTCCGATCAAAGAAGCTTCACGTTTTGGTATTATGAATACGGACGAAGATTACCGTATTGAAGAATTTGAAGAAAAACCAGAAAATCCTAAGAGCAATTTAGCATCAATGGGTATCTATATCTTCACTTGGAGGACCTTGAAAAAGTACCTTCAAGAAGATGACAAATTGGATACTTCATCTCACGATTTTGGGCACGACATCATTCCGAAATACTTAGAAGATGGCCGCACTCTCATTGCCCATCCATTCCGTGGTTATTGGAAAGACGTAGGTACCGTTAACAGCCTCTGGGAATCCAATATGGACTTGATTGATCACGCTGGAGATTTGGACCTTTCTGACCGCTCATGGAGAATCTATTCAGAAGACAAGGGCTCACCTGCTCAGGTAATCGGTGCAACTGCAACGGTTAAATCTGCCTATATTGATAAAGGGGCAATCATCGATGGTACTGTAGAACATTCTGTTATTTCAACAGATGTGCAAGTCAACCAAAATGCCGTAGTAAAAAATTCTGTCATCCTACCTGGTGCTATTATCGGCGAAGGTGTTGAGCTTGACTACGTCATCGTCGCTGAAAATATTAAAATTGCTGACGGAGTTAAACTCACAGGAGACATCGACCATATCCTCTTAATCGACAAGAATGTAACCAAGTAAGAAAGGACTGCTATGCTAAGAAATACTCTCGGAATTGTAAATATTGAAGGAAACAACGTACATTTTGGTGACGTGATGAAGCACCGTGGCGTACAAGCTTTCGGTTTCTTAGGTCGTTATCGCCTAATTGACTTTGCTCTATCCAATATGTCAAACTCTGGAATTACAGAATTCCAAGTATACATGCCTGCCGAAATGCGTTCAACAATTCAGCACGTTGGTACAGGGAAACACTATAATATCAACAGCAAACGCGGTACCCTTCGCTTGCTCAATAGCGCAACAGACCCAAATAGTGTCTATCGTCACGATATTAATGCCTTCACAGAAAACATCCACTACATCGAAAATTCTACAAAAGATTATGTGCTAGTTGCTCCATCTTACTTCATCTATAGCCAGGATTTTTCAAAAGTCATGGATGACCATATCGCAACGGATGCTGATATTACCGTTCTTTATAAAAACGTTTCAGATGCTAAAGAAAATTTCATCGGCTGCCAAACTCTCAAATTTGGTGAAGACCGTCGTGTCGTAGCTTTTGAGGAAAACCATGGTAAATATAAAAACCGTCCCGTTTCCCTTGAAGCCTACATTATGAAACGGACTACATTTATCGACTTGATTAAACGTGCTAACAAGGTGTCATCTCTCTACTGGTTAAAAGATATTTTACGTGATACAGTTGACCAGTATAAGATTATGGGCTATGCACATCGTGATTATGTCGCATGTATCAATACGACTGCTTCCTACTTCAATACTCAAATTGAATTGATCGACCAAGATACCCGCAAACTCCTCTTCAAACATGATTGGCCAATCCATACCCAAACAAGTGATAGCTCACCATGTTTGTATGGTCCATTGGCAGAGGTCAAACGTAGCCTAATTTCAAACGGAGCGAACATCAATGGTCAAGTCGAAAATTCAGTCATTGACCGCGATGTTATCATCGAAGAAGGCGTTGTTATCAAAAACTCAATCATTCTCAATGGCGTGACAATCAAAAGTGGGGCAAATATTGAAAATGCAATTATCGATAAAGCAACTAAAATTATTCACCCAATTGACATCAAGGGAAGCGAAACTTCGCCTTCATACTTGAAACCACACCAAATCATTTAGGAGCTAACATGACAAAAAAATCTGTTCTCTTTGTAGCATCCGAGGGGCTTCCGTTCATCAAGACTGGCGGATTGGCTGATGTTATTGGCTCTTTGCCAAAAGAATTGGTAAAACAGGGTTTAGATGTCCGAGTCGTTCTACCACTCTACAAAAAAATTGCAGTAAACAATCACTCTGATTTCGATTACGTATCAAGTTTTGATGTGCGGGCTGGCGACATCCAATCTATGGCAAATGTTTACAGTCAGGTTGTTGATGGAGTAACATTCTATTTTATTGAGCACCGCGATTTCTTTGAACGCGATGAACTATATGGATATGACGATGATGCCATGCGTTTTGGCTATTTCCAACATGCTACATGTCGTCTGTTGGAAGCACTTCATTTCTTCCCGGATGTCATGCACACACATGACTGGCACACTGCTGCACTTCCATTCCTTTGCCGTACTTTCTATAGCTACCGCGAAGAATTCCGTAATATCAAGCATGTATTCACTATTCATAACTTGGCTTTTCAGGGAATTTTCCATAAACAAGCGCTTTGGTCAGCGCTTGGCATGGACTATAGCTACTATTTGGATGGTATTGCACGTTTTCATGATGAATGTATCAGCTTCATGAAGCTTGGTATCCTATATGCTGACAAGGTTACTACAGTTTCTGAAACTTATGCTCGCGAAATCCTAACGGAAGAATTCGGCGAAAACATGCAACATGTACTAGAGTTGCGCAAATATGACTTGGTTGGCATTATCAATGGTATCGACTATGATAGTTGGGATAGTCAAACAGACCAGTACCTTGTGAGAAATTATAGTCTTGAAACGATTGAAAGTAAAAAGGCTAATAAACTGGCCCTGCAAGCACAATTTGCCCTTCCACAAGATGAGAATGTCCTATTGATAGGTATCGTCTCTCGCTTGACATGGCAAAAAGGGTTCTATCTCTTGACCGAGGTACTTGGCCATCTTCTTCAAGCCCATGTCCAATTTGTTATCTTAGGCAATGGTGAGGAAGACATTGAAAATGCCTTTAATCACTTTAAACACGCCTATCCTGATAAATTTGCATTCTACCGTGGTTACAATGAACCACTTGCCCACCAAATTTATGCAGCAAGCGATCTCTTCCTCATGCCTTCTATGTTTGAACCATGCGGCATTAGCCAGTTGATTTCAATGCATTACGGAACACTCCCTCTAGTGCGTGAAACAGGTGGCTTGGTTGATACTGTAGCACCATACAATATGTCTACCAAAGAAGGAACTGGTTTTAGCTTTGGAGGGCGTGACGCTTACAATATGCGACAAGTCTATGATTTAGCCCTTCAAACCTACTATGATCGTCCCGATGACTGGCATGCCATGGTTGAACAAGCTATGAAGCGTGATTTTAGTTGGACAGCTTCGGCAGAGAAATACATCTGGCTCTACCGTGAAATTAGTGGTTAGGAAATAAGATGAAAAAATAAACTGAATCGGAGTGGGACCCTAGTCCACTCCTTTTCGGCAATGGAGATTGCTATGACAGAATTTACTGACCTAGATTTATATTATATGAATGCTGGTGAGCATACCACTCTTTACGAAAAAATGGGTGCTCATATTATAAAAGAAGGAAACAAAATTATCGGAACCCAATTTCGTGTCTATGCCCCAAATGCCAGAGAAGTATTCTTAGTTGGCAACTTTAATGAGTGGCAACGCAGTCACTCTATGGAGCGTGAAATTGATGGTGTGTTTCAACTTTATGTAGACGGATTAAAATCCCTTGAAGATTATAAATATCTGATTATCACACACGATGGGCGTGAAATATATAAGGCTGACCCTTATGCATTTTTCAGCCAAGTTCGTCCAGACACTGCCTCTACAACCTACAATTCGCGTTATAAATTCAAAGATGACCTCTGGATGTATAATCGTGTTAACTATGATTTTAAAGAACAGCCAGTATCCATCTACGAGGTGCACTTAGGTTCGTGGAAGCAAAAATTTGCTAATAAAAATGAAGGAGGAGCTCCAGTAGAAGCTTTCAATAGTTATAAGGAAATTACTCCACTTCTCATCGAACATATCAGGGAAAATAACTACACACATATTGAATTATTGCCAATTACCGAGCATCCTCTCGATGCGTCTTGGGGCTATCAGGTAACAGGCTACTACAGTCCAACTAGTCGCTATGGCAAGCCAGATGAACTTAAGTATTTAGTTGACCAATGTCACCAAGCAGGAATCGGAGTGATTCTTGACTGGGTACCACTTCATTTCTGTAAAGATGCTCATGGGCTCTACCAATTTGATGGTAGTTGGCTATACGAATACTCCTACGAACAAGATCGTGAAAACCACCAGTGGGGGACTGCTAATTTTGACCTTGGAAAAGGACTGACTCGTTCTTTCCTTCTTTCTAATTTAAAATACTGGTTGGAATATTTCCATTTTGATGGCATCCGTGTTGATGCACTATCTTATCTTCTCTATTGGTGTGGTGAAACAGATGAAGATAAGATAAATCATGCCGCTATTGACTTTATCAAACGTGTCAATGCCATGGTCCATACCGACTATAAGGGAGTCCTGATGATTGCTGAAGACTCTTCAAGCTTCCCTAAAGTCACACATCCTCTAGAAGATGGCGGTATTGGATTTGATATGAAATGGGATCTGGGCTGGATGAATGATACACTAAAATTCGTGGAACGCCCTGCTATTTATCGAAAATATCACTCAAATGAAATCACTTTTGGTATGTACTATAACCAAAACGAGCAATTCTTACTACCACTTTCGCACGACGAAGTTGTTCATGGGAAGCATTCCATTATCGAGAAGATGAATGGCGACTACGAAGATAAGTTCCATCTGGCTCGAGTCTACTACAGCTTTTACTTTGCCCATCCTGGAAAGAAATTACTCTTCATGGGAAATGAATGGGGGCATATCCGTGAATGGCACGAATATACAGAAATGGACTGGGGACTGCTACAATTTCCAATCCACCATTCTTTCTATCAAATGATGAAAACATTATCTACTTTCTACAAAGAACATGATGCTTTCTGGAAATATGACTACCAAGCCTATGAAAAAGGATTTAATTGGGTAAAAATAGATGAAGAAGCAAGCCTGTATGCTTTTTCTCGCACTAGCGATGAGCAAGAAATCTTAACTATTCATAACTTTAATGATCAAGAACTATTTGATGTACACTTGGATTTGCCCGCTGACAGCGAATATAAACTTGTCTTCTCATCTAATGCTATTCCAATGGACACATTTAGCCTCTATCCCGATGAAAATGGAGCTAGAATTACTGTACCACGTTTGACCAGTTTTTATCTAGAGCGTGTGAAATAATTATCTATAAAGAATGGAGTATTGAACCGACCCCAATTTTCTGTCTAACTTTTGGGGTGTGGCTCACTTATTCCATTCTTTTTGCATGCAAAAACAACCACCGTTTCCGATGATTGTTCCTTTCTCTTATTCAACACTTGTATATGTTGCAGCTTTCTCAAGGAAAGTATCAAACTCACCACTTGCTTTTACTTCTGCGATAACCTTGTCTATCGCAGTTTTTAGTTCTGTACTACCTTTTGGCAAAGCAATGACTTTCGAATTCTCATCAATCGTTGGAAATTCAACGGATGCAACGGCTAAATCTGAATTCTGTGAAACATAACCAGCAGCAACTGGAGAATCCATTAAAATAGCATCAACTTTTCCTGATTTGAGCTCATTTACAGCTTCACCCATCAAGGTTAAAGAAATTAGGTTAGCTTGACTAATGTTTTCTTGTGCGTAGGCTTCCTGTGTTGAACCCTTTTGTACCGCGAGAGTTTTCCCGCTCATAGCATCAATTGAAGTGAGTGAATTAGCGCTATCTTTTTTGATAAGTAATACATCAGAAATTTGATAGTAACTTTCAGAGAAATCAAAAACTTTTGCACGCTCTTCCGAATAAGATAGACCAGCAATTGCAATATCAGCTTTACCATTTTGAACGCTAGACAATACATTGTCAAAACTCATTGCTGAAACTTCAAGCTTGACCCCAAGTTCGTCGGCTATTTTTTGAGCCAACATAATATCTGCACCAACAACTTCATTCTTTCCATCAACTAGTGCCTGAAACTCGAATGGAGCATAGTCTGGACTAGTTGCCACTACCAATGTACCTTTTTCTTTAATTTTATCTAATGCGGATTGTGATGACGTCGAAGAACAAGCTGCCAATGTCAGTCCAGCTAAAACTGTTGCTGCTAATGCCAAGATTTTTTTCATATTTCCTAAATACCTTCTCTTTATTTTAATAAAATACTTATTCTAAAAAACAGAAGCTTATTGATTTTCATTGTATTTTCTTGCAGTTTTTCAGAATCTATTCTCATTTTAATTTATTTTTATACATTTGTCAAGAAAATATTATTTTTATTCAATTTAATTGTATAAAATTTAATTGTTAGCAATGGATAATTCATAGGCTTCTTGAACAAATTGATCCATCTGTCCAGATTCCACTAGTTTTGTAATGACAGAGTCAACTTTTTCCTTTAAAGCTGTACTTCCTTTTGGCAAGGCAATAGCATAGGCATCTGAATAGCTACTTTTTATCTCAGTATCTAAAATAACCAAGTCATCATTTTTGGCAACATAAGCTTTCGCAATCGGCTCTTCAAAAATAACTGCTTCTACCTTCTGTGATTTTAATTGATTAATCAGCTCTCCGTTCGAAGCTAGAGCAATAACCGTGGAAGACGGAAGCTGTTCTTTAATAATTTGTTCTTGAATAGAACCTTTTTGTGCTCCTATATTTGCCTCAGCTAGAGAATCAAGCGATGTATATTGTGCAAGATCCTCTTTATTTATAATAACTTTATTGGTTGAGGTGTAGTAAGGAATGGAAAAATCATACACTTTTGCACGCTCTTCAGTGGCTGAAATTCCTGAAATGGCAATATCCGATTGCCCTGACTGGACATTGTTCAAAACATTATCAAAACTCATCGCTGAAAATTCGACTTCTACACCCAATTCTTGACCAATGGCTTTTGCAAGCTCAATGTCAGCTCCAACGATTGTATCTTTGCCATCAACCAGTGTTCTAAACTCAAATGGTGGAAATTCTGGATTCAATGCAACAATTAGTTTTCCCTTTTCCTGAACATTCTTCAAAGAAGTATCTTCTTGAGTAGCATTTCCACTACAAGCACTTAGACCTACTGTTGCCAACAAAACCAAGCCTGTCATAATATATTTTTTCATCAGCATATTCTCCTTTAAAATAATCATGTGCATACTTATACCGTTTTTTATATAAAACATCGGACTTTCATTGTAGTGAAATGCATATTTTTTCTCCTTTTTTGAAAGATAAAAACATTTTATGTCATTTTTATACGTTTGTCAACTTATTTGTTGTATTTTTATTCAAATGTTTTTACCTTATATAAAATTTAATAAATATTTTCAATTCATCATGTTTTATAATCCCCTAGCTAACATATAACTACACACAAAAATCAAATGCAATCGAATAAAAAGTTATGCTTAAGCAGACATATTTCTTAACAGTGCGTGATATACATAAAATATTCAATCAGCTCTAAAGGAATATTAATATCGTTTATAATTAACTATAAATAAAAGACAAGGACATTAACGGGAATATTCTTGCCTTTTATTTATAGTTTTATTGTAATGAGTAGTCTGTTATTAATAGAAACTAACCTTGATAATACTAATAATTGAATATAAGAATCAATAAGTCTAAAAACAGAAAAAGCGAGTCTTAGCTTTGGACTCTATCAGAAGAGTTGTCTGATAATCTATAGTTATAATTAATTAGAAATATAGATTGTTAATAATTGATTCCAATGACGATGTCGTCGGTAATTCCTGTTTCTGTACTTCATTTTTTCTTTGTCTTTTTATGTATTGTTCAAAATCTCCAGACATACTTGCGTAAGTTGTAAAACGCCGCTTTGCTTGATTCACAGTTTTTTCAAATAATTTATTAGCTTCAATAGGATTCACTCTCTGTAACAAAGCAAAGCGTTCTTGTTTCATCATAAATGATGTCATTTTATCAAAATTTGGTCGCTTATAATCCAAAATCATTGGATTTTTCCCTTCAATATCTAGCAATGGATTATACCGATATAATGACCAGTATCCAGATTCCACAGCCTCTCTTGCTTCTTGCAGTGTCTCCTTCATTCCTCCAACTAATCGATGAGCAATACAAGGAACATAGGCAATTACAATAGATGGACCAGGGTATCGTTCTGCCTCTTCAAAAGCTTTGATAACTTGAACCGGATTAGCACCACTTGCCACTTGGGCGACATAGACATTGCCATATGTCATAGCCATCATCCCCAAATCTTTCTTTACACCTTTATTTCCAGAAGCTGAAAATTTAGCAATCGCTGCAGTTGGTGTACTTTTTGAAATATGCCCACCTGTATTTGAGTAAACTTCGTTATCCAGAACCAAAATATTAATATCTGCACCACTTGCAAGAACATGATCTAATCCACCATAACCAATATCGTAAGCCCAACCATCACCACCAATAATCCATTGTGATGGTTTTACAAATAAATCTCGCTGTTCATATACTCGTCGTAATAATGGTTTTGATTCATCAAGCTCACACTCTAATAAATTAAGCAATTTTGCACTACGTGCAATTGTACCATTGCTATTATTAATATTCTTAATCCAATCATCAATCAAGTTACATAACAAAGGACTTGCTTCAGTTTTACCTCTCTGCATTATTTCAATTAGAGCGCTTCTTCTTGTTTGGTTAGCAATTAACATACCGTAACCAAACTCTGCATTGTCCTCCAACAATGAATTGCTCCAAGCAGGACCTTGCCCTAACTCATTGGTGGTAAATGGAGTTGCTGCTACCATTCCTCCCCATATTGATGAACACCCTGTAGCATTAGCAATCATCATTCTACTGCCAAATAGCTGTGTCAATAATTTTATATATGGAGTCTCCCCACATCCCGAACAAGCACCTGAAAATTCTAAAAGAGGTTTCTCAAATTGTGTATATTCTACAGTACCAATTTTAGCAGGATTTTCTTTAGCTCGCAAAGTCATTGAAAATGCCCAGTTAATCGCTTCTTCTTTTAAATGCTGTGAATTGTCCCCGATGAGTTCAACCATACTTAGAGCCTTGCCTTTCACTGGGCAAGCCTTAACACAAAGCTCACATCCTGTACAATTTTCAACTGATACTTGAACACGATATTTTAGTCCGTCTTTCCCCTTATAATCCCTTACAATATAACCTTCTGGCGCCTCTTCTAATTCATCTTCCTCAAGTAGAAAAGGACGAATTGCGGCATGCGGGCAAACAAATGAGCATTGGTTACACTGTACACAGTACTCTGAATGCCACTGTGGCACCTCCCATGATGTACTTCTTTTTTCTTTGGCAGCAGTCCCCAGCGGTATATCGCCCGCAACCATGCCATTATTAATTAAGTCTCCAACAGTTATTTTGCTTCCTTCTTGACGATTAAGTGGTTCTTGAATAGCAGAAATATATTTAGAGGTATGTTCTGATGGTGCAATATTTTTCGGAGAACAGTGCTTCCATTCCTTAGGTATTTCTATTTTTTTTATGGAAGAAATGGTTGCCTGTAAAAGTTGTATGTTACTTTCTACTACCGCTTCAGATTTCTGCTTATAATTGAGGAGGACTTCCCTTTTCATTGCCTCAAAAGCCCTCTCTATTGACATCAGATTAGTTAATTTAAAAAATGCTGCCAGCATACATGTGCCAACCTTACCGGGTATTCCTACTTCTTGCGTTAACCTATAAGCGTTTATTATATAAAACTGAATATCATTTTCTGCCATATATTGCTTAATTTTACTAGGAAGTAAGTTACTCAATTTTTCACTGGGCCATGTCGTATTTAATAAGAAGATACCTTTGGGTTTCAACCCTTTCAGTAAATCAATTTTTCTTAAATACCCAGGCATTGCAACTCCGACAAAATCTGCTTGCTGAACAGCATAAGAGGAACGAATTGGGGCACTTCCAAAACGAAGATTAGAAGTCGTGATACCATTCTGTTTCCTGGAATCGTAATAAAATGTTCCCTGAACGTTATAATCAACTTCTTCACTAATGATTTTAATAATTGATTTGCTAGAACTAACTGATCCATCACCACCAAAGCCCCAAATTTTTGCTTGAAATGTATCTTCCGAGGTCAAGTCCTTTGTAGAATTTACTGAAAGAGATAAATTAGTCACATCGTCAATAATACCTATCGTAAATGGATTTTTAGGTTCTTTCTTTTCTAATTCTTCAAAAACAGCAATAATTTGATCAGGAGTCGTTTCTTTCGACCCCAAACCATACCTACCACCGATAACTTTCAAAAATCGCTGACCCTGGTATAGAGCACTCTGTACATCTACAAAAAGAGGTTCACCTAGTGCTCCAGATTCCTTTGTCCGATCCAATACCGCTACAGTTTGAACAGTTTTGGGGATTTTTCCTAAAAATTCAGACTTTGGAAATGGGCGATAAAGATAAATTTGAACAAAACCAACTTTTTTACCCTTTGCTATTAGATAATCAATTGTTTGACAAATAGTCGGTGCTACTGATCCCATTGCAACAATAATATGTTCAGCTTCAGGGTGACCATAATAACTAACCAAATCATAATCTGTCCCTCGTAATTGATTAATTTTTTCCATGTACTTCTTGACAACGTACGGTAGAATTTGATAGTGGCGATTCACCGTTTCTCTTTGTTGGAAAAACAAGTCTGGCCCTTGGTTAGTCCCAGATACCGTTGGTGAATTAGGATTCATCCCTCTATTTCGGAAAATTTCCAGAGCCTCTTCATTCAGCAAGGTTTTTATCTCATTGTATTCTAAAACTGTAATTTTTTGCATTTCATGGCTTGTTGAAAAACCATCAAAAAAATTTACAAATGGTAGACTAGCTTCTAAGGCTGCCAAATGAGCAACTATGGATAAGTCCATTACTTCTTGAACAGTCCCTTCAGCCAACATTGCAAATCCTGACTGTCTCACAGCCATAACATCACTATGGTCTCCAAAAATACTTAACGCATTTGTAGTGACAGATCTTGCTGCAACATGAAAAACAGTCGGTAGTAACTCTCCAGCAATTTTATACATATTGGGCAACATCAATAATAAACCTTGAGACGATGTAAAGGTTGATGTAAGAGCACCCGTTTTTAGTGAACCATGTACAAAACCTGCTACTCCAGCCTCAGACTGCATTTCAATTACGTTGACTGTTTGACCAAATAAATTCTTTCTTCCACTAACTTGCCAAATATCAATCCATTCTCCCATAGTAGAACTCGGAGTAATAGGATAAATACCTGCAATATCACTAAATGCATATGCTGTGTAGGCCGCTGCCTTATTGCCATCCATTATTTCTTGATAGGACATCCTTACTTCTCCTTTGTTCAATATTGATAAATTCATGCTTAGAAAAGCTCACCCAAAACTAGATGAGCTTTCTATTAAATTTTTAATTTCCTTTTGGTAGAATGGTTTCCACTTCTGTATGCGGACGTGGAATGACATGGACAGATACAAGTTCTCCTACTCGTTGTGCTGCAGCTGCTCCTGCATCGGTTGCTGCCTTAACAGCTCCTACATCACCACGTACTAAAACAGTAACCAAACCTCCTCCAACGTGCTCTTTTCCTATCAAAGTAACGTTGGCTGCTTTTACCATTGCGTCTGCTGCTTCAATAGATCCAATCAATCCTTTTGTTTCAATCATACCTAATGCTTCTGATGCCATTGTCGTGCTCCTTTTAAAAATTTAATTAATTATTCTAATGGGGTAAAATAGTTTCCACTTCTGCATGCGGACGTGGAATGACATGAACAGATACAAGTTCTCCTACTCGTTGTGCGGCAGCTGCTCCAGCATCAGTTGCTGCCTTAACAGCTCCTACATCGCCGCGTACTAAAACAGTAACCAAACCTCCTCCAACGTGTTCTTTTCCTATCAAAGTAACGTTGGCTGCTTTTACCATTGCGTCTGCTGCTTCAATAGACCCAATCAATCCCTTTGTTTCAATCATACCTAATGCTTCTGATGCCATTGTCGTGCTCCTTTTTAAAAATTTAATTAATTATTCTAATGCGGTAAAATAGTTTCCACTTCTACATGCGGACGTGGAATGACATGGACAGATACAAGTTCTCCTACTCGTTGTGCTGCAGCTGCTCCTGCATCGGTTGCTGCCTTAACAGCTCCTACATCACCACGTACCAAAACAGTAACCAAACCTCCTCCAACGTGCTCTTTTCCTATCAAAGTAACGTTGGCTGCTTTTACCATTGCGTCTGCTGCTTCAATAGATCCAATCAATCCTTTGGTTTCAATCATACCTAATGCTTCTGATGCCATTTTATATCCCTCCTTTATTTAATAAGACGTAATTTATTATTTCCTGTAACGCCGAGTGCATTTGCTTCTTCTATATCTAAATGACACTCTAATGTGAAGTTCTCACTAACTCGTACCACAACTTGTTTAAGAATACCACCACGTTCACCAGGAAGCTCCAATGAGACTATTTGCCTATCTTCAACTCCGAAATGTTTTGCATCACTCGGGTTCATATGGATATGACGCTTAGCCACAATACAGCCTCGCTCAATTTGAACAGCCCCTTTTGGACCAATTATGATACAGCCAGGAGTATCTACAATATCTCCCGATAAGCGCAACGGTGCGTTAATTCCCAATTTGAAACAATCGCTTTTTAATAATTCAATTTGCGTATTACTTCGGCAAGGTCCTAATATCCTAACTTTTTCAATGATTCCCTTCGGACCCACAAGTGTTACACATTCTTGATAAGCACATTGCCCTTTTTGCGATAAATCTTTCAATTTATGAAACACATAGTCTTGACCAAATAATTCAACTGCATGTTCCTGCGATAAGTGAATATGACGATTTGACACACCCAACGGAATAACATTTCTACCAAAAACGTCTACTTTTTTTGAATTTTCCTCTACATTAGGAATTGATTTTCTACAATCAGACTCTTTGCCATCTAAGTAATCAATCACTTTATAAAAGAGGCTCTCTAAATCTTCACTCACTATCTTCCCCCCTATCTCTTTTTCAATGCAGAGAGAATTTCTCTAACTATTGCTTCATTGTCAATATTTTCGACTATTGACTCATCTGCCAATGTTTCTTGACGCCTTTCAAAAGCTACTTGAATATCTTGCGGCGTTTGATTCAATGTATCCTTAGTAGGTTTGCTTGTCGGCGTACAATGAACACTAGCCGAACATACTGCATCAACTGTTGCCTCTGACTTTGATAAAATTGTCTGTTTTGGAAGTGCTTGAAAACGATGATCATTCGTGACAATTTGTGTGACATCCCTTACACCATATGCTACGGTCTTGATATTAATCAAATGTTCAGGAGTTAAATTATCTGAAACTGAGCTACCACCATCTGTACCACAACCCAGTGTAAAGGCAATTGGTAATCCAGTTGATATACCTGTTCCTCCTTGGCTACCACCTGTGTTAATTAGAATACGAGAAGCAGGCTTACTTGAAAAGCGGAAAATCATATCTGGATCACCTGTATGTAAGCTCATAGTATGACCAATACCATTTTGTAATAGCTTAATACTGAGCGCACAAGCTTCCTCCCAATCTTTCACCACATAAAAACCTAATACTGTAGTCAATTTTTCAAAAGATAGCGGGTTTCCTTGGCCTACACCAACTTGTGGACCTACTAAAATCTTTGTATCAGATGGAACCGAAATGCCTGCCGCTTCCGCTATATTAATCGCTGACTGACCAACAAATTTAGGATTCATCGCTGGATTACAACCATGTGAATTCCCTCTGAAAAGTATTTGACAAACCTTATCGGTTTCTTCTTTCGTCATTAAATAGCAACCTTGTGCTTTCAATTCTTGAAGTACTTGATCTTTATTGGCTTCTTCACAAATAATAGCTTGCTCAGAAGCACAAATAGTACCATTATCAAAAGTTTTAGATGCTACTATATTTGAAATAGCTTTTTTTACATCTGCTGTTTTTTCAATATAGGCGGGAGAGTTACCAGCTCCGACACCAATTGCGGGTTTGCCACTACTATAGGCGGCTTTTACCATTCCTGGTCCACCTGTTGCAATAATAAGCGCAATATCTTTTGAATGCATCAATTCATTTGTAGACTCCAATGTTGGATTCATAACGCAACCTACTATTGATTCCGGTGCTCCAGCTTCAACTGCAGCTTTTCTCACTAACTCGGCTGCCGCCACACTACAACGTTTTGCAGAAGGATGAGGAGCAAATACAATAGCGTTTCGAGCCTTTATTGAAACCATGGACTTATAGATTATCGTAGAAGTTGGGTTAGTTGAAGGAGTAATTCCTAATATTAATCCCATTGGTTCTGCTACTTTGAAAATTTTATTTTTCTCATCAAACTGAAGAATGCCTGAGGTTTGATATTCCTTTATTTCATCGTACAACAAAGTAGAGGCTGCATAATTTTTAAAAGCTTTATCTTCCAATTTACCAAACCCTGTCTCCTCTACGGCTAAATCTGCCAAATAATAAGCATTGGTTTCAACTGCCTTCACAATATTTTTTAAAATAGCGTCAATCTGTTCATCCGAAAAATATGCAATTTGATTAGCAGCTTCTTTACCGTTTCTCACAAGATCACGCGCTTCTTGTATAGAGCAAAGATCTACATCCAGTGTTTTCATATTTCGGGCACCTCCTAGAATTATTCTTTATCATTTTTCAGCTGACGAGAATACTTATCCACCAATAATTCAATCATCTTTCTTCTTATCATTTTGGATAATTCTTCTTCTGTAACATAAATATTATTATTGACAATCAAAGCACGAAGTTCTGCCGCCTTCTTTTTTTCCAATTGTCTTTTGTATTCTTCTACTGACAGTACTGCCTTTTCTTCAATAGTTTCCGCATTTTTTTCGTCCGTCCCAACACTAACTGTCACCTCAGTGTCAACCATTCTATCTGCTGGTTCTATGTATTCCGAAATTTCTTTACGTTCTTCCGTTGAATTGTTGGCAGAAAGGATGTCATCTTGAAGATCTGCAATTGACTCGTTTTTCTTTTTTACAAAAGGTACTAGTTGTGCATCTGGCCTAGGAATGACATGTGAACCATACAGCAATTTCACTCCCAAGCGCTGAACAGCACTTGCTCCAGCTGCCACAGCTGTTTTTATAGCGCCAACATCACCTTCCACAGTAATTGTAACCAAACCGCCACGAACTTTTTCTAATTTCAGTAGCGAAATATTTGCAACTTTTAGCATAACATCTGTTGCTTCAATGGCTCCGATAAATCCATATGTTTCTATCAAACCTAATGCCTTCATTATTTTTTACCTCCTGAACTACATTAAATCTGCCCAGTTCGATGGATAAGTAGTATAAAATAATTTCGCATTATCAGGTGATCCCCATATTACATCAGAACCTGATGGCACAAATATTACGTCACCTTCACGTGCCACAAATGTCTGTCCATCAATTTCAATGGTCACAGTTCCCGAAATAACATAATCTATTTCTTCGTAAGGCAGTTTCCAAGCAAATTTAGAATTCTCAATAGTCAGAAATCCTGCACTCATTTTGGACTCGTTTTGACCAACAAGTTCTTGAAAACCGACCTTTGTATTTGGTGTGCCAGTATCAAAGTCATCCATGCGAACTGTTGATCCACGGACAATCCTCATCCCATTCGTATGCGAGACAAAGCGATACGGTTTCACTTCTTTTTCAGACTGATCACTTGCATTCATCAAAATATTCTTTAAAATATGTAGGATTTCATCGGTGCTAACTCGTTGTTCGTTTATGCCTGATGTCATCTTTCCGCATTCATTACAATACTCGAATGATATATTGTATCTCTTAGCTTCGTCCTGTGCAGCCGGTGTTATAATTGTACCTTTTTCAATATAACAAATTTTCTGGCCAGCTTCTTCACAGGCTAAGATATCCTTTGCAACTATTAATTTTGACATTGTTTCTCCTTTCTATTCCAAAAATCGATTCATTTCGCCACTCTGCTGTTTAATTTGATTGTAATTCTCGTCAACAATTCCTATAACTGCAGCATCAACTGGCATCTGATCATTTTCCATCATGCGACGAGCTGCAGAGCCTGTCGCAACAATAACCCTATCACCTATACCAGCACCAATCATATCAACAACAACCATAATCTCGCCTGCACGGCTACCACCAACTACCTTTGCTAGCAAAAATTTTACACCGCTTAAGGCATCTGATTTTCTAGTAGCCCAAATAGTATCTACTAATTCTGCAACTAACATCTTGCCTCCTAATATATAATATTTTCACTACAATTCATTGCAATTCCAATTG
Source organism: Streptococcus sp. 2022WUSS083 (assembly GCF_044427155.1). Taxonomy (NCBI): domain Bacteria; kingdom Bacillati; phylum Bacillota; class Bacilli; order Lactobacillales; family Streptococcaceae; genus Streptococcus; species Streptococcus sp. 2022WUSS083. The sequence continues at coordinate 114,406 of NZ_JAOTGK010000003.1, read as the reverse complement.
GGGTAACAAACATAGGATTTCGAGGTTTAACCGTTCGAATTCCTGTTTCTTTTTCAATAATTGTTTCAATTCCTGTTAAACAACTAGTACCACCAACTAAATAAATAATATTGACATCATATCCTTTAATATGGTTATTTATTATACTGGCAACTTTCTCAACAACTGGTTTTAATACGCTGAGGAGCTCTCCATGATTAGCGTTATTACGTTTATAATCATCTGCTTCTTCAAACGACAATTGATACGCCCCAGATATTACCAATGTAAAATGTGTTCCACCAGTAGCCTCATCAACAGTTTTAACAACTTCTCCATCTTTTAAGATAGATATACCAGTTGTTCCTCCTCCAATATCTACAATGGCACCATTTTCAAGACCAACTATTGTATTTGCAGCCGTTGGTTCATCTAACAAAGCCGTTAGTTCAAAGCCTGCTCCTTGGACAACGTTTTTAATGACTCCACCGTCCAAAACATCTGTTCCAGGAGGCAAAGCAGCCGATGCATAAACCAGTTCCGTTTGCAATTGTTTTTCTAGAGTCTCCTTTAACTCTCTAACAATCTGAATAGATCCGATATAGTCGACTATCATCCCATCTTTGATAACATTTGCGCTACGATGAGCCCCAGCTACGATATTTCTATTTTCATCAAGGACAACTAAGACGATATAGGCCGTACCTAAATCAATTCCTGTATAATAGACTCTACTACTCTGGATGATAGGTCTTTTCTCAGCATTTTCAAAATCCTCTACATACTGATCACATGTTTTAGGTAATTTTTTTGAGATCATCACCCACCTCCTCACATCTATTAATACAATCTATAATGATACCGGCTAAATAATTAACGGTATCTTGCAATACTATAGGTGGCTTTTCACCAAATTTTTCCGAGAAGGCTTGAAACTTGAAATAAAGTGGAAATAGATAGGATGCAATCTTTCCTTTTCTAGTCTTTAACAGCAACCTTACTCTACTCAGATACTCAACCATATCTGACTTATTCATTTTCTGTTGATCTTTCCATCTGAATTGAATCGATTTCGTGGATGATTTACTGGACATAGATTGTTCCAAAGCACAAAGTTCTTCAGAAATTGAAAAGTCCAGATTCATTACTTCAAAGGCTACTTGTAATAGCTCACTTCGAAGTAATAACCAGTCATTAGATTCGCTTAAGCTGACATCATTCACTTTGGAACCATTGATTGTCGAGGTTTGTCTGTTAGATTTTTTTCCCCCTTCATCAATAATCTTCACTTTACGATCCATGAGGAAAGTCTTAGCACCTGGGGTCAATCTTGTCTGATTTTGAATAGTGAAGGTTTCAAAAGGATTGTCACGATAAATAAGACGTAAATCATCTTCTGTTAAATATTTCATAACATCCTCCTTCCATCCAATAAATTTTTCCAAAAGTCACTTAACGCAGTGACTGATAAAGTTTCTCAATTTGTCCTAGTGTCACCGTTCTTGGATTTGTTGGTGTGCATGCATCTTCCATGACTCTTTGTGCCATTTTCGGAATCATACTTTCAAATTCTGCCCGATTAATGCCCAGATCTTCAATTCTTGCAGGAATAGATATTTTTTCAGATAATTGTTTAATTGCACTTATAAGTGCTACAACTGACTGGGTAGGAGTAATTTTTGCAAGTCCTATTATTTCTGCAATTTCAGCATATCGTCTTGTCACGTCCGTCTCTCCGTGGGCTTCCAAGGAAGCGTTATATGAAATTACATACGGTAACAAATAGGCATTAATCCTACCATGTGGTACATGGAAAAATGCTCCTATCGCATGGGATAGGCTGTGGCAGATACCTAAACCAGCATTATTAAATGCAATACCCGCAATTGACGAAGCATTATGCATTTTTTCACGAGCGAGTATATTATCTCCATTTTTATATGCCTCTAACAAATATTTCCAAGTTAACCGAATACCTTTCTCAGCACACGCATCAGAGAAATCACTTGCTTTATTAGAGACATAGGCTTCTATACAATGAGTCAATACATCCATTCCAGCATCTGCTGTTACTGATGGAGGAACAGTCTTGGTAAACGTTGTGTCTAAAATTGCGAGATTTGGAACCATTGAATCATCTACCAGGGCAATTTTCTCGTTATATACTGGATCAGAAATGACCGCAAAAGCTGTATTTTCACTTCCTGATCCACTTGTAGTCGGAATTGCGATTAAGTAGGGACTTTCAGTTTTTTCAGTTTCAGAATATACACGAATCACTGCTTTAGCTGTATCCATTGCTGATCCCCCGCCTAGAGCAATAACTGTGTCTGGCTTATAATCTCGAATTTCAGCAATACTTTCAGAAACAACTTGGACTGTCGGATCCGGAACTACTTTTGAGAAAATCTTAAAGGTCGCTCCTGAATTCCTCAAAACTTCTGTAACCTTTCCAACCATTTGACTTTGTTCCATAAAAGGATCACAAATGATGTAAGCTTTTTGAATTGGTAATTCTGAAATTTTTGTTGTAGCTCCTTTTCCAGAAATAAAACGAGGACCTACATGAAATTCTTGTATTTTCATTGATTACCTTCTTTTAAATCTTTAATCTTTTCAAGTAATGCAACATATGTATCGTAATCTTCTAAATCTAATTCAATTAATTCATTTACACCTGTTTCTCTCAATTCTAATAAACAATCAGTTGTATTATTTTCCAATTGTTCAGAATGGTGAACAATTACACCAAGACTAGGAATTCTAAAAACTTGAGCAAAATTTGGCGAATAAACCCTATAATTACGATCAGATGGTAAAAGCATAACGATACAATAGGCATTTTGTTGCGTTGCAATAATATGTTTTTTCATTCCCGGACTTCTCAGATAACTATCGGGAACATAAATAGTTCTAGAACCATATACAATCGATTCTATTAGTTTGATCTCACGTCTTCCTTCAAGAAATTGAATTACTTCTCGTTTACCACTATCCTCTGGCCCAACAACCAATATTCTTTTTTTCATGATTTTGTTAATGGAACAATCGAGAATCCCAAATTTTCTTTAAAATAGTCAAGAATCCGTTGCAAAGCTGTTTCTACACTTTGTACATCTCCGCTAAACATGACTGAGCCTGTAAATCTATCTACAAAACAAATATCTACATCAGCCGATTTACCAGATAAGTCAGCGGCAATTATTGCAGTCTCATAAGGAGTAATTGCTAAAATTCCAATAGCGCCTCTATCTTCAACGCCAAGGCTATCATAAACAGCCTGAATAGGTGCCGCAATAATATGAGCTAAGGTTATTTGTTTCCCTGGGACCGACTCCTGAATAATACGTTCCATTTTCTCCATAGGTCCACCACCTCCCTAATAGATCAATGTTTTACAACATTCACAAGCAGGTCACTGGCTAGAATATAGCTCTCAATCCTATCCAGATCAAATTGACTCAGTGAAGGATCCCCTTTAATTTGGTACTCAAGCCCCAATTGTTTGTACTTATTAACACCCAACTTGTGGTAGGGGAGCAAATCAATTCCTTTAAAGTTCGAACTATCTTTATACGGGAGTAAAAAATCAATAATCGCGCGAATTTCTTCCTCGCTATCATTAATTCCTTTTAACATTGGCATGCGTATTTTTACATTATAACCGGCATCTAGTAACCATTTTAAATTTGTTAGAATTCGTTCGTTTCCTACACCTGTCCATTCATTATGTTTTTTTGAATCCATATGCTTCAAATCAAATAAGAATAAATCAGTGTATTCCGCAACCTTCATCACAACCTTATTTGGTACATAACCTGCAGTCTCTACGGCAGTGTTTAATCCATCTTGCTTACAGGCTTTAAGCAAAGCAAGAGCTCCTTCGCCTTGTGCTAGGCATTCGCCACCGGACAATGTAACCCCTCCGCCAGACATTTCGTAGAAGGCATCATCCTCATGTATGATATCCATCAATTCTGAAATTGTTTTAGATTCTCCTGCAATTGTTAAAGCTCCTTCTGGACATCCCTCTATATCGGCTTTACTAGGACGTTTTTTCTGATAGCGAGTCACATCAATTGGATGTTCCTTATCAGCATAATCATATAATATAGGCGCTTCCTCATTAGCAAATTTAAAACAAACACTTCCAAGGGGACAAGTCTTAGCACATGCATTATATGGTTTACACAATGTCTCTTTATGCATAATATTCGTCCCAAACTCAAGCCCTTCAGGATTAGCACACCATTTACAACGCATTGGACAACCTTTGAAGAAAACAATTGTACGAATACCTGGACCATCATATAAATTGTATTTTTGAACATTGAATACATTGATTCGTGTTTCATGTTTTTTAATCGTTGTCACTTAACTTCTCTCCTATCAAGTGCAGGCAGTAGGATCTCTTTCAGAGATCCTTTACGCCTCACATATACTTTAAATTCGTGTCAGTACTGTACGAGCAATAATTTCATCCTGTACATCTTTACACAATTCAACAAAGAATGCACTGTAACCTGCTACACGTACAATTAAATCACGATATTTTTCTGGATGTTGTTGTGCATCTAGCAAAATTGCATTATCAAGGTAGTTAAATTGCATCTCACCATTACCAAGGATACTTGCTGTTCTCAGGAGAGTTATCAAGCTCTCCTCACCTTGTGGTGTATCAAGAAGTCCTGCCATAATCTTAAAGTTATGAACCATACCAATATTCATATTTTCATTGGCCATCTTAGAAACAGATTTAATAATAGCAGTTGGGCCTTTGGTATCCATACCATGATCTGGCGAAATACCGTCAGACAGTGGTGTCCAAGCACGACGGCCAGATGCCGATGCACCTGTAATTTGTCCAAGCGGAGTATTATTTGAAATAGATAGAGTACCATGACTTAGGACAGAATAGAGTGTTTTATATTTACGATGTTCCTCTTCCGTAAATTCAATAATATCTGATGCAAAGTAATCCACATAATCATCATCATTACCATACTTAGGTGCTGCTAAGCAATCTGCTCGAATTTGATCATATCCTTCAAAATCAGCTATCAGTGCTTTATTCAATTCGTCAAGAGTATATTTCTTATCTTCGAATACTAATTTCTTGATTGCTGCCATTGAATCTGCATAGTTTGCAAGACCAGACCAAACAACACCAGGTCCAAAGTTGTACATTGCACCGCCAGATTTTACACCTCGACCATTTTCCATAGTTCCTTCATACATCATAGACATCAAAGGAGCTGGAGCTAATTCACGTTGGACACGCTGAGAAATAACTGTCATCACAGAAGTCCATTTTGTAACATATTTGATAGTCTCTTTAACAGCGGCTTCAAACTGTTCAAACGTTTTATATTGGTCCAAAGATCCCATGTCTGGGGTAACTGGTTTACCGTACCACAATGGGATTCCATGATTTAATGTTGTTTCAATCAAGATTGGCCATTGAGTATAGGCTGTCGATGTCCATTGATACAGACGACCTGATTTTTGTGGCTCAACACATCCCATCAAACAGTAATCACGCGCGTCCTCCATTGAAACACCCTTAGCCAACATCATTTTAATATGCGAATCATCAAAATGGCATGCTGGGAAACCAATACCTGCTCGAACGACATCAACAATTTTCTTCAAATATTTCCGCGGTGACTTATTATTAATGCGAGTCGCTAAAGTAGGTTGGTATACTTTTACATGTCGAATAGCATCCATCAAGAGATAAGTTAAGTCATTTGTTGCATCACGTCCTTCACGAGTAACACCACCCACACACATGTTAACGAATGGTTGATATCCCGCAAAAAATTTTGAAGAACCTTCAGAAGTAAGCCACATCATTTCTGACATCTTAATAAACATACAACCAGCCAATTCAAATGCTTGATAGTCATTCATTCGACCAGCTTCAATATCACGTTTATAGAGTGGGTACATATATTGGTCAACACGACCAATAGATAATCCAGTTTGGTTTTCTTCACACAGCAATAGATGTTGAATTGTTACAACATATTGCATCGCTTCCCAGAAAGTTTCTGGTTTATGAGCTGGGACATTAGCATTTACACGGGAAATCATTTCCAACTCAGCTTTACGTTTAGGATTTAATTCTTTTGCCGCTAACTCAGCTGCATGTTCAGACATGCGTTTAGCATAAATCATCACGCCTTCCGCAGTAAGAATTTGTGCTTTATAGAAATAAATTTTTTCTAAATCATCTGGATTTCCATAGTCTAATTTTGAAAGGTGTGCTTCTGCCTCAACTTTAATATCAAGCATCCCTTTACGCATACCTACAACATCATAACCAGGGTTGGAGTCACCGCCTCCTGAACAAGCATGGTATGAGCAATCAGAAACAAATGATTCACCTGAAAGCTCCCATGCACCAGCTTCACGATATTGTGTTTCACAAGCCTCATCTACAGAACGACCTTCCCAGTATGGGAAAATTTCTTCTCTCAGTACTTTTTTATCTTCTTCAGACAATGCGTACGGATCTTGTGGACGTGTTGATACAGTATCAATTTCATCACGCAACCAACGCCACGATATATCAGGTGAGAATGCACCAAATCGTGCACCACCGTTAGGGGCACCTACTAACAATTCATTATCTTGAATGACTACGGGTGCAATTTTACAAAATTCCTTGAAAGCTGTCCCACGTAGAATTGCTTTCGGCATACCTTCGTTTTCTTTAGAAATTCGTGTTAAATTCGTAGCACGAAGCAAAGAAATGGTTGGTTGCGCTTTCAAATATTGGTTTTTTAAAGCCTGCAAGCGAGGTGTAATCCCATCTGGAACTTCTGTCCCCTCCGCTGCAAGCGATACTTCATTTGTAAAATGAACCTCTGGCTTTGTAATATCATCTGAAACACTTTGGAAAATTTTCACCAGTGAAGCACGCTCTTCAGCACTTAATTTTTTTGTAGCTTCTTCTAGCTTAGCTGTAAATTCCTTCATATCCATATTGAATACTTCCTCTCTTTTAAACAATCACATTAAATTTTATCATTAAATTCAAAACCAACACGACGGGTATAGGTCAAATGTCTGGGTGTAATATTTTCTGAGCTATATCCTTTACCGGTTGTAATACCACCTAAAATTAATGAGGCAGGAAAATTAGAAACAATACCTGTCGCAACACATACTGTCGGAGCATTTACGACAATTCTTCCAACTTTTTTGACTAAAGCAAATTCTCTAATAATCTTCCAATCTTTGGAATGGATGGTAAGTGTGTGCCCCATTTTTAGTTCGTCTAATAGATTCATACACTTAACACAGGCCAATGTCCAATCAGGTTCTAAATACACTATTATTATCGGACACAGTAGTTTTCGACAAAAATAATCCTCTTCATTCATGTAATCTTGTATAGATATGAGGACCTTAGTTCCCTGAGGCACTTGTATACCAGCTTTCTCTGCTAACCAAATTGCTGACTTTCCGATGTAACTTCTGTTTACATTTTTTTCTGATTGTCTTAAAAATTTAGTTAATTTCTCAGTTTCTGTATCTGACAGCAAGTAAGCGCCATTCCTTTTCAGACTATCTTTAATTTGATCAGCAATAATATTTTCCGTAACAAGAAATTGTTCCGCTCCTGGTAAAATCCCATTCTGAAAACTCCTAGAGTGTACAACATCTCTAACTGCTTTTTCTAAATCTGCACTTCTCTCTATAAATACTGGGCCAGATGACTCTCCACCAAATATTAACGGAGTGTTTGTAACAAACTTATTTGATATATATTCTGAACATCCAATATTAAGAATGAGCGAAACCTTATCACTAGACAATAATTCTACTATTCCTGCATCACTGATTGTTTCTCCTAAACTGATACCACCTTCTGAATATCCCGACTCTTCTGCTAATATGATTAATTTTTTCAAACTATCTAAGGTTGCCTTAGTAGAACGTTTATTAGCAATAAACACCATGGCATTCCCTGTTTTCATTGCAAGTAAGCAAAGGTTTACTAATAGAGTAAATGTTGGATGTGAGGGCAATATAACCGCAACAACTCCTAAAGGGGCACCAATTTCTATACATTTTTCTTTGAGGTCGCCACCAATAATACCAACATAGTTCTCATTCTGCAATGTCTCACCAAAACGTTTAATAAAATGTGTACACAAGAAAAGTTCATCTTCTTCAACACCATAATCGTTTCCTGCAACAAAATCATGAACATATCCTTTCATACCAGACTGCAAAGATTTTATAAAAATAGAGATAATGGCATCTAAATCTTCTTGACTGTACTTTTCCAGATGAACAAAAGACATTTGACCGTTCAGAAGCAAATTTCGTATCTCTTGAATTGATTCTAAATCTTTGTCAATATATCTCATATCGTCCACACTTTCCTATTCTACTGTTTCTTCTGGGAACATCATTTCCAATGAATACTTATCAATAATTTTCTTCAAATCTTCATGAGGTCCTGGAATAACGACACTACTGTATACTTCAGTCCCCATCGTTTCTACTGCCTTAACCCCTGCTTCTACTGCTGTTTTACACGCAGCAGTCTCCCCCTGAACAATTACTGCAATATAGCCAGATGCAGTATTAACATATGCAATAACATCTACGTCTGAAGCTTTTACCATTGCATCTGCTGCTTCAAGTGCGTAGACAAGACCGAATGTCTCCACTGCTCCAATCGCTTGATATCTTTCCATTGCTTGCTCCTTTATCAATTATCAATATCATGTACAGAAACCATATCGCCAACTGACGAAATCGGTCTAGGCATCACATTTTGTGCTGTTAATTTCCCAATTGCATCTGCTGCACGTGCACCAGCTTCTACGGATGCCTCAACTGCCGCTACATCACCAACTACCATGATTGTTACTAATGTAGAACCAACATTTTCATATGAAACTAGCTTAACATTACTAGCTTTCAACATTTTATCGCACGCTTCTAGAGCTGGTACCAAACCAACCGTTTCAACAAGCCCTAAGGCTTGACCACCATGATATCTCATCTTTCTACTCCTTTAGCTTCGAAATTCTTTTGCGATATATTTCTCTACCGCATACCTACCGTCATCGTTTATTTGATAACGTATCCGTAAGTTACCATTTTCATCTAAATCATATCCAGTTTGAACCAGATAACCATTGCATTCCAAAGACATTAAATGCTCTAGGAATAAATCTTCCCTAAACTGTTTTTCATTTCCGAATTGAGGTTTTAAAGCTGACATAACTTGGAACACATCTGCTTCTTCCACAGTGTTCATATAATTAAGTACAGCAGTCCTTGCTGGTAATAATTTCATAGATTATTCCCCTTCTTTTCTAAAAAAATCCAATGGGTTAGTTGTTACTAGTATCGCTCCTCCAATAATAACAAGCGAACCAACTACAATCGTTGTAGTAATTGGTTGTCCCAAGAAGAGAATACTCAATAGGACACCCCAGAGAGCATAGGTAATATTTAATGACATTCCAATTGCAGTACCAACCATCGCATTCGAACGATACCATTCCATATATGAAATACCCACAAGAGTACCAGAAATTAATAAAAGGAATACTAAGAATGGTGATGTTAGTGTAGCGGTAAACAAGCCAGTAGCTCCGATAATTGGAACAATAACAACCATTTGTATCAAACCTGAAACCAATTGGCGTAACGTTACTGTAACTTCTGAGTCAAGCATCGCACCACCAAAACTTGAAATAGTTCCTTCTAGCCCCCAACATACTGCAGCTACAACAGCTAATATAATTCCTAAAGTGAAGTTAGGAGCTCCTTCCGGCTTCACTAAATTAATTACGATTGCACCAGCAACACACATCAACATCCCTGCAACAACACGCATATTTAATTTTTGCTTCAAGAAAATAGCGGAAAAAAGTGCTCCAAAAGCTGCTGTAGTTGCTGAAATCGGAATCGCAAATGCACCAGCCAAATATAGCCCAACTAAATAGGCTCCATTGGCAACCGGTCCTCCCAGAATATAACCAAGTACCATTATTTTTCCTGGTTTAGTAGCTAGCGTTCTGCCAAGCTCCTGAAACTTTCCATTTTTTATAACTCCTAATAAGAGCATGCATCCGCCGAGAAAATCGTTAATCGCCCCCATTACAAAAGGTGCGGCTAGAATACCTACGGCTGACTTAATGGGGTCAAAACCTTGTAGGATCATAATCACAAATGAGTATAATCCATAAAATAAGCCAGAAATAACTCCGCTTCGGATACCTGCAATATGGAATTTCCGAGTCGTTTCAACCATTTTTTGTTGTGCAATAGCGCTTGTTGTTTGTTCCATACAAATGTCCTTCCATTTCTAGCAAAACACTACTCATTTAGTCGTAGGCAAGATAGTTTCCACTTCGCTATGAGGACGTGGAATTACATGAACCGATATAAGTTCTCCTATTCTTTGTGCCGCAGCAGCGCCAGCATCCGTTGCTGCTTTGACAGCACCAACATCTCCTCTAACCAAGACAGTGACCAAACCGCCACCAACATGTTCTTTGCCGATTAAAGTAACGTTCGCTGCTTTAACCATTGCATCAGCCGCCTCTATTGAGCCGACTAATCCCTTAGTCTCAATCATTCCCAATGCTTCAGAACTCATGACACTACCTCCTTTATATATTTTTTACTAAATTGATAACTGTATTAATTACTTAATAGAGCAATAAAATTCTTGTCATAGTAACATTGTAAACCCTTCCATAAAGTCAAAGTCAATGATTTTTTTATAATCTACAAAAATAATCTTATTTTCTCCAAATTTATGAATTAATTCACCATTTCCCTATCTCTTACATTGATACTTAGTCAAAATATTCAACCATTTTAATTAGAATGTTTCCGCAATTTTAACAAATAAGCATAATTTCATATTTTTTGCAAGAAATTTGTCTGAAAAACTTTATCCTTAGGGAAAAGTTTGGAAGATGGGTAAAATTACTGTATTTTGTAATTGTAAAATAAAAAGATTGAGGATGATATTTTATATCATCCTCAATCCATTCCATTAATAAAATGTTATTTTCGATTAATTTCCTCCTGTGTAACAACAGGAATAATGATTTCCGTTACAAATTCATCTAAATTTTGAGTAACCCAGTAGTCAATAACATGTCTCTCATAACATTCATTTTTTAAATCATATTTATGTTCTTCAGCATAATCTATCAAACGCTCGTATGTTTTACCTATACACTCTAATGGTCCTATATGATAGCAACTCAAAGCCATGAAACCTCCAAAAGTTGAAAAGCTTGCTGACTCTGGAAAGCAATGTTGCAGAATTGTCGCAAACTCACTTTCTCCGTTCATCTTACTTAGATAAGAACTGTATTTTAAAATAACAGGACCTGACACCTCTAAGCTATGCGATTCTAAGTGCCTTATCCACTCAAGATTTATTATTGATTCCTTATAATTATAGTGATAAGGTTGTTCAAGGTAACAATAACTAGACTGCTCGGAATAGTATTTAACACTAATAATGGGTTCAGACTTTGAAACAGCAGATAGCTTCAGATTCTGTAAACATAATTCCCCCTCAATAATCAACTCTAACCAATCATCTACTGATGAAAGCGCAATTGATAACTCCTCACGTTCTGCATTTATCTCATCGCGTCTTTTCTTGAGATGATGATAGTGTGTTGAACAACCAGCTACACTAATTAACTCTTTAATTCTCTTTAGATTCAAACCAACTTGCTGATAGTACTTAATTAGCGGTATCAACAGTAAAGTTTCTTTATCATAATACCGATATCCATTCTCACTCGAAATATGCGTAGGATGGATTAGGTCTAAGCTTTCATAATAGCGTAGTGTTTTCGTTGAAACACAGCTCATTGCAGCTGCCCTACCGATTGAAAATAGATTGTCTACTCCCATACACCCTCCTCTTTTTATTAGTAATATAAGCATACGATATGACTTCATCTTAATATACAATTTATTAATTGTCAACGTTTTCACAAAGAATTATTAATTTCAAAAAAGAATATATATCCAATAAAAATATACTAGGCAACCGAAATTACAGACAAATCAAGTAATAAATAGCCGTTCAATATCCAATAATTCCTTATTTTATATAATAATACCTGCGAATTACAACACAAATAAAAAAGAAGCTCAGATTGAAAAAAAGTCCATTTTGGACAATTTTCTTCAATCTTTTTTCTTTATGTTGAAAATAAAAAACTCTCAGAAACACCGAAATATCAATGTTTCTAAGAGTTTAATAATTTGCTATCTTTCGTAAACTTCTTCAATTTTTTATATTTTTAGGAGTTTGTCTACGTTCTGAAGAAGCTATTTCTAGCTTCTACCTAAAATTCCTATCCCACTCTCCATCTTCATTTTTTCTAGTATAAAAGAACTCGGACAAATCTGGCTCATCCATGACTTTCAGTATTTCTAGCAAATCATAGGCCAAATCCATCTGAGGCAGCTCCGACTTCTCGACCCAACGTACCTCACCTTCTTCAGTTGATCGGATAGTTCCTGTAAACTCTGTTGCCTTATAGAGAAATACAATATAACGATGCCCTTCCTTATCCGGCCAATGCTTTATTCCGACTAATCGTGCATTTCCAATCGTCAAGCCAGTCTCCTCAAAGACCTCACGAACAACCGAATCATGGAAATTCTCGCCTTCTTCAATATGTCCACCTGGAAAGGCAACACCAGACCAACGATAACGCTTGGGATCTCGAATCTGTACAACGACCTTCCCTTCCTTATCTTCGATTAGACACATGTTGGTCAAAGTGACCATTTCTTTTCTAGCCATTTTCTCTCCCTTTCTGTTTTAAAATCATTCTATATTCTGTACGTTCTGCACCTAAATTGACCGTTTTTTTGACACCATCAAATCGGAAACCAACTTTTTCATAGAAGGCAATGGCACGCGCATTCCCCTCCAATACCCAGAGAGTAACGCTTTCGTAGCTCTGCAATTTTTCCAAAGCTGCCTGCATGAGCTGGTAGCCTATCTTCTGATCATAATAGTCCGCCAAGACATAGAGGGCGTAGAGCTCCCCTGCCCCTTGCAAATCCTCCTGACTAGACGAGCCGTAACAGGCAAAACCAACCACCTTATCATCCATCACAGCTATCAAGATATTCTGAGGATACCGAACCGCCCAGTCTTGACAGCGTTCTAAGGTGTAAGTATTCTTTAAAAATTCCTGAGGTAACAAGTCAGCATAGGCTTCCTGCCAAGCCTTCCAATGTACATAGGCCTTGCCTAGCATTTCACTTTCCGTTTCCAGTGGTTTAATCATCATCTAATATACCTCCGAATTTTTTCCTCTAGTATACATTAAAAAACAAGTTGGCACAAGACCAACTTGTTAATGATTATTTAATTAAAAATCGATGTTCTGAAGTCATTTGTAGAGTTCATCAAGGCTTGATAAACTTTTACTTTGAGTGCATGAACTCGACTGTTGTTCAAGTTGAGACTGTTCGCTTGGATGTCTGCTTCCATAGCTTCTTTCATCAAGGCTTGCAACTGTTCAAAGCTTGTGACAGTCACTTCCTTGGTCGAATCAGCAACACCAAGTTCATACTGCATGGTAAACGGTTTGAGTTGGCCTGCTGCAGCTTTTTCCAAACGCTCAGTAAACATGGCTTTCTTGAATTCAGCCCATGTAGCATACTGACCTTGGAAGACATATTCTAGAACATGGTCATCCGTAATCAAACCAGTATCTTTCTTGTTCCAAGTATCGTAGATGATTGAGCCTTTCTCCATAGCAAGGTCAGATAATTGCCCAGAAGCATACGGTACGAAACCATCTGTGTAGCCTTTAGCAGCAATCAATTCAAAGGCCATACGGCGGAACATGATGTCGCCTGGTGAACCTTTTGAGTTTGAAAGGGCTGAGAAGTTAGCTGCAAACATTGGAACACTGACATAACTATTTCGATCCCATTTCTTGCTTGTGTTAGTTGGATTGTTGACATATTGGCGCTGAACGATAATACTCTGATCAATCAAATCATTGAAGGTTTTCAAGCTTGCAACTTCATCATCGGTCAATGCACGCGCAGAGTTTCCAGCATGGGTATCAACACCATTATTTTGGACATAGTAGTTTTCAATCTTACGCAACCAAGCTTTCTTCGTTGCATCCGATTGAGCCAAGATGTTTGTACCTTCTAGGTAATCCAGCAAGTAAAGCACATCGAACTGGTTATGGTAATACTCATTGAAATCAGCTTCGCTATTGAAACGTGCAACTGGATCTCCGACATGGACACGGTTGGCATCATCGCTATTATAGACTGCGTTGAATCCAAGGTTCATCTCAGTGACATTGAAGACATTTTGCAGAAGACCTTGAGCGTAAACTTCCATACCTTGACCGATTCGGCGGCCATAGCCTTTCAGATAAATATCGCCATCTTGGTTGTGGACCATTTCGTGGGTATAAAGGGCTGTACCATAATCTGACAGCATATCGTAAGTGATATAGTAGGTCTCACTTCCATCCGCAAAGGCAGTCTTAATAGACGGATGCTCACGGTACCACTTGTTGATAGGACCGTAGAAATCTTGGATAGCATCAACATCGGCTGTCAAGTTGCGATAAGACTTCGTGCCATCTTTACCGTACATGACGTAACCTTCGTTATTGAGGACAGATCTGAAGAGCTTGTCACGGTTGGCTTCGTCCATCATCTTATACCAGAAGTCCGCATTGTCACGTTGGCGTTCTGCCGCCAAATCAACCATCTGACGAACCTTATCACGATTTTCCACTGTTGAATAATCATCTACATAGTGCTCATATGAACCAATCGCGATGGTGTTCATGTTTGTGATAATAAAGATATTTTCTTGTGGCAGGGTCAAAAGTGGCAAGAGCATGTGGTTGTACTTCCAAGTTGGATTAGACACCGTATCATTCACAATCTTGCTGTAGGCACCGACATTGTACTTGCTGTAAGTATCTGTCGTTTCCTGCTTAGCAGCTACTTCTGGAATCAAGGACTTACCTTCAACCACATAGGCTTTAGTGGTTTGTTTGAACCATTCATTGTTGGTCATTTCTGGCAAGAAGAGCTGACGATAGTCTTCCAGCATATCAAAAAGCTTGGTCTGATTATTTTGTTTACCAATGATGGATGCAAAAGTGGTCACGTTGTTGTGGGCACGAAGAACATCGTAGCCACCATTACCAATTGCAAGAATCATATCAAGAGCAGACGCCGCATCATTTCCGAAGAAGTCAGGTTCAAATATTGTCAAATCTTTGGTATTCATCTCTCCAAAGTTGATGTCATACCAACGGTTCAAGTAGGTCAAACCGAGCACAAAGGCTTCTTTGTTATTGGTGATTTTCTCTTTGATGTAGTCTTCAGAAGCCTGACCTTGACCATTTAGACTAGCAACCAAAATCTTACGAACGTTGCTCTCTAGGTTAGCTTTCACTTGTTCAAAGCTTTCACCAAAGTAGAAGTCTTTAGCTGTGCCAGTCTGAGTATCTGCATTTAATTTTGTAGGATAATTGATAATAGCCTTCATAGCATCCGAATCGAGGACAACCGTAGAAAGGCTGCTTACCAAGTCGTTGACAAGGGCACTTCTGTCATTCAAGAATGATTCTGGCGTGTAAATCAAGTCCGTACCTGAAATAGTGTACTCAACCACATGATTATTCTTGAAGTCTTCTAGATAAGAAACTGTCTTGTAGTCCACAGTGCCATCTGTATAGTGAAGCATAATCTTATTGATATTGGCCTTCTCAGCGTAGACATCAGCAACTACAACATTGTCCTTCATTGGAACAACATCCAGCAAACGAACCTTGTTGAGCTTATCGTCTGTCGCAATCTTGTTTCCATAATAGACAAGAAGTTCCTTGTTGTAGAATGGCAATATTTTCTCCATGTTGTAGTAGGCGATTTCATGGTCAGCCTGTGCCTTATCCAAGGTCAAGTAGTCTACTGAATAATGATTGAGATTAAGCGGTACAGAATCGTCAATTGTCGCTTGAATATTCATCGTTTCCACTTTTGCTTGAGCTTCTTCATCAGTGATAACAGTGACATTACTCAAGCTATCGGATGTTGTTGTAAATCCGTCTTTAATCTTACCATTTGGATTTGCTGGTTGACCGATAATGCTTGTCTCACCAGTCATATCACTGATAACATTGTTAACATTACCACTATATGGAGCATAGGCACCCGTTACTTGGTTGGCACCTGCGATTCCGCCGACAATGGCTGCCGATTCAGTCGTCACAATGGAACCAGTTGCATAAGAATTATAGACGCTTCCTGGTACATCGTAGACAAGCATGGTACGACCGACGATACCACCAGCTACTTGATTTGCCGTACCTGGGAGGGTAATGGTCGCATCAACCTTGGCATTTCCAACACTTGCCATCGTACCGTTACCCAAGATACCACCAGTTAGGCTGGCTTCAGTTCCAGTTACTTCAATACTTCCCTTGAAGGATACATCCTTGATAGTAGAGTTGGTTGCAGAATGAACTAGACCAGAAACATGTTGCGGACCTTTAAGGCTTGCTTCTACTGCTACGTTTGTAATGGTTGCTCCATTGGCATTGATAGCAATTGTCGCAAGTGGGTTCTTAGAGGTTGTGTTTAGGCTAGCATTTTTGATGTCCAAGTTTTGAACTTTACCACCAAGGTTAAAGAACAATGGTGCTTTCAAGTTGCTGATAGAAAAGGCGTAGCCGTCATTTAAGCCATCCAAGGTACCGCTAAAGTTGGTCACATACGATGCAACATCTCCAACAGGAACTTCACTTGCGTCCAAATGTGCTCCTAGTTTGAAGGTGCCTTTTGGATTTGCCTTCATAGCGTCAATCAAAGCTTTGAAAGATGTGTAGGTATTTGCATCAGTCGCCATCTTAGGAATATAGAATTCACGGTTGGCAACGTATTGGGCATCCTTGTCCTGTACCAATTCATCAAAGGATGAAACTAGTTTGAAGACTGCCTTGCCATTCAAGGTAGTTTCTTCAACGCTTGACACAGGTAGGTAAACTTCCTTGAAACGGTCTGAAGTCACCTTGATAAACAATTCATCGGTGGATGTTGGCAGTTCTTCCAAGAATTCTTGACCGATGTAGCTACCATTTTTACGACGGTAAACAGTCACCGCATCAATATCCTTGATTTCAATCTTCTTGTAGACCAAATCAAATTTGCGCATGCTTTCAATAATGGCTTCTTGCTCTGAACTTTGTTCTTGTTCATCTAGGGTATAGAATATCTTGGTCTTCACAGTATAGTCTGTGTAGAAGTCGAGATTTTCTAGGGTAATTTCGCCATTTGGATCGTCAATAGCTTGCTCTTTAACCAAGGCACCTGTATTGTCATACAAAAGTGCAACTGCTCTGAGGAAATTAGATGTTTCATCTGTCAACTTGTAGCTAATTGTCGCTGACTTGGCATCGTCATTTTCAACCAAGTCTGTGATAATCACTTGTGGTACTTTTTCAACCTTTGTACCACGCGCAATGACTTGCTTGACTGGTTGCTTAGTAATTTCTTCCGTTACAGTAGGATTTTCCTGACGAACGCCCTTGATAGTCTGGTAAGTTGTTGTAACTGTCTTAGAGCCATTTACACCCGCCGTTACAACTTTGGTCTTACCTTCTAGCAGTGTCGGGTCGTCAACATACTCTGTTTCAAAGGTAATTTCAACTTGATTCGTTTCGGTTTCCGTACCTTCTATTGGTTTTGTTCCTTTGAGAACCTCTTTCGTTGTTGGCTCTTCAAGGACTTTCTCAGTCACTGTTGGGTTTGGTTGACGGACTCCGTTGATTGTCTGGTAAGTAGTGGTAACTTCCTTAGAACCAACCTTACCTTCATTAACAACTTTTTCTTCTCCAACATAAAGTTCTTCTGCTTCTGTGACTGTCGTTTCAAACGGAAGCTCTTCTGTTACGACAACGGTTTCAACTCCAAGAACATCTGCTGTTTTCGTACCTACTCTTACAACTTCTGTTACTGGTGCTTTTGTCACTACATCTGAAACTTGTTCGGATTTAATTAGTACACCATCGGCATAATAATTCTTAGTCTCGATTGTCCGAACACCAGCTTGTCCCTTCTGTTCAACTTCACGACTACCTTCTGCCAAGTTTGCATCATAGATTTCTTGCAAATCGAAGGCAATAGCTTCTGTATGAGTAAGCGTTTCTTCTGTTAAAGAAATCGTTGGAACTTCATGGCTAGGTGCCGAATCTGGTACACTTGTGACTGGCTTTGTTCCAACATGGATAATCTGTGGAGTAGCAGGTTGGTTAATCGTTTCAGAGACAGTTTCTGTTTTTACTAAAATACCGTCGATGTAGGTTTTCTTTGTCTCAATTGTCTTTTGTCCAGCTTTACCTTCTTGCACAATCTGTCTTGTACCTTCTAGCAAGGTATCATCAGCAACTTCTTGTGTTTCAAAAGGAATAGACTCCGTGTAGGTAGATACTTCTTCTGTTGTCTGTAAGGTAGGTAACTCGTGACTAGGCGCTGTATCTGGTACTTCTGTAACAATATCATCGGTTGCTTGTTTTGTACCAACTTCAACAATCTTTGGAACAGCAGTTTTTGTAACCGTCGAGGAAAGCTCTTCTTCCGAAATAATTTGACCTTTTGAATGGACTTGTTTAATCGTTACAGTACGCTCCCCATCCTGTCCTTCCTGTACCACTCGCTCTGTCCCCGCAGATAATTGAGGATTTTCTACGGTTTGAATTTCAAATGGAATGGCCTCTGTCTTGTTGACAATAGTTTCTGTACGGATTCCTTCTGAAGTAGCTTGTTCAATAGCTTTGCTATCCTTCAAATATCCTACATAAACGTAGCCATCAATCTCAGCTGGGGCCGGTAACGCTTGTCCGGCAGATATTTCGATAGCATGGTTATATTGAGCCAAAATTTGACTCGTCAATGCTGAGCTAGTTGGACCCAAGAAGCTTGCTCCTGTAGCTGTCAAAAGGATGACACCCGTCAACTCCTTCTTACCTTTTTTACCAAATCTAACAGCCAATAATAGGAGAGACACTCCGCCCGCCACCAATAGTCCGGTTTCTACGGAGCCAGTATTTGGCAAAACTTGAGACGAGCTTGTCGATGGAGTAGATGCTGTGCCAGTAGCTGGACGATAGATCAGGTAATAATTTGCATCCGTTTCCTGAGCTAAGCCAGGCAAGTCACGAATAATCAACTCCTTTTCCGCATCTGTCAATTCTTGCTCTGTCACATAGGAATAATTGATAGACTGAGCACTAGCTGACGGTGCTGCTGCGACCGACGATGCAAAAAACAAACTTGCTACAGCTGCCGAGACAAGTCCAATTGACAGTTTCCGAAAACCGAACCGCTGTCGTTTTTCACCAAAAATATTTTTCATAAAAACTCCCCTATTCCCTAAATAGTATAGAAACCATTATAACCTTTTATAGGGACAGGGACAAATTTTTTGTCCCTAAGTCCCCAAGTAAAAATTTTAAGTATTATAAAAGGTGGCAGGTCAATTTCTACCTGCCGCCTATTGTAATTTCATTCTACTTAAATCACTGAATTTAGCAACTCTTACTACATATTTTTCAACTCAATAACCATGTCACGAATCTGGGCTGCCAATTCAAAGTCAAGTACTTCTGCAGCTTCCTGCATTTGTCCTTCAGTTAAAATTAAACTAGTACATATTTCCTTCTACTCATTTACCATTATAACTCATCTAAATGGATAAAGATATTAAATGAAATAATAATCAACAATTACAATATTTTCAAACATATCATAATCCATCTCATACGTAAACTCAATCGTAAATTCTAAATCACGACTGCTTGATTCATAAAAGAATTCTTCTTCTCCTTGTTCAAAATCAGGATTTTTTGTAACAATATTAAATTCTACTTCAGCATTAACAATTGCAGTACAAGTAATCTCATAAAAATTATCTTCAAAAGCATACTCATCAATATTAGAACTCAATATATGAATATCTTCAAACTCTCCCCAGCCTGAAAAATATTCTCCTTCAAAATCCATATTGGGTAACTTATCTTCAACATATTCAGCCAACGAATCCATAATGTTATAATCTTGATTCAATTTTTCTTCAAGTTCAAATATATCCGTAACCTCTCGTCTCTCAACTTTAGAAGTAAAACTATTACTTAAAGATGATGTTGCCTTCGTAAAGGCTTGAACCATATCTTTCGACTGTTGGGGAGCTAACGAAGACATTGAATTAGCAAGCTCTTCAAGGGTATCACCAATTGATTTAGCCATTCGGTTAGAGATTTCACTACCAGAAAATCTCTTAATAAATTCAAGCTCATCCATCAAATAAAAACTAGCTCCTGACTTCTCCCTCATCTCCTCAATCAGTTCAATTCTCGGTCCAACCACCTGATATTTATCTTTACCCTTTTCATCTTTTCCAACTAATACTTTATAATTCAAATCAGTTTTATCAGGACGTTTTCCATCAGATGTCACAAATACAACATTTTTTATATCACTCTCTGAAGATTTTTCCAGCATATCTTCCCAAATAATTAAATCCCCAAACTTTTGTTGATAGACAATACCATTATAACCTCTGCTGTCTTTCTTATTTTTATCATTAAATCCCGGCGGAATATCTTTCTTATAGCGTTCCTCTCCTCGTTTCTCAACCTCATTTATCCAATCCTGCCCATAGCGTTTTCGTGTCTTCTGCTCTAAAATCTCGATTAATGAAGAAAAAGTTGCTTTTTGAGTGTCACTTATTGAAGAAATCTTTTCCAGTAGTTTCGCCTCTATTCCTAATTCACTTGAATCTAACAGACTACTTAAGTAAGAACTCAGCTCCTCTTGCTGTAAGTCATTTCGAAAAGTTAGACTAGAAAATAATGTCTTAGCTGCCTCACTTTTTATCTTATTCCAATTTTTATTGAATCTACTCTTAAATTTTTCAACATTCACTTTACTTAACAATAAAGTCTCAGATTTATGAAAATGGAATTCCAATGCAACTAAGTAGGGAATGTAGATAAAATCTTGAACTTTCTCTATTGTTTCAAAATATTTTTTGGCTGCTTCGGGAGTAAAGCGAAATACATTCAATAACGAATTGGTATCAAATACAATAATTGTATTTTCTTTAGTTATTGAATCAATACTCAAATCATTTCTATAAAAACCATAGAATTCATCTTTAAAATTCATTTTCTTCTCTTTCATTGTGCAATAGTATAACCATTATAAGACTGAAAATTATCAATTCTCCTACCCCATCGCTTTCAACTCGATGACCATATCACGAATCTGCGCTGCCAGTTCAAAGTCAAGCACTTCTGCTGCTTCCTGCATTTGAACTTCCAGTTTCTTGATCATAGCCTTGCGTTCATCTTTGTTGAGGGCATTGAAGTCCACCACTTCTTCCTTGTCCTGAGTGACAGCCTTGGTCACGCTAATCAGGTCACGGATTTCCTTTTTAATAGTTTGTGGAATGATACTATGTTCTTCATTATAAGCTATCTGGATTTGACGGCGGCGGGCGGTTTCCTCCATAGCCTTGCGCATGGACTCGGTGACCTTATCCGCATACATAATCACATGACCTTCAGAGTTACGAGCTGCCCGACCAATTGTCTGGATGAGCCCCCGTTCATTACGGAGGAAGCCTTCCTTGTCAGCATCTAGAATAGCGACCAGACTGACTTCTGGCACGTCAATCCCTTCACGCAAGAGGTTAATCCCTATCAAGACATCAAAGACACCCAGGCGCAAATCACGGATAATCTCCGTACGCTCCAAGGTCTTGATGTCCGAGTGCATATACTTGACCTTGACCCCCATTTCTTTCAGGTAGTCGGTCAAGTCCTCTGCCATTTTCTTGGTCAGGGTAGTGATAAAGGTCCGCTCACCTTTCTCAACACGGGCATTGATTTCACCCAAGAGGTCATCCATTTGACCCATGGTTGGACGGACTTCCACTTCTGGATCCAAAAGCCCTGTCGGCCGAATAATCTGCTCGACAACGGTATCAGTCTGCTCCATTTCATAATCACCCGGCGTCGCAGATACATAGACAATCTGGTGGACATGGCTCTCAAATTCTTCCCTGCGCAGCGGACGGTTGTCCAGTGCACTCGGGAGACGGAAACCATAGTTGACCAACATCTCCTTGCGTGAGCGGTCACCATTGTACATCCCCTTAATCTGCCCCATGGTCATGTGGCTCTCGTCAATCATAATCAGGTAGTCTTCAGGGAAAAAGTCCAGCAGTGTGTACGGAGGCTCGCCCTCGCTTCGCCCGTCCATGTGTCGTGAATAGTTCTCAACTCCGTTGGTGTAACCCATTTCCCGAAGCATTTCGATGTCGTAGTCGGTTCGTTGTTTCAATCGCTGAGCTTCTAAGAGTTTTCCTTCTGCCTCAAAGACCTTGAGCTGCTCTTCCAGTTCCGCCTGAATCTTGGCAATAGCCGTTTCCATATGGTCATCGTTAGTCACGAAGTGGGTGGCAGGGAAAATCGCCAAGTGATCCACATCGCCCAAAACCTTACCTGTCAGGCTTTCAATCTCACGAATGCGGTCGATTTCATCCCCGAAAAACTCCACACGGAAGGCATGTTCATCACGAGAAGCCGGGAAAATCTCCACCACATCTCCACGTACACGGAAACGTCCCCGTTGGAAGTCGATGTCGTTGCGCTCAAACTGAATATCTACCAGAGAGTTGAGCAACTGATCACGGGAAATCTCCTGACCTGGGCGCAGACTGACCACGCTATCTGAATATTCCTTGGGTGAACCCAAACCGTAGATACAAGAAACAGAAGCCACGACAATAACATCGTTTCGCTCCAGCAGGGCTGAGGTCGCTGAGTGACGGAGTTTGTCAATCTCATCATTGACCGAACTATCCTTTTCGATATAGGTGTCGCTAGACGGTACATAAGCTTCTGGCTGGTAGTAATCATAGTAAGATACGAAGTATTCGACCGCATTTTCTGGGAAGAATTCCTTAAACTCACTGTAGAGCTGACCAGCCAAGGTCTTGTTGTGGGCGATGACTAGGGTCGGCTTATTGACACGGGCGATGACCTGACTCATAGTGTAGGTCTTACCAGTACCCGTCGCCCCCATGAGAATCTGGGCTTTTTCGCCCCCCTCGATGTTATCAACCAAGGTTTCAATGGCTTGGGGCTGGTCACCAGACGGTGCATATTTTGACACAAGTTTAAATTGGTTTTCAGTATTTCGATTGATCATACTCCTATTTTATCATAAGTTCGACTAATGGAGAAACATTCTAAACCATTCACAACTATGTCCAAAATATTAAATTTTCTCACATTTTAATGACTTTGTATGTCAGAAATTCTAACATTATAAAAACCTCGATTTTGCATTAATTTTCAGAATATGATATACTAGGACAGTTATTTTATAATAGAAGGAGTATGGAAATGAAGAAAAAATTACTCATGTTATTGGCAAGCATTTTGCCTGTATTCTTTATTTTTACTGGCGTTAAAGCTGACGATACTATTGATATCGTATTTGACAATGCTTACGCCCCATTCGAGTTTAAAGACTCAGATCAAATTTATAAAGGATTAGATGTTGACATCATCAACGAAGTAGCCAAGCGCTCAGGTTGGACCATGAATCAAAGCTTCCCAGGATTTGATGCAGCTGTAAACGCTGTACAGGCTGGATCTGCGGACGCCCTAATGGCAGGTACAACTATCACCGAAGCGCGTAAGAAAGTATTTACTTTCTCAGACCCTTACTTCGACACCAAAATCGTTATCGCTACCACAAAGGCAAATACCATCTCT
This sequence comes from Streptococcus sp. 2022WUSS083, assembly GCF_044427155.1. Taxonomy (NCBI): domain Bacteria; kingdom Bacillati; phylum Bacillota; class Bacilli; order Lactobacillales; family Streptococcaceae; genus Streptococcus; species Streptococcus sp. 2022WUSS083. The sequence continues at coordinate 90,563 of NZ_JAOTGK010000003.1, read as the reverse complement.
TCATATAAGGACCTTAAAGGCAAGACTGTCGGTGTCAAAAACGGTACCGCAGCCCAAAACTTCCTAGAAGAAAACAAAGACAAGTACGGATACAACGTAAAAACTTTTGATACTGGCGATTTGATGTATAATAGCCTTTCTGCTGGTGCTGTTGATGCAGTCATGGACGACGAAGCGGTTATTCAATACGCTATCCAACAAGGTCAAGACCTAAGCATTGACATCGAAGGCGAAGCCATCGGTTCATTTGGTTTCTCTGTAAAAAAAGGTAGCCAATATGAATATCTTGTTGAAGACTTTAACAAGGCTTTAGCTGAGATGAAGAAAGATGGCACCTACGAAACAATCATGAACAAATGGTTAGGAGCTTCTACCACTTCTGCCGAAAGTACAGATTACTCGTCTCGTTTAAGCTTGACAGGAAACGCATCAGCTAAAGCAACACCTGTCAAATCAAGCTACACAATTGTGGCAGATTCTTCTTTTGCTCCATTTGAATACCAAGATGAATCAGGTAACTATGTCGGAATCGATATGGAATTAATCAAGGCAATCGCTGAACAACAAGGATTTACTATTACCATTCAAAACCCTGGTTTCGACGCTGCACTAAATGCTGTTCAAGCTGGACAAGCTGATGCAGTTATTGCCGGTATGTCTATCACAGACGCTCGTAAGGAAATCTTTGACTTCTCAAACGCCTACTATACTTCAAACATCCTATTAGCTGTTAAAAATGGTAGTGACATCGCTTCTTACGAAGACTTAAAAGGGAAAACTGTTGGAGCTAAAAATGGTACTGCTTCATATAGTTTCTTGGAAGAAAACAAGTCAAAATACGGTTACACCCTAAAAGCCTTCGACGAAGCTTCAAGTATGTATGACAGTTTAAACTCTGGTTCTATTGATGCTCTTATGGATGACGAAGCGGTTCTTCTATATGCCATCCAACAAGGTCGCAACTTTGCAACACCAATTCCTGGCGAAAAATCAGGTGAGTACGGATTTGCTGTTAAAAAAGGTGCCAACCCAGAATTGATTGAAATGTTTAACAACGGCTTAGCTGCCCTAGTTGAATCAGGCAAGTATGATGAAATCCTTAATAAGTATTTCAACTCAACTGAAGAAGCAAGCGCAACAACTTCAACTGTTGATGAGACAACGATTGTTGGTCTTTTGAAAAACAACTACGGTCAGTTGCTCTCAGGTCTTGGTATCACAATTGGACTTGCCCTTCTATCATTTGCTATTGCAATTGTCATCGGTATTATCTTCGGTATGTTTGCAGTCAGCCCAGTTAAAGCACTCCGTATTACTTCATCTGTTTTTGTAGATGTTGTTCGTGGTATTCCGCTCATGATTGTCGCTGCATTCATCTTCTGGGGTATTCCAAACTTAATCGAGTCGATCACTGGTCAACAATCTCCAATCAATGACTTTGTCGCTGGTACGATTGCCCTATCCCTCAACTCTGGTGCCTATATTGCTGAGATTGTTCGTGGTGGTATTCAGGCAGTTCCAGCTGGTCAGATGGAAGCATCTCGCAGTTTGGGTATTTCCTACGGAACAACCATGCGTAAGATTATCCTACCTCAAGCTGGTAAAATTATGTTGCCTAACTTTATCAACCAGTTTGTTATTACTCTGAAAGATACTACTATCATTTCTGCGATTGGTTTGGTAGAACTCTTCCAAGCAGGTAAAATCATTATTGCACGTAACTACCAATCCTTCCGTATGTATGCAATTCTTGCCATCATTTACTTGGTAGTTATCACACTCTTGACTCGCTTAGCACGCAAACTCGAAAAAGGAGGCAAATAATGGCTCAATTAAAAATCAACGTCCATGACTTACACAAGTCTTATGGAAAAAACGAGGTCCTCAAAGGTATTACTGCTAAGTTCTATGAAGGTGATGTTGTTTGTATCATCGGCCCTTCTGGTTCAGGTAAATCGACCTTCCTTCGTACAATGAACTTACTTGAAACCATTACAAGTGGTCAAGTAACAGTCGATGGATATGACTTAACCGATCCTAAGACAGATGTTGACGCCTTCCGTTCAAATGTCGGAATGGTATTCCAACACTTCAACCTCTTCCCACATATGTCTGTACTTGATAACATCACATTTGCGCCAATCGAACACAAATTGATGGACAAATCTGAAGCTGAAAAAGTCGGCATGGAATTATTGGAAAAAGTTGGATTGGCAGACAAACGCGACGCTATGCCAGACAGCCTTTCAGGTGGTCAGAAGCAACGTGTTGCCATCGCTCGTGCCCTCGCTATGAACCCAGACATCATGCTCTTTGACGAACCAACTTCCGCCCTTGACCCTGAAATGGTTGGCGATGTACTCAACGTTATGAAAGACTTGGCTGAGCAAGGTATGACCATGTTGATCGTCACACACGAAATGGGCTTCGCTCGCAAGGTTGCTAACCGCGTTATCTTCACTGATGGCGGTGAGTTCCTTGAAGATGGTACACCAGAGCAAATCTTTGACAACCCACAACATCCACGTTTACAAGACTTCCTAGATAAGGTATTGAACGTATAAAATACAAAAAGCCTTTGACCAAGTGTGTCAGAGGCTTTTTAACATCTCACAATTAATACCTATAACATCTTTTTGTAAGACCACCCTTTCTTTGTCTTTTCAACAACTTCAAAACCACATTTCTCAAACAGCTTGCGTGAACCAAGATTCCAATCGTAAATTTCTTCGACAAGTATTTCCACAAAGCCAAGCTCCCTTGCACGTTCTACCATTCGCTGCAATACCTTGGTTCCAATTCCTTTGTTCCAATACCGCTTATCTCCAATGGCAATGGCAAAATCATCTGCAAACAGTGTCACATCACCAATTGGGATAAACTGATAGTCTTCAAAAATTTCAATAAAGTAACATTCGCCATTTTTAGACAAATAATCATACATACGATCGAGCAAGTCAAGACTATAACGTTCTTGATCACCATCAATCAGCCAGACCAATTCTAGATCTTGGTGCCATTCAAAAGCAAAATCATGCTGACCATCATACCGACGTAAACGGACTTGTTTGTCTATTTCTAAAATATCTGCTTGCTCAATTCCAGTGATTGCCATTTCGAATCCCCTCTCATTTACAATAAGTTCATTTTAACATATATCTCTATCAAAATCTATGAATATTATAGCACGCTGATTGACAAGCTTCTATCGATATGCTATATTAAAAGAAATAAAGCATGCGAGGTAAGGAGAAATGGACAGTAACAAGTAAACTCAATTTAAGTTCTATACTTATTTAGTAGTTTTCTTGCGTCCATTTTTCTGTTCCCTCTATTCCTTGAATAGGGTCTTTTTGAGCAGATTTCGACACACTACTAAATAGGTAGTGTGTTTTTTCTTGTAAAGGAGGCCTTATGCTACTAACCACTCAACACCTAACCCTCGACCATCAAAAAGATTTGAGAAATCTGGTTCATGACCTAAACCTCATTGTCAACCCTGGCGATAAAATAGCCATCATCGGCGAAGAAGGAAATGGAAAATCCAGTCTATTACTTACCTTGATGGATTCAGCTCTTGTCACCGACTACCTGCTCATATCAGGCAGCATTCACCGATATTTTCACTCACCAGTCTACATTCCCCAAAGTCTTTCACTGGAAATGGCAGAGCTAACCTTGAACGACTACTTCTTTGGAGATATGGACAGTGACATTGATTACGGTCTACTCTACCTCTATGCTGAGCAGCTCCAGTTTGACAGCGAACGATTTGCCAATCAACAATTGATTGGAAGCCTGTCAGGTGGCGAAAAATTAAAAATTCAGTTAATCAAATCTTTAGCAACTCCATCTGATATTATTTTTCTGGATGAGCCGTCCAATGACCTGGATTTAGATACCTTACTGTGGCTTGAAAACTATATCATTACTAGTCCTAAAACCATTTTATTCGTTTCTCACGATGAAGACTTCCTTAGCAGAACAGCTACAAAAATCATTCACCTAGAATCTGTTAAGAAGAAAACACTTGCTCAGACCAAAGTTGTAGATCTTGACTACCAGGATTACGCATTGGGACGCCAACAAGCCTATCAGAAGCAAGTCCAACAAGCTCGGAACGACAAAAAAGAATTTGACAAAGCTATGAACAAACACCTACGTCAAAAATCACAGGTGCGTCATACCTTGCTCAACACCCACGATGCCACACTAGGACGGCTCATAGCCAAGAAAATGAAGAGTGTCTTATCACGTGAAAAACGCTATGAAAGAATGAAGGAAAATCTCACACAAGTTCCTTTTCATGAAGATGCCATTTCCCTCTTCTTCTCAGACATTTCACCACTACCAGCTAGAAAACAAGTGCTTCACTTAGAAAACTTCCAATTGAACATTAGAGGGCGACAATTAGTTCAAAATATCCATTTCAACTTAAATGGACAAGAGAAAGTTGGCATCATTGGACAAAATGGAATTGGTAAATCCAGTTTTCTAAAGTTAATCTATCAAGAACTCAGGCAACGAGTGGACATAAACTTGGGATACATGCCCCAGCACTATTCAGAAGTCCTTGATGAATCTAAAACTCCACTTGATTTCTTATTAGAAAATGGCAATCGTGAGCAGGAACAACTTATCTTAACACATCTAGCCAGTCTGCAGTTTACACGACAAGAAGTTCATCACAAGATCTGTGAACTTTCGGGGGGACAAAAAGCCAAGTTACTCTTGTTAAAAATGGTTCTTGAACAAGCCAATTTTCTCTTATTAGATGAACCCAGCCGAAACTTCTCTCCTACTTCTCAGCCATATATTCGTCAACTATTTGCCGATTATCCAGGTGGCTTGGTATGCGTATCACACGACAGACGTTTTTTGAAAGAAGTTTGTCAAAGAATCTACCGACTAACTGAGAATGGACTGGAAGAACTAGAACAGATATAAAAAAGGGAATTGGCACACACGCCAAATTTCCTTTTCTAATAGTATTTCGAATATATTCGCTTTACAGCTTATAGTTTATCAAGAGCAAGCTGTAAGTCCTCAATCAAATCATTGACATTTTCAAGTCCGATGGATAGGCGGATTTGATTTGGTGTGACCCCAGCAGCAAGTAAATCTTCTGGAGCTAACTGAGCATGCGTGGTTGTAGCTGGATGAACTACTAGTGATTTGGCATCCGCGACGTTTGCTAAATTGGAAAAGATTTCCAAACTATCAATAACCTTACGCGCTTCTTCTGCTCCACCTTTTACTTGGAAAGAGAAAATAGAGCCAACTCCCTTAGGTAGGTATTTATCCGCCAAAGGCTTATAAGGACTATCTGGAAGTGATGGATAATTGACCGACTCTACCTGAGGATGACTAAGTAAAAAGTCAACAATTTTTTCAGCATTAGATACATGACGCTCTACACGGAGAGATAAGGTTTCTAAGCCTTGCAAAAGCAAGAAGGCGTTGAATGGAGAAAGGGCTGCACCTGTATCACGAAGTAATTGTACACGAACTGCTACAATAAATGCAGCTGCACCAATATCACGAGTATAACTAATGTTATGATAGCTTGGATCTTCTTCAACAAATTGCGGAAACTTACCAGATACCGCCCAATCAAACTTGCCGCTATCGACAATCACACCGCCAATGGTCGTACCATGCCCACCGATAAACTTGGTTGCTGAATGGACGGCAATATCAACACCATGAGAAAATACATTAATCAAATATGGAGTTGCGAAGGTATTATCTGAAACAAGCGGGATGTGGTGGTTGTGTGCAATTTCTGCCAATTTTTCAAGATCAGGAATATTGATAACAGGATTTCCCAAGGTTTCAATAAATACAAGTTTTGTATTATCTTGAATGGCAGCTTCTACTGCTTCAAAGTCATCAATATCTACAAAGCTTGTTGTAATACCATAGCGAGGAAGAGTTTCTTTGAATAGGTTAAAAGTCCCACCATAGAGTGTCGTTGCCGCCACAATGTGATCGCCAGCATGTGCCAATGCTAGAATAGTGTATGTGATAGCTGCCATTCCTGAAGAAGTGGCCAAGGCACCAATACCACCTTCTAAAGCTGCCACACGATTTTCAAAAGTAGAGACCGTCGGATTAGTGATACGAGTATAGATATTCCCTGATTTACGCAAGGCAAATAAATCTTCTGCTTCTTGAGCGTCTTCAAAAACATAGGAAGTAGTTTGATAGATGGGTACAGCACGTGATTTTGAAGTAGAATCAACTTCTTGTCCAGCATGGAGTTGAAGGGTTTCAAATGAAAATTCTCTAGTCATAAAGGTACTCCTTTGGTCTTTTTCTGTATTCTACCTCATTTTTACCATCTTGACTAATTCTTAAATATTAGAGATATGTATAGTTAACAACTATAGCCATAGGATCAGTTATTCTAGAAAAATAATATTCATTTTCCTTGAATAAAATAAGGACAAGATTTACAATAAGATTATGAATACCTTAATAGAATATATCGGTCCGATTATCCTCATAGCACTAATAATCTCTTATAGCATCTATCGCAGATGCCATCCTAATAATATGGACACTAAACAAGCGCTCAAATGTCCAAAATGTAAGTCAATAAAACTGCAAACTTACGTTCCAACACAAAAAAGATATTCTCGTAAAGCCGGTATGATTGGTCATGCAATCAATGGCATAGAGGGAGCTATGTTTGCAATGCTCTATGAAGCTGATCGGACTTATTATCGTTGTCAACATTGCGGTTACCGATTTTCTAGAAAGGAGAATCGTTTTATTTCTAACATCGAATAACCGCCATAATTTTAATAGCTATAATTCAAAAGTATTCACTCCAATTTTTATTAGCTGAAATATAATCCCATAAACGCATCATCAGACTTCTTCCTTTAAGATTCTAATCTGATGCGTTTTTTTATTTATCTGTTACTCCAATCAGCATGAGATGTTTTCCTACAACTGTATCGGTTAACTGACTAGCTTAAAAATTCCTGTCCAATTTAGAAATGCCTTTCGACGCATTTGTTCAATTTCACAGCGAAATAATCCTGCTAAGGTTGCTCTATTTAAAACAATATCATTCTTACGAGAAAGGCTAGTTACTTTATTTACAAGCATCTCGACTTCTTCACCATCTCTAATTCCCATATCCCATAACTCTTGAAGTACTGATTTTTTATACATTTTCTCATATTCTGCCATACCTTGTAGTGTCCAGTAACGTTCATTATTCTCAACTTCTAACCATTGCCACACAATTTCTGTATCGGCTACATTAGGTTTTTCATGCTGACAGGATAGACAGAGGACCATCTGATTAGCCAGGCTCGTATCCTTGCTCCATTTGCTTGATACAATCTGACACACAGCTACACCATGAGAACTTTTACATCTCCAGCATTTTCCTTCAAGCAATTCATCAGCGCTCAAAATTCCTCTTTCTATCAAAGTATCATTCCAATACTCTGCAACTTTCGATACTTCAGCTTTCTTATTCAACAAATTAAACATTTTCATTCTCCTGTTATAATTACTTTTCTAATATCTGTGTCCGAACCATACTAGCCTGCAACATTGCTAACTCAACTACACAAGAATAATGACTTAAATCAAGATTTTCCAACAAACGATAAGATACAAATAACTTCGGTTGCAATCGTGTGAGAGGTTTTGACCATATTACTGCTTCTGACTGGAATTGTTTGAGTGCCTGAAAATAAATCTGATTGACTGTAAGATAGGCTCTACCATTTAGTAAATATGCATAATCTTGTATTAAATCTCTACAAAATGAAGCTACCCAAATAGCTGCGGTCTTCTCAGAATCAGCATCGTAATCGGCTAATAAGTCCAGCGTAATCAGACCTCCTTTTCCAAAATCCTTCGATTTCTGATTTCGCAATTTTTCAGCATTTATCGGAGTCGTCAAACCAAAATGATTAGCATAGGTTTCCCACTCTTTATAAATATCATTCCAAGAAATCTCTGTCATCCTTTTCATTTGCGACTCCTATTTTTCTTTTTGTGAGATTATCATAACACCGTTTTGATTTTTTGTCAAACGCGTTAAACAAAAATTGCAAAAAATATTTTTTAATGGTATAATTAGTTAAACAGATAAGGAGACAACCATGATTTTAGGTGATATTTTAAAAGAATACCGAAGCAAGAATAAATTATCAATGGATAAATTCGCTGAATTATCTGGTTTAACAAAAGGCTATATTTCTATGTTGGAAAAGAACCAGCATCCCAAAACCAAAAAAGCTCTCCTGCCAACGATGGATACACTAGAAAAAGTCGCTAAGGGCATGGCTATATCGGTTGGTGAGCTAATCGAGCAACTAGATTCCAATCAGGATATAGCTTTAACGATTACTCCTTCCCAATTTAAACTCTTTCAACAGCCTATTCATCCAGAGGTTCAAACCTTGGACAATGAATTAAAAGGTGATTTCCATGCACGATGGTTAACTTTTGGTCAAGAACAGTTAGCAGCTATGCAAACTGCCTCAGTTACTCCTTCTGCTTCTATTCTTCACTTGGATGACTACCGGGAGCGAATCGAATTACCTGTTCCTGGTAAGGTTTCTGCCGGTACAGGTTACTGGCAGGATACAGATATGAACAATCTTGTATCGTTCTATAACGATGAGATTCCGAATAACCAATCTTATGATACAATCGCTCAGGTTGTGGGAGATTCTATGGCTCCGCATATCAAGGATGGAGACTATCTCTTCATTCGCCTAACTCCTCATATTCCTCTAAATACGATTGGAATTTTTTCAGTCAATGGCGAAAATTTTGTTAAAAAGTTCAAAGGTGACTATTTGCAATCACTCAATTCTGACTATGATGACATCTATTTTAGCCCAGAAGACGATATTCGACCTATTGGTCAAGTTGTAGATATTTATAGTCCAGATTGATTTCTAAGCCTAGTTAATCACTAGTTATATTGGCTACATTCCTCCATCTAGTTTTGGAAAGTCTGTTCGTATAGCTGGCTTTTTTTTCCTACTGAAAACAAACTGAAAAGCACAGTAAAAGGAGGCTATGACAGCCTCCTTTTATATGTCAAATTGGAAAAGTCCATTACCAGATAGTTATTTGACAACAAGTTAATGATTAAATAATTATTCTGCTACCCTTATGTCTCTGATTGTCCTCTTACTATTTGTCTAAAGTGTGGAGATTGCTTATTATGATGAAAATCGCTAGAGGTTTTTGTGATTTTCTAAGGTTATGTTCAAAAGTTACAACATCTTGAACACATAGTAGTTACGACACGAATAATCTTAGCCTACTTCTGATTGAACCGGGTAGCAAGGCTAAATAATGAGTTAATGCTATGCATTTGACAATGGATATCACAAATAGATATAAAACAGGGATAACGGACTTTTCCCCCTACTAGCATCCCTCTCTTTTTATTAGAGAAAGATGGCTAATAGTATATACACTTCTACGAACGCTAAAGAACTCCTTTCAGTAATTCAGATGGCGTTCAACATCTTAACTAACTCTTTCCTTTTTTCAATTAGATTATACCACTATTATAAAACGCTTTCAAATAATTATGTGCTCCAAAGTCAACTTTTTTACTTTTCTTTTTCCTTGATGAAGGTTTCCCACATTTTTTGTTGCGGCTTAGCAAATGGGTAGGTAGGAAAATCTTCTACAGAAACCCATTTCAATTCTTTTGATTCTGGAAGGTTAAGTGTTTCTGCCACACCTTCTACCATTTCTATCTGCCATTTGCGGTGACTAAAAATGTGCTGGACGGTATCAAATTCTTGCTCTTGCCAATCAACAGTCAGACCATAAAGTTCCGTAAAGCTCTGCCGAATATCTGGCTCAACAACTTCTTCTGCAACTTCAAAGAGAGAGACTTGTTTGTCAACAATTGCTCCTTTTTCCAAAAGCGGAAAAGACCAGAAACCTGATAAAAGACCTGCTTCATTATTTTTTTCCAATAAAAATTGATTGTCTTTATTTCTAATGAGAAATCCCTGGTAGGCCACGGGAATCGGCTTTTTCTTTGGTGCTTTGATTGGATACTTATCCATTGTACCGTTTAAGTAGGCTGCGCTAAAGGCTTTGACTGGGCTGTCCTGGGGACGTGGATTAACTGGCGATTCAATATCCGACCCCAGATCCATCAGGGCTTGGTTGAAATCGCCCGGCCTGTCAGGATCTATCAAGATTTCCATCATCGCTTGGAAAATCTTGCGATTGGCAGGCAAACCAATATCATAATCAACCTCAAACAAGCGGCTGAGAACCCGCATCACATTGCCATCTACCGCTGGTTCTGGCAAATTAAAAGCAATACTGGAAATTGCTCCAGCAGTATAGGGACCAATGCCCTTTAGGCTTGAAATGACTGCATGCGTGGTCGGAAATTGCCCATCAAAATCTTCCACCATTTGCTGAGCCGCCTTTTGCATATTCCGCACGCGCGAATAATAGCCCAATCCCTCCCAGAGTTTGAGAATGACCTCCTCTGGTGCTTGTGCTAAATCACTAATCGTAGGCAAGTGATGGAGAAAACGTTCATAATAAGGAAGGACCGTGTCTACTCTTGTCTGTTGAAGCATGATTTCAGAAACCCATATAGCATATGGGTCCCTTGTCCTTCTCCAAGGCAAGTCACGTTTATTAGCATCATACCAATCTAAGAGTGCCTTGCGAAAAGCTTGAATCTTTTCCTCCGGCCACATTTCGATTCCATATTCTTTCAAATCTAACATACATCTAGTATAACACAAAGAAAGGGAGTCAGCTTTTGCCAACTCCCTTATATCGTTTATAATCAAAATCAAACTAGCTCCAAAGGTTTGGGGAACCTTTGGAGGTTGGAGATTGAGCGAATGAATTTGTTTCTCTAAATCTAGCCAAGACTGTCTGTTTTTGATGTTCGAAGAATTTTATTCTACTTTGCCTGTTACAAACATGGTAAAGCTTGCTGAAGCAAGTAGCTGTTTATCTTGGTTTTCTATCTTAACTTCGACGACCTTTGTCCTGCTTCCATCATGTGTGCAAGAACCAGTGACGGATAAGGTATCACCAAGATTAGCTGCCTTCATATAATGGATATTGGACTGTAGGGTAACAGAATAAGCCCCCCTTGCTACCGTTGTCAGACCTGCAACTGAATCTGCCAATGTGAAAAGAAAGCCTCCATGTGCTATGCCGTATGGATTGAGAGATTTTTCCGTCACCTTTGTAGTCAGTAGCACCTCTTTCTCATTGAGCATTGTAGCTTGATAGTCATCTAAAACCGTAATCGGTTGTAAGTTTAATTTATCTAACACTTTCATCCTCCTCTGTCTGCTGACTTGTTTGCATTTGATAATAAACGCCTTGTTCAGCCATCAACGCTTCATGATTCCCTTGTTCAACAATTTTTCCGTCCACCATGACCAAAATCAAGTCAGCTGATTGAATGGTTGATAGGCGATGAGCAATAATAAAGCTGGTCCGTCCTTCCATCAATTTGGCAAATGCTTCCTGTACTAAAATTTCTGTCCTTGTATCAATAGAGGAAGTCGCCTCATCTAAAATCAGGATTTTAGGTATTTTAACAAAGACACGCGCAATAGACAAAAGCTGACGTTGTCCCTGGGATAAGGCTTCACCTCCATCTGCCAAAACTGTATCATAACCCTGCGGAAGCTGACGAATAAAGAAGTCTGCATTAGTCGCCTTAGCCGCCTCAATGACCAATTCCCGCGTGGCATTTGGATAGCCATAGGCAATATTATCATGAATGGTACCAGATTTAATCCATGTCTCCTGTAAAACCATCCCAATCTGTCTGCGAAGATCCTCACGACTGTACTGGCTAATCGGAACTCCATCTAAAGTAATTTGACCAGCCGTTACATCGTAGAAGCGCATAAGCAGGTTAATCATGGTTGATTTACCAGCACCAGTAGGTCCAACAATGGCTACCTTTTGGCCAGCTTTGACAGCAATATCCAGATGTTCAATCAGAGAACGGTCAGGACTATAGGAGAAAGACACATTGTCAAAGGAAATAGCTCCCTTCAACTCCTCTGAATCAATTTTCCGCTCAGCCTGATCGTCAATGCTATCTAGAGCCAAGATAGCAAACAGTCTGTCTGCACAAGCTAAGGCGCTCTGCAATTCCGATAGGACCGAGGAAATATCATTAAAAGGCTTGCTGTACTGACTAGCATAATTGAGAAAAGTTGTCAGAGACCCTACTGTAAAATTTCCTACCATAATTCTCAGCGCTCCAAGTCCTGCAAGTAAGGCATAAATAATAGCATTGATAAACCGCGTACTTGGATTGACCGTTGAAGAGGCAAAGATAGCCTGTTGGGAATAGGTCGCATACTGGTCATTCACAACTTGAAAACCTTGCGTAAATTGCTCTTGAGCATTGAAAGATTGAACCAGTGTCAATTGACTGATGGACTCTTCCAAATGCTGAGATTGCTTCCCACGTGCCTGAGTCTGTTGTCTATAATAACCATAGGATTTCTTAGCGATATAGCGTGCCACAAGCAGAGAAACTGGAGTTAATGCCACAACCAGCAACATCATGGTCATGTCTAGTCTAGCCATAGTGAAAATAGTTAAGAAAATGGTCAAGATACCTATGAAAAATTGATTGAAAATCATCAAGAGACCATTTGTTAATTGCTCACTATCACTTGAAAAACGAGCCACCAAATCACCGACTGATTGACGATCCAGATAAGATAGAGGCATCTGGTGCAACTTAACATAAACCTGTTCACGCAAGTCGGCCACCATTCCGTAAACCAAGCGATTGGTTACCAAAGGTAAGTACCATTGCACCAGCGTATTAAGCAAGATAACCATCACCATTTTACCTAAGATACCGAGCAAGACCTGACCATTTGCTATCAATACTGCATCAACTGCCTGACCAATCAAGATAGGCAGATAAACTGTCAGAAGGACTTGCACCAAAGTTCCTACCAACATCAAGGACATTCGAAGGGGCTGGTGTAAAACCAATCTGACCAGTTCCTTAAAACTAGATTGTCTCATAGCTATCCTCCTCTCCTTGTTGTTGCGATTGGTGAATTTCTTGATAAATAGCAGAGCTTCTCAGCAAGTCCTCATGGCGACCAAGTCCAACTTGACGCCCTTGTTCCAAGACTAAAATCTGATCAGCTGTCCGTAAACTATTGGTTCTTTGTGACACCATGATTAAGTTCTGACCTGGTAATTCCTGGCGAATAGCCACTAATAACCGACTCTCCGTTAAATAATCCAGAGCAGATGTTGCATCATCCAAGATTAAAATCGGTGCTTTCTGTAAAATAGCGCGTGCAATGGTCAAACGTTGACGCTGTCCACCAGAAAAATTCTTCCCAAAGGCTTCGACAGGGCTATCCAAACCACCTTTATCCTCTATGAAAGATTTAGCCTGTGCAATTTTTAATGCAGACCATAGGTCACTATCAGATATTTCTTCCAATCCTAAAGATAAATTAGAACGAATAGTTCCAGCAAAAAGCTGAGCCTGTTGCGGAACAATGGCAATTTGCTGCCGCCACTCTTTTAAATTCTTAGGACTTTTTCCATCAATGAAGAGAGAGAGCTGATTTGTTGGCACTGAATAGAGTGCCTGCAATAAATCTACTAGGGTGGACTTACCTGACCCAGTTCCCCCGATAATTCCCATAAACTGTCCCTTACGTAAGTCAAAAGCAATGTCAGACAGGGACTCCTCAGCAGATTTTGGATAAGAAAAGGAAAGATGACGCACAGAAAAGATGATTTCCTTATCCTCACTAACCACTTTTGGGAAACTAGACTCTACATCCTCAGATGTTTGGTCAAACACCTCTTGAATACGTTGCGCTGAGATATAGGTCTGGTTGAGAGTAGATACGACCATAATCATCTTGACCAATTCGACTAAAATTTGAAGAAGGTAGTTGATAAGAGCGACCAACATCCCCTGTTCCAACAAATTGTGTGAAATGGCTATATTTCCCTGCCAGATGAGAATGAGTAAGGTGCTGTTGACCACCAAAAATGTCAATGGCGATAAAAGACTAGACCAAAAACCAGCCTGCAACTGTTGCTTCTTATAAATCTGATTTATGCCTTGAAAAGCCTTAATTTCCCGCTCTCTTTGTCCAAATGCACGAATCACTCGCCAACCAGTCACTGTCTCACGGACCTGCCCCACCAAACCATCTAATTCTTTTCGCATCGATTGATAAATACGGCTGGTCATAACAGAAATGACTGTCACTATAAAAATCAATAGGATAATCATTCCTAGAAAATAGGCAGATAGACTTGGGCTAATATAGAATGCCATGATGAGCGAACCAAATACGACAATTGGAGCACGTAAAAACAAACGAAGAAAAGTATTAATACCCGTTTGAATTTGTAAAGTGTCGCTGGTCAATCGTGTCAGCAAGCTGGATGAGGAAAGAATATCTCGGCTAGACTTGGGAAGGGAAAGAACCTTCTGATACAAGTCATTCGTCAGCTCTTTAGTCACACCAACCGCTGCTTTAGCTGAATAATATTGCGCTATTAGTGAAACAATAATTCCAATACATGCTATACCAACCAGTAAAAAAAGCATAGCAACCAGGTTTCCCTGGCTGCCATTTGGAATAATTGTATCAACGATATAGGCGATAATTAATGGTACCAAAAGCTCAAAACAAGCTTCCAATAGTTTGAAAACTGGACCTAATATGGATTCCTTAATATAGTCCTTAAAATATCGTGATAAAAATTTCATATTAACGGTGCTCCAAAGCCTGAACCGCAGTAATCAAGGTCAAGTTGTAAACATCATCAGGGTTACAACCACGAGACAAGTCGTTTACAGGCTGATTCAAACCTTGTAAAACAGGACCTACCGCTGCAAATCCACCCATACGTTCGGCAATTTTATAACCAATATTACCAGCTGAGATACCTGGGAAGATAAATACAGTCGCCTGACCAGCAACACTCGAACCTGGCGCTTTTAATTTACCTGTAGCAGGGACAAAGGCAGCATCAAATTGCAATTCACCGTCCAAATCCAACTCCGGACGCAATTTTTGAGCAATTTTAGTTGCTTCAACCACCTTATCAACTTTAGGACCTGAGCCAGATCCTTTTGTTGAATAGCTGAGCATTGCAACTTTTGGATCAATACCAAACATTTTAGCAGTACGTGCTGAGTTGATAGCGATTTCTGCCAAGGTTTGAGCATCTGGATCAATGTTGATAGCACAGTCACCAAAAATATAACGCTCTTCACCTTTTACCATCAAGAAGGCACCTGATGTTTTCGATACACCTGGCTCTGTTTTAATGATTTGAAGAGCTGGACGAACTGTTGAAGCGGTTGAATGAATCGCACCAGATACCATACCTTCTACTACGCCCATATATACCAACATAACACCAAAGTAGTTAACATCTTTCAACAACTCATGTGCCTGCTCTTCTGATACCTTACCTTTACGGCGCTCTACCAAAGCAGCTACCATCTCATCATATCTATCATAATGAGCTGGGTCAATAATTTCAAAACCTTCTGTAATCCCTTCAATGTCAAGGTAAATCTTAATACGATCCGGGTTTCCAAGCAAGACGGGTACTACATCCGACTCATTTACCAAACGTTTTGTCGCCTGCAAGATACGTGGTTCTTCACCTTCTGGCAATACGATACGTACTTTTTTACCCTCTAGCTTTGTAGCTAATTGCTCAAAAATTTTCATGAACAAACTCCTTAAATTTATTTACTTATTAACTGATTGATAACAGCCTGAAAATCCTCAGGAAGCGGTGCTTCCAAATCAATCCTTTCGGCTGAAAAAGGATTGTCGAAGGCTAAATTATGACAATGTAGGGCTTGACGTTCTATCCCACATTCCAAACTTCCACCATACATATCATCTCCTAACAACGGAAATCCAATGTGAGAAAAATGAACACGAATCTGATGAGTCCGCCCAGTATGTAGTTGAATATCTACTAAATGAATATCTCCCCACGATTGTACAACACGATAGGAAGTATGAGCATATTTTCCATTCTTTGTCACACAACGGGTAATGATGCTATCTGCTGGACGACCGATAGGGGCAATAATATCCCCTGTCTCTTCTAGCTGCCCATTCCCCTTCACCAAAGCATAATAACGTTTATGAATAAGCTTGGCCTGTAACTGCTTATCGAGTCGTGCATGGGCATAGCCGTGCTTGGCAAACAGCATGACGCCTGATGTATCCCTATCCAGACGAGTCACAATATGAACCTGCTTATTCTCATAATTCTGCTCAATAAGATAACCTTTTACAAAATTTGCGATTGTGGATGAATGCAAGGCAGAAGGAATGGAGGCGTAGCCAACCGGCTTATTTATCGCCAGAAAATGATCATCTTCATAGACAATATCCAACGGAAAGAAAATCGGCTTCAAACTACCAGTCAAATCCTCTTCAGCAGGTATGTCAATTGTAACCCTATCTCCAATATCAAGCAAGTAAGTTGCATTTTGCTCAATATCGTTGACCCAGATATTGCCGCCGGTATACTTAATCTTCGCTAATAGGCCTTTAGAGACACCGTGTTTTTTAAGGAAAGTCTTTATTTTCGTATGCTGGTCAGCAATGAATTCAAACCGCATTACTCCACCTCTCCAATAAAGGCATCCTTAACCCGATTCCAAAAACTAGTATGACTCGGTGTTGCAACAAAATGAATCTTACTATTGTCTATCTGATACTCTATACTTTCAATACTATCATAGACAAAAGTCTTATTGTCTACCGCAATCGAGTAACGGTCACTATGCTTTGGTTCAATCACAATCTTGTCTTTTTTAGGGACAACAACGGATGAACCCAAGGTGCGGTAAACACGATTGTTCAAACTTGCCACTTCTGCAATCTGCAATGCCTCGATTGTTGGATGTAAGACAGCACCACCTAATGACTTGTTATAGGCTGTTGAGCCTGTCGGCGTTGAAACCGAAATTCCATCCCCTCTAAAGCGTTCGAAGGGCACATTGTTAATAATAATATCTGCGACCATGGTCTTAGAAAGACGTTTTACTGTCGCCTCATTTAAGGCACGCGCCTCGACAATGCGACCATCTGTCATCTTGACCTTAACATTTAAAATCGGATACGATACTCTAGCACCTGTATCAAGCTTAAGATTTTCAATCAGCTTGTCCACTTCAAAATCGCGATAATCTGTATAAAACCCCAAATGACCCGTGTGAATTCCTACAAAACGTACACGATCAATCAACTTTTCATATTTGTGAAAAGCAGATAAAAGCATCCCATCTCCACCGATAGAAATGACAATATCTGGATTTTTAGGAGTCAAAATAAAATTTGCTTCTTTTAACTTTGTCCATAATTCTTTGGACACCGCTTCGCTCTTAGGATTTCGACTAGCGAGCAGAGCGATTTTTTTTCTACCTGTATTCTTCATCTGTATCATCACTGTTGCCCACACCGTCATTCAGTTTGCGATAGGCAGGATCAAATAAGGCCTGCGCTTCTTGAATGTCGTTGCGGATTTTTCGCATCTCCTCATCTAATTCATAGGCAATTTTTGCTGTAACTTCCAAGCGTTTCTTGATTTCTTCTGGAAAATTCCCCTTATACTTATAATTCAGCGAATGTTCAATCGTCGCCCAAAAATTCATGGAAAGGGTACGGATTTGAATTTCTGCTAAAACCGTTACATTGCCATTAATTGTGTCCACCGGATACTCAATCACCACATGATATGAACGATAACCCGAAGCTTTCATATGATTGATATAATCGCGTTCATGGACAATTTGCATATCCTTGCGTTTCCGCAAAATAGCTAATACTTCTTCAATGTCGTCCACAAATTGAACCATAATCCGAAGACCGGCAATATCTTGCATATCTTGAGCAAGATTTTCCAATTTGATATGTCGCAGGGCCATCTTTTCTTTAATGGATTCAATCGGTTTTACCCGTCCTGTGACAAACTCAATTGGAGAATGCCGGTTAGCCTTGCGATACTGCTTGCGAATCCCCCGCAGTTTGATTTTTAATTCACCAACTGTCTGAATATAGGGGTCTAAAAATTCTTCCCAGTTAAAGTCCATACGGCCCCTTTCTTGTCAAAACTTTTAAATTGTATTAGAATAACACAAAGACTAATCTATTATAACACATTGAAAGGGTTTACTGCATGAAAAACCACCTTGAAATTGAGTATAAAACCTTACTGACCAAATCCGAATATAAACGCCTGCTTACTGACTTTTCAGATGTGAGCCCAATTCTTCAAACAAACCACTACATTGATACCCCAGACCTAGATATGAAGAATCACCGCTTTTCACTCCGTATTCGTACATTTGAGGACTCAGCAGAACTAACCTTAAAAATTCCACAAGAAGTCGGAAATCAAGAATATAACCAAGTTCTAGACATCCAAACTGCTCATGATTTATTGGAAAATTTTCAACTACCTGCAGGACAAATTTCTGATATTATTTCTGCAACCGAAATTCCACTTGATAAACTTGCTGTCTGGGGTAGCCTCACGACAAAACGCTATGAGAAACAGACATCTATAGGTCTTATGGCCCTCGATGAAAATGATTATGTGGGACAAAAAGATTACGAATTAGAAGTCGAAGTGACCGATGCAGATGCAGGGAAAATTCTTTTTGATGAATTCCTTAAGAAGAAATCAATTCAATTCAAATATGCTAGTAGTAAGGTTGCACGAACAGCTGCCCACATGAAATAACTATAAAAAATCAGCCAAATAAGGTTGATTTTTTAGTTTCACTACTGAAAATTTTTCATTTTTTTGATAGAATAGAACTATCTATTGTAAAAAATACTTTTATGTCATCATAAAAGCTCAGTGTGTAAAAGGAGTTACTTTAAAATGGTACAACCACTCGGTGAACATAACATTAAATTATTCTCACTCAATAGCAACCGTGATATTGCTGAAAAAATTGCTGATTCTGCTGGAATTCCTCTTGGAAAGCTGTCTTCTCGTCAGTTTTCTGATGGTGAGATTCAAATTAACATTGAAGAATCTGTACGTGGTGTAGACGTCTACATTATCCAATCAACAAGCTATCCGGTCAATAATCACTTGTGGGAATTATTGATTATGATCGATGCTTGTAAACGTGCTAGTGCCAACACCATTACAGCGGTCATCCCTTATTTCGGCTATGCTCGTCAAGACCGTACCGCTTCTCCACGCGAACCAATTACAGCTAAATTAGTTGCAAATATGCTGGTTAAAGCTGGTGTCGACCGTGTATTGACTCTTGATTTGCACGCTTCACAAATTCAAGGTTTCTTTGACATTCCAGTGGACAATCTCCTTACAGAACCACTTTTTGCAGCCTACTACATGGAAAAAGGACTCTGCGGAGAAGATGTCGTCATTGTGAGTCCTAAAAATTCTGGTATCAAACGAGCTCGTAATATCGCTGAATTTCTAAATGCACCGATTGCGATTATCGACTACGCTCAAGATGATTCTGAACGTTCTGAAGGCTATATTATTGGTGATGTTGCTGGTAAAAAAGCTATTTTGGTGGACGATATTCTCAATACTGGTCGCACTTTCTCACAAGCTTCAAAAATTGTCCAAGAAGGTGGTGCTACTGAAATTTATGCAGTTGCCAGCCATGGCCTCTTTGCGGGAACTGCAGCCCAACTCTTAGATGAAGCACCAATCAAAGAAATATTAGTTACCGATTCTGTTGCAAGCAAAGAACAGCATCCTAAAAATATCGCCTTCCTAACAGCTAGTGACTTGATTGCAGATGCCATCCACCGCATCCAAGAACATCAGCCACTCAGCCCACTTTTCAAATTTACTAGTCCTGAAAAAGAAAACTAGGAGTAAACTCTTTGATTTATTTAGATAATGCAGCAACCACTGCTCTATCTCCTGCTGCACTCCAACGGATGATCGAAGTGGCTCAAGAAAATTATGGAAACCCCTCCAGTATCCATCAAAGCGGTCGAAAAGCCAATCAATCTCTTAGACAAAGTCGTCAAGAGATTGCTCAGATTCTCTCCGCCTCTCCTGAACAAATTATTTTCACATCTGGAGGCTCCGAAGCTGATACTTTAGCTATTCAAGGCTATGCACTTGCACATCAATCCAAAGGAAAACACCTGATTACTACGGCTATCGAACACCATGCTGTCCTCCATACCATGCAATATCTAGAGGAGCGGTTTGGGTTCGAGGTAACCTATATCCAACCAGTCGATCAAGTAATCACCGCTCAACAAATTCAGGATGCCCTTCGACCAGATACTATTTTAGTCAGCGTCATGTTTGCTAACAATGAGACCGGTCAGCTACTTCCCATCAAGGAAATTGGAAAGCTCCTAGCCGATCATCAGGCCGTCTTTCATGTAGATGCTGTCCAAGCAATTGGAAAAATTGCAATTTCTCCCTCTGACTACGGAATTGACTTCCTCGCGGCCTCTGCCCATAAATTCCATGGTCCAAAGGGAATGGGATTCCTGTATAGTAAAGTTCATAAATTTGATTCCTTGATCCACGGCGGAAAGCAGGAACAGCAACATCGAGCAGGTACTGAGAATCTCCCTGCTATTGCTGCTATGGCTACTGCCCTAACAGAACAATATGAGTCCTTAGATACGCATCATAAGCATGTCAGTGAACTGCGACAACATATTATCAAGGGATTGTCTGGCTTAGACTATTATCTCAATCAGGCTGGACCTCATCTCCCTCATGTCCTTAATATCGGTTTTCCTGGTAAACTTAATGAACAACTACTCATGCAACTAGATTTGGCAGGTATCGCTGTTTCTAGCGGTTCCGCATGTACGGCAGGTGTTGTCCAAAATAGCCATGTTTTAGAAGCTATGTATGGAAAAGACTCCCATCGTCTGAAAGAATCCATTCGTATCAGCCTATCTGAAATCAATACAAAAGAAGAGATAGATACTCTTATCATCGAACTAAAGAAAATACTTGGAGGTTAAAATGGCATTCCAACAATCAGTTACCTTAAAAGATTGTAATTTTACTTATCACATTAGCCCTGCTATCAAAAAATATACACTCCGTGATAACACCTTTGAACAAAGCAAAGCAGGTCACTATCAGCTTACACGTCTTCTGGAAGAAATTCCAAATTCAAACCAAGGATTCCTCTTGAAAATTATTATCAATCAAGACCTAACTGGTTTTAAAATTAACATTACCGACAAGTCTGGTCTTCATCTGGTAAACATCTTTAAGCCAGAAAGTAACAAGGTTATTCAAGAAAAATTCTATTTCCTCATGGATAGCTTGATTGACCGTGACATCTTTACAAAAGAGGGTTAGTATGATTGAAATTCACTATCTTGACGCTTACAAGCAAGAACGTATCCAAACATTTGAGAATAAAGATGCAGCCATTCTGGCTTTTTCCGGTTGCTTAACCCTCCCAGACTATTATCCAGTTACCAGCATTACACAAGACGGACAAGCTCTGGATTACAAAGGGACAATCGGGGATCTCTATCGCTATTTACAAACACTAGATTAGACAGTTTCCTGTTTAATCTTTTTTTAAAATCAATCTGTTGATTTTTTCACAAACTTGGACTAGAATAGAATAAAGAATTGTTTAATATATAAATCATCGATAAAGCGTATTCTATCGAAATAAAGGAGTCTAAAGTGAAAAACGATAAAAAATCTGATATTCCACGCGCTACTGCCAAACGTCTATCCCTCTACTATCGTATTTTTAAACGTTTCTATGCAGGAAATATTGAAAAAGCTAGTTCAAAAGAAATTGCCGAAGCTATCGGAATCGATTCGGCTACCGTCCGCCGAGATTTTTCCTATTTTGGAGAGCTTGGTCGTCGTGGCTTTGGCTACAACGTCAAAGAGTTGATGGATTTCTTTGCGGATATTCTAAATGATACCTCCATCACCAATGTTATGCTTGTTGGTGTTGGGAATATGGGGCGGGCCTTACTACACTATCGCTTCCACGAACGAAATAAAATGAAAATAGTCATGGCTTTTGAAGCAGATGATAATCCAGCTGTTGGAACGACAGATGAAAATATCCCAATCCATGCAATCTCAGAAATCAAGAAACGTATCAGCGAAGCAAACTCTCAAACAGCCATTCTAACGGTACCCAGCGTCAAGGCACAAGAAGTGACCGATATTCTTGTTGAAGCTGGTGTCAAGGGAATTCTGAGCTTTTCACCAGTGAACTTGTCTGTCCCAAAAGATGTCGTTGTCCAGTATGTTGATTTGACTAGTGAATTACAGACACTACTCTACTTTATGCGAAAAGGATAAGCAATGAAAAAACCAGTTATTGGTATTTCTGGAAATGAATATAAAACAGGGGATCATACAGAACCCCTGCTTTCTTAT
This sequence comes from Streptococcus sp. 2022WUSS083, assembly GCF_044427155.1. Classification (NCBI taxonomy): domain Bacteria; kingdom Bacillati; phylum Bacillota; class Bacilli; order Lactobacillales; family Streptococcaceae; genus Streptococcus; species Streptococcus sp. 2022WUSS083. The sequence goes on along the minus strand of NZ_JAOTGK010000003.1, from coordinate 68,120 downwards.
ACCCAGACTTGCCTCGTACAAGCTATTGAAGATGCTGGTGGGCTCCCACTCATCCTTCCAGCTACAGAGCCAGATTTGGCAAAATATTATATCCATCTTATTGACAAACTCATCCTAACAGGAGGACAAAATGTCCAGCCAAGTTACTATCATGAAGAAAGGACTATTGACAGCGATAATTATCTACCAAAGCGTGACGAGTTTGAATTGGCCCTCATAAGGGCTGCCCAAGAAAATCAGAAACCTATCTTCGGTATCTGCCGAGGTCTACAGCTCTACAATGTAGCTCAAGGTGGTAGCCTTCATCAATCAATTTCTGAACATTGGCAAGACATAGACGGACAAGAAGTTAGTCAAACGATTCAACTGACTCAAAATAGTCCACTTTACGACATATATAAGTCCGATCCGAGTGTGAACTCATTTCAACGTCAGGCTATCAAAGACTTAGCCCCTGATTTAGAAATCATTGCACTATCAGATAATCAACAGATTATTGAAGCAGTTCATTCAGCCTACCCAACTAAATTTTTAGGGGTTCAATGGCATCCTGAACTACTCTACGGTAAACGTAAGATTGAAAAAGAACTCTTCCACTATATTGTCAATAAACTTTAAAATAACTCACTTTCTTCTCTAAAAGAATAGTAATCCTTATTTCCAACAATTAAATGATCTAATAATACCAGTCCTAGCTTTTCGCAGGACTCTTTTAAATTCTCCGTAAATAGCAAATCATTCTTACTAGGTTGTACTGAACCCGACGGGTGGTTGTGAACGATGATAATCGATGTTGCCATACATTTTACTGCGTAATGCAAAATTTCACGTGGTTCTGCAATGCTACGATTAACACTCCCAATAAAAATCGTTTTTTGACTGATAATCTGGTTCTGGGTATTGAGATAAAGTGCAACTAGATGCTCCTGCTTCTTATGCCCGATTTCATGAATCATCTTACGTCCCAACTTCTCACTTCCCAAAATTCTCTCATTTAAGAGCAACTCTGATTGATTGATACGTTTTCCAAGTTCAATCATAGCCTTAATTTCAATCGCCTTGACGCGCCCAATTCCAGTTAAACTTTGCAATTCTTCAATTGATAGTTCTCTTAGAGCCGCTAAACTCTCCAAACGATTCAATAATTTATTGGAGAGAATAGAAACAGGTTCTTTTTTTGTCCCAGTTCTAATAAAAATTGCTAGTAGTTCCTGATTACTGAGACGCTCAGCTCCAACTTCTACTAAACGTTCTCTAGGTAGAATGGCCTCTTCTTTAAATTCAATTTGATACATCATTTCCTCCTCACCTATCTATTCGTAAATTCTTGCAAAAAAAGAAGCCATATAAAACCAAAGATTACCTCCTCAGTCTTATACCACTTCTTTATCCTTAATATATAGATGTTTTATTGTCCATAATCATACTGATTATAACTCTTATTGAAGGAATCTAAGATGTCTTTTGCAGTTTCATTATATGGAGTTGTTGATTCAAGAACTCCTTTTACAATGATACGTTGCGTTGCATTATAGTCCGTACATGTTACCAACGTAACTTCTGTACGTCCTTCTACATCATCAATGACATAGACACTTTCAGGCGAAACAATTTCCACACTATCAATAACGTAGGTGTAAACATTGGTCTTGTCAGTAATATAGATTTTCATGCCGTTTTTAGCACGATCAAGCGGTGAAAAGAGAACATCTGCCGCACCAGTTACACCAAAAATATGGTGGCTGGCCAACGCATAATTTCCTTTCCCCATCTCTTGGTTTTCCTTCATAGTACCAGCTCCATACATGAGCGAAGTATTGAAGACCCCTTTAAAAATAGGAAGGTTGATACCAAGCTCGGGAACCGCAATTCCACCAATTACAGGTAAGCGTTGGGCATCCCACTGAGCTGCTAAAATAGCCTCTGTAGAAATAGACTGAACCTGATCGAAATCAAATGTTGTTTCAGCCTGTTTATTCTTTTCGATATCCTCTGTCGTAACATTGCTAATCTGGTATTTATTCGTATTCCAGCCGATAATAAAATTACGGATAGAGGTGTTGAATATCAACGCTAGGGAAATCAGTATCAATACAACTGTTAAAAGATTGCGCCAAAAAGAACCTTTACGCTTCTTCTTGTTTTCACGTTTTGACATGACTATTTATTCCTTTTCTTCTTTAATTTCGGCAGCATCTACCAAGGCAAAGGTCATGATTTTCGCTTCATCATTCAAGCGCATCACTTTTACACCCATGGTTGAACGACCAGTTTGAGAGATATTGGCAACACTTGTACGAATAATCACACCAGTATCGGTAATAACCATAATATCTTCATCACCAGATACCGTTGTCAAACCTGCTAGAGAACCATTCTTATCAGCAACTTTAAGAGTCTTGATACCCTTACCACCACGACCTTTGGTTGGATACTCACTAGCTGGTGTACGTTTACCAAAACCTTTTTCCGTCAATACGAGTACTTCTTGGTCATCAGAAATCATAGTAGCGCCAACTAACTGGTCTCCCTCGCGTAAATTGATACCACGAACACCTGTTGCTGTACGGCCCATATTACGAACATCTGTTTCAGTGAAACGTACAGAATAACCGAACCTAGTCCCCATAATAATGTCTGCTTGGCCATTTGTTAAGAAAACATTGATGAGTTCATCGTCTTCTTTCAAATTCAAAGCTTTCAGACCGCTCTGGCGAATATTGGCAAATTCTGACACACTAGTCCGTTTTACAACACCTTGGCGGGTTGCAAAGAAGAGATAGCTATCTGCCTCCTGGTCCTTAGTTACATTGATAATGGTTTGAATTGCCTCGTTTTCTTCCAATTTAAGCAAATTGACCACTGGAAGTCCCTTTGCAGTACGACCATATTCTGGGATTTCATAGCCTTTGAGACGGTAAACACGTCCCTTATTAGTGAAGAAGAGCAAGCGATCATGAGTGCTTGTAGAGACTAATTCTCGTACAAAATCATCATCCTTGACGCCAGTTCCTTGAACCCCACGTCCTCCACGCTTCTGAGCTTGAAACTCATCCTGTGCCAAACGCTTGATGTAGCCTTGGTTTGACAAGGTGATTAAAACATCCGTTTCTTCAATCAAGTCCTCATCTTCAAGGGAAAGAACTTCACCAACCATCAATTCTGTACGGCGTGGGTCAGCATATTTACGTTTGACTTCTTCTAATTCGTCTTTAATAATCTGAACAACACGCTCAGGCTTAGCTAGAATGTCAGCCAAATCCGCAATCAAGGCCACTAACTCATCATATTCTGATTGAATCTTGTCGCGTTCCAAACCTGTCAAACGACGAAGACGCATATCAAGAATAGCCTGACTCTGACGTTCAGAAAGGTCAAATTTCTCCATCAATTCAGCTTGAGCAATGGCATCAGTTTCTGAATTACGGATAATACGAATGACTTCATCAATATGGTCAAGAGCAATCAGCAAGCCTTCTAAGATATGAGCACGCGCCTCAGCCTTTTCTTTATCAAATCGTGTACGACGAGTGACTACTTCTTTTTGGTGTTCAATATAAGACTCTAGAATCTGACGTACAGAAAGGATTTTCGGTACACCATTTTGGATGGCCAACATGTTGAAACTAAAGTTGGTTTGAAGCTGTGTTTGCTTGAATAGGTTATTCAAAATAACGTTAGCAGAAGCATCACGACGAACTTCGATAACAAATCGTACACCCTCACGGTTGGATTCGTCTCGAACAGCAGTGATTCCTTCAATACGTTTTTCTTGGACTAATTTAACAATATGTTCTTGAACCTTGGACTTATTGACCATGTATGGAAACTCTGTAACAACAATGCGCTCACGACCATTTCCATATTCTTCAATCTCTGTGCGGGAACGAAGAACTATTGAACCTTTACCAGTTTCATAAGCACGGTGAATTCCTGATTTCCCCATAACCAAGGCACCTGTCGGAAAATCTGGTCCAGGCAAGACTTCCATAATCTCACGTGTTGTTACCTCGGGATTGTCCATAACCAGCTTAACTGCCTCGATAGTCTCACCCAAGTTGTGTGGAGGAATGTTGGTAGCCATACCAACGGCGATACCAGTCGTTCCGTTAACCAGAAGGTTAGGGAAACGAGCAGGTAAAACCTCAGGCTCACGTTCACTCGCGTCATAGTTATCTGCAAAATTTACCGTGTTCTTGTTAATATCACGAAGCATTTCAAGCGCAATCTTGCTCATGCGTGCTTCTGTATAACGCTGAGCGGCTGCTCCGTCGCCATCCATGGAACCAAAGTTTCCGTGACCATCAACTAACATGTGACGGTAGCTCCACCATTGTGCCATACGAACCATTGCTTCGTAAATCGCACTATCTCCATGCGGGTGATATTTACCCATAACATCCCCTGTGATACGGGCTGATTTTTTATGTGGTTTATCCGGTGTAATTCCTAATTCATTCATCCCATACAAAATACGGCGATGAACCGGCTTCAGACCATCACGTACATCAGGCAGAGCACGTGAAACGATAACACTCATCGCATAGTCGATGAAGGATGATTTCATCTCATTGGTCAGATTAACCGTTACTAAATTTTTATCTTGCATTATATGCCTCTTTCAACAGTCATTGTGCTTCTATTATACCATATTGGCGAATAAATTTCTTTGTTGGAAACTAGCATGTAAACATTTTCAAAGGCGCTTTCACAAGTGACAAAAAGCTTAAAACATGCTAGAATGTATTATGGTCGGGATGAAGTCATCCCCAAATAAAACTAAGGAGATGTTTAGCAATGACTGCAACTAAACAACACAAAAAAGTAATCCTTGTCGGTGACGGTGCCGTAGGTTCTGCTTATGCTTATGCTCTTGTTAACCAAGGGATTGGTCAAGAATTGGGTATCATCGATATCAACAAAGACCGTACTCAAGGTGATGCAGAAGACTTGAGCCACGCATTGGCCTTCACATTCCCTAAAAAAATCTACTCTGCTGAGTATTCAGATGCTCATGACGCAGACTTGGTTGTATTGACAGCTGGTTTGCCACAAAAACCAGGTGAAACTCGCCTTGAATTGGTAGAGAAAAACCTTCGTATCAACCAACAAATCGTTACTGAAATCGTTAAATCTGGTTTCAACGGTATCTTCCTTGTTGCTGCTAACCCTGTTGACGTATTGACTTACTCAACTTGGAAATTCTCTGGTTTCCCTAAAGAACGCGTTATCGGTTCTGGTACTTCTCTTGACTCAGCTCGTTTCCGTCAAGCATTGGCTGAGAAAATCGGTATCGACGCACGTTCAGTTCACGCTTACATCATGGGTGAGCACGGTGACTCAGAATTTGCAGTTTGGTCACATGCCAACGTTGCTGGTGTGAAATTGTACGACTGGTTGCAAGATAACCGCGATATTGATGAGCAAGGTCTTGTTGACTTGTTTGTATCTGTTCGTGATGCAGCCTACTCAATCATCAACAAAAAAGGCGCAACTTACTACGGTATCGGTGTTGCACTTGCACGTATCACTAAAGCAATCTTTGATGATGAAAATGCAGTACTTCCATTGTCAGTTTACCAAGCTGGTCAATACGAAGGTGTTGAAGATGTCTTCATCGGTCAACCTGCTATCATCGGTGCCCACGGTATCGTTCGTCCAGTCAATATCCCATTGAGCGAAGCTGAATTGCAAAAAATGCAAGCATCTGCTAAACAATTGAAAGACATCATCGATGATGCTTTCGCAAACCCAGAAATTGCAGCTGGTGTAAAAAACTAATTATATAAAATAGTAAAAAAGGTGAGCAATAGCTCGCCTTTTTTACCTTCTAATATCATAACGTAACATAGCAATTCCATCTGTGACAGTTGACTCTACCAAGAGCAATTTCTTTTCTTCCAAAAGTGAGGCAAAAAGTGGAATACCGTCACCCAAAATAGTAGGAATAATCCCAATAATAAGGTGATCAATCACTCCCGCCTCTAAACAGTCCTGAACCAGACTTGCCCCACCAAACAACCAAATATCTCCACCTTCTTGAGAGCAAAGTTCCATAATCTCCCCGATGACGTCCCTTACGAAACGCACATTACCATAGTCCGTCTGCTCAGTATGACTCGCAACGATAAATTGCTTTTCCTGATGTCCTTCAATCATTTCCAACGGACAATCTTCTAATGATTTTCTCCCCATCACAACTGTATCACAGTTGTTAAAGAAATTTTGATTATCAAACTGTAAGACCGTATCGTATTTATCGGTACCATGTCCTTCAATCCAATCGTAGCTTCCATCCTTACGTGCAATAAATCCATCTAAACTCATTGCAATATTTAACACCAATCGTCTCACAATTAACCTCATTTCATACCTTAGTGACAAACTATTATACCAGTCATTCTTCCTATTCTCAACCAAAAGTCCCTATAACTCCTCTTCCTTTGAATAGGACAATTATTCATTTCCTATACAGCAAAGAACATGATAAAAAGGTCACTGGACCTTATTCGCTTTCGTATTTTCAAGCTCATGATAAAAAGGTCCACTGGACCTTTTTATTTATTTAGATTTGATATAGTTGATACCGTCTGCTTTAGGAGCGACTGCTTTACCAAAGAAAGCAGACAGGGCAATAACAGTAATCAAATATGGTGCAATTTGAAGATAAACCGTTGGAATATCTTTCAATCCTGGTAATTGTCCACCCACTACTGCCAAACTTTGCGAAAGACCGAAGAATAGACTGGCAAGCATAGCGCCAATTGGATTCCACTTACCGAAAATTACAGCTGCTAGAGCGATGAAACCTGAACCTACGATTGTTGTTGCAGAGAAGTTGATATTCACTGATTGAGCACTTACAGCTCCACCAACACCACCAAGGAAACCAGCAATCAACACACCTGCATAACGCATAGCGTAGACATTGATTCCCAAAGTATCCGCTGCCTGCGGATGTTCACCTACTGAACGAAGGCGCAAACCAAACTTGGTTTTATAAAGGATGAACCAAGCAAGAAATGCTGTTGCAATAGCTACATAACCCATCAAGCTTGTATTTTTGAAGAAAATTTCACCAATGATTGGAATATCTGCCAAGATAGGGAATGAAAATTTACCAAATGATTCAGTAATACTATCAGTTTGACCCTTATTATAGATAACCTTGACTAGGAAAACTCCCAAAGCTGGAGCCAAAAGGTTCAACACCGTACCTGAGACAACGTGGTCTGCACGGAAATTAATCGTCGCCATCGCATGAATAGCGGCAAAGATAACACCAGCAAGACCTCCTACAATAACAGCTAATAATGGAGTAGCATTACCAAATGTCCCTGCAAATTCGATATTGAAAACAACACCAGCAAAGGCACCGATAACCATGATTCCTTCTAGACCAACGTTTACAATACCACCGCGTTCAGAGAAAACTCCTCCAAGACTGGTAAAGATTAAGGGTGCTGAATAAATCAACATTTGCGAAATGAGTAAGGCAAGAATTGAAACATTCATCTTATTTCGCTCCTTTCGCTTTATTTCTAGATTTTAATAATTGTTCAAAAATAAATTTCACACCGATAAAGAAAATGATTGATGCCGTAACAACGTTGATCAATTCAGGTGGAATCTGTGCACGTACCATACCTGGAGCACCGACAGAAAGAACACCGAATAGAAAGGCAGCCAATGGAATACCTAACGGTGAATTAGAAGCTAAAAGCGCTACTGACATACCATTAAAACCAATATCTAAGTTACCGCTTTGAATGTAAACGTTTTGGAAAGTACCCAAACCTTGGATAGCTCCCCCAAGACCCGCAAGAGCACCTGAAATAATCATAGATAGAATAATTGTACGTTTCGCAGACATACCCGCATAATCCGATGCTGTTGGGTTAAGCCCCACTGAGCGAATCTCAAAACCAAGAGTCGTTTTGGTCAATAGGAACCAAATCACAAAAACTGCAATAATGGCAAAGAAAATACCAATATTCATACGTGAGTTATCTGTCAATGCACGGAGCCACTCTGTTTGGTAAGAGGCATTTGCTGACACGTTAACTGTCGAGTCTGTATTCTTCATCAAACTATCTGCAAATACATCACGAATGATATAGTTACATGAATAGAGTAAGATGTAGTTCATCATAATCGTAACGATAACTTCACTTGTTCCCAAATAGGCACGTAGAATACCTGGAATAGCTCCAGCAATACCGCCTGCCAACATAGCAATCAAGACTGTTCCCAAAATCAAAACTGGACGTGGTAAGTCAGGATTCGCCAAGGCAAACCATCCAGCAAAAACCCAACCAACATAGGCCTGACCAGACAAACCAACGTTGAAGAAACCTGCACGACTAGCTACTGCGAAACCGAGAGCAGTGAAAACAAGTGGTGCCATTGCACGGAAAATTTCACCAATTGATTTGATATTACCAAAAGCTGAATAGAATAACTCTTCATAGCCCCAAATTGGATCGTAGCCAAAAACAAGCATGACAATCGCTCCAAGTAGGATACCACTGACCACAGCCATTAATGGAAGGGCCAAATTCTTATATTTATTAAGCATGTTCTTCTCCCTTCTCAATATGTCCACCTGCCATCAAGACGCCTAACTCTTGTTTATTGGTCTTAGCAGGTTCAACAATACCATGGATGACACCATCATGGATAACAGCAATTCTATCTGATACATCCAAAATTTCATCCAATTCGAAGCTGACAACAAGAACAGCCTTACCCTTATCACGTTCTGCAATGAGACGCTTACGAATATACTCAATAGCACCAACGTCCAAACCGCGTGTTGGTTGGCTAACAATGAAAAGGTCTGGGTTGCGATCGATTTCACGCGCGATGATAGCTTTTTGCTGGTTACCGCCTGAAAGAGCCTTGATTGGAACGAGTTCACTCGCCCCACGAACGTCAAATTCTTCCATTAATGCGCGTGCTTTTTCATTAATGATATTATAGTTCAAAATACCATTTTTTGAAATCGGTTCTTTATAGTAAGTTTGAAGCGCAAAGTTCTCAGCAACAGTCATCGGAAGAACTAGTCCATCGCGATGGCGATCTTCGGGAACGTGGCTCACTTGCATTTCTGTAATTTTACGTGGAGTTTTACCAACTACCTCCTCACCTTTGATAGTGATTGAGCCAGATTTTACCTTACGTAAACCAGTGATTGCCTGAATCAACTCACTTTGACCGTTTCCGTCGATACCGGCAATACCAACAACCTCACCTGCTCGAACATCAAGCGATAAGCCCTTAACTGCTGGGATACCACGGTTTTCATTGACAACCAAATCCTTAATTGACAAAATGACTTCTTTAGGACTCGCTTCAACTTTCTCTGTTTTAAAGGAAACGGAACGTCCAACCATCCACTCAGCCAAATCTTGGTTTGTTGCTCCTTCAACGGCAACTGTTTCGATTGATTTACCTCGACGAATAACTGTTACACTATCGGCAACTGCACGAATTTCATCCAATTTGTGCGTAATCAAAATAATAGATTTACCTTCTTCAACCAAGGCTTTCATAATTTTCAAGAGCTCTGCAATTTCCGCAGGGGTCAATACAGCTGTCGGCTCATCAAAAATTAAAAGGTCGGCTCCACGGTAAAGTGTTTTAAGGATTTCTACACGTTGCTGTGCACCCACAGAAATATCTGCAACCTTTGCAGTTGGATCAACTTCAAGACCATATTTAGCAGAAAGTTCTTTTATTTCTGCGATAGCTTTTTTAAGGTCAATCACGCCACCTTTGGTGGTTTCAGAACCAAGAATGATGTTCTCAGCAACTGTGAAAGCATCAACCAACATAAAGTGTTGGTGCACCATACCAATACCCAATTGGGCTGCTTTGGATGGAGAGTCAATCTTCACGGATTGACCGTTGATAACAATTTCACCGCTTGTAGGTTCCAACAAGCCAGCAAGCATGTTCATCAGAGTAGATTTACCCGCACCATTCTCACCAAGAAGGGCATGGATTTCACCACGTCTGACATTCAAATTGATGTGGTCATTTGCTACAAATTCACCAAATATCTTAGTGATATTGCGCATTTCAATGACATAATCCTTAGTCATAATCTATTATCCTTTCTGACTATAGCCTTCTGAAAATTCTTCAGTACCACTTTAGTACTTAAAATTCTTCATCAACTATACCATTTTTGTCAGTAAAACCTACCATAGCTGATAGGCTTTACTGAGAAAAATCTCAGCCCGAAAACGGCGACCCCGTCGGGTCGCCGAATCGGAATTGTCGAAAAGAAATTCATTAAGGTTTTTCAGGAACTTCTACTTTGCCATCCAAGATAGCTTGCTTAGCATCTGCAACTGCTTTAGAAGCATCTTCTGAAAGGTTAGTTTCTGCCAATTCAACACCTTTATCTTTCAATGAGAATTGAAGTACTTGACCACCAGGGAATTCACCTGCGACAGCTTTAGTTGCAATATCTTTAACTGAAGTACCAACTTGTTTCAATGTTGAAGCCAATACAAAGTTAGAAGACTTACCATCTTTAGAAGTGTATTCACCTTCTGCTGATTGGTCACGGTCAACACCGATTACCCAAACTTTATCTGCTTCATTACGAGTTTCATTTTCTGCTTTAGCAGCAGCAAATACACCGTTACCAGTACCACCAGAAGCGTGGAAGATAACATCTGCACCTGCAGCATATTGAGCAGCTGCAAGAGTTTGACCTTTAGCAGCATCACCAAATGAACCTGCATAGTCAACTGTAATCTTGATATCTTTGTTTACAGACTTAGCACCCGCAACGAAACCAGCTTCAAAGCGATCGATGATAACACCTTCCATACCACCGATGAAACCTACGTGGTTTGTTTTAGTTGACTTAGCTGCAGCAACACCAGCAAGATATGATGCTTCATGGTCTGCGAAACCTACGCTAACTACGTTGTCTTGATCTGGAACAACACTATCCACGATTACATAGTGTGTGTCAGGATTATTTGGTGCAACCTCAGCAATCGCACTCTCCAAGGCAAAACCAATACCGAACACAAGGTTGTAACCACCAGCAACAGCTGAATCAAGGTTTGTGATGTATTCTGATTCATTAGCTGATTGGAAGTAATCGTAGCCATTACCTTTAGAAAGACCAGCTGCATTACCCCATTCTTGAAGACCTTCCCATGCAGATTGGTTAAATGAACGGTCATCAACACCACCAATGTCAGTAACGATAGCAGCTTTCACAGATGTGTCCGCTGATGAAGATGCTTCTGAGCTACTGCTTTTTGAAGCACGGTTACCACATGCAGCCAAAGATACAGCCGCAACAGCTGCTAGACCAAGTCCAACAAGTTTCTTGTTCATTTCTGAACCCTCCTAAAAATCTTTTTGCAACTACATTGTTGCAGAGTAATATTGCTACAGTCAAATGACTGTCATACAGACTAGGTTAAGTCTGTAAAGGAATATGGAAGTAATTCCCCGACTGTCATCTCGACTGTCGATTTATCTTTAGCGACCAAGGTCACTTTTAAATCCTTATCAAAAAATTCTGCCATAACTTGGCGACAAGCTCCACAAGGAGATATTGGCTTTTCTGTTTCACCATAAATAATGATCTCAGAAAAATCTTTCACACCTTCAGAAATGGCCTTGAAAATAGCTGTCCTTTCAGCGCAATTGGTCAAACCAAAGCTCGCATTTTCAATGTTTACACCCGTAAATATTTCCCCTGTCTTAGCTACAAGAACTGCACTAACTGGAAACTTTGAGTACGGTACGTATGCTTTTTGACTGTTTTTTACAGCTAATTCAATTAAATCAATAGTCTCCATCCGCCTGTGCTCCATTCATGATTGCCACGCCTGATGACGCACCAATACGAGACGCTCCTGCTTCGATAAAAGCAATAGCATCTTCATACGAACGTGCACCACCTGAAGCCTTCACTCCCATATCAGGACCTACTGTTTTTCTCATTAAGGCAACATCCGCTACTGTAGCACCGCCTGTAGAAAATCCTGTAGATGTTTTAACATAGTCCGCACCAGCTTCTTGAGATAATTGACAAGCTTTCACTTTCTCATCATCAGTAAGAAGGCATGCTTCGATGATAACTTTGACTAGTTTATCACCACTTGCTTCTACAACAGCTTTAATATCCTCCAAAACCAAATCGTAATTTCCAGTCTTCAGAGCACCGATATTGATAACCATGTCAATCTCATCTGCTCCATTTGAAATTGCATCTTTTGTTTCGAATGCTTTTACAGCAGGTGTGTTTGCTCCGAGAGGGAAACCAATAACCGTACACACTTTTACATCACTATCTTTCAAGCTTTCAGCTGCTAAAGCGACCCAAGTTGGGTTAACACAGACACTTGCAAAATCATATTCTTTTGCTTCTGCCAAAATCTTTTCAACCTGCTCTTGTGTTGTCTCAGGTTTCAAGATTGTATGGTCAATATATTTATTCAATTTCATGGTTTTCTCCGTACATTAAGAAATAATCTCTATGATTTCTTTCGTTTTTACACTTTCTTTATCTATTTTAACATTTTTTTGGAAATTTGTAAGCATGTTTTCCGAAATATTTTCATTGGCATAAATCGTTGCGATTTGTTCACCCTTAGAAACAGCTTCCCCTACTTTCTTATGGAAAACAATACCTGTTTCATAATCTAAATCGTCTGTCTTGACTGCGCGACCTGCACCAAGTTTCATTGCAAAGAGACCGAATTCCAACGCAGGAAGCCCCACAAGGTATCCATCCTCCTCCGCAAGAACTGGAACTTGCTGTGTAACCTGAACTGGACGATATAAATCTTCTAAGTCACCACCTTGGGCAAGGACCATCTCTTCAAATTTCTTCAAAGCTGCACCATTGTCAATATGTTGGCGTACTTCTTCAATGCTTTTCTCAACATTTGCAAGCCCCAACATAATTTGGGCTAGTTCACAGATAAATTCGGTAACATCTTCTCGACCTTTACCCTGTAAAATTTCAATAGCCTCTAAAATTTCCAAACGATTTCCAATCGAAGTTCCAACTGGTTGAGACATGTCAGTCAAAACTGCAACTGTCTTACGCCCAACCGCCTTCCCAAGATCCACCATGGTTTGAGCTAGAACCCGTGCTTCTTCAACGGTCTTCATGAAGGCGCCTTCTCCCACTGTTACATCTAGAAGAATCGCATCCGCACCTGCGGCAATTTTCTTAGACATTACCGAGCTGGCAATCAGTGGAATAATGTCAACGGTTGCTGTCACATCTCGAAGGGCATAGAGTAATTTATCAGCTTTGACAAGATTGTCTGACTGTCCAATAACTGCAACACCAGTATCTTGAACTTGCTTGATGAAATCTTCTTGACTAACTTCAATCTGGTATCCTTTGATTGACTCTAACTTATCCAAAGTTCCGCCAGTATGACCAAGTCCACGACCGCTCATCTTTGCAACTGGAATATCAAAACTTGCTACCAATGGCGCTAAGATGAGTGTAACCTTATCTCCGACACCACCTGTAGAATGCTTATCTACCTTGATGCCTGGAATTGCAGACAAATCAATCTGTTCACCTGTTGCAACCATGGACATTGTCAAATCAGAAATCTCACGTGTTGACATCCCTTTGAAATAAATCGCCATCGCCAAGGCTGACATTTGATAATCCGGTACTGTCCCGGCTACATATCCATCAATCAACCATTTGATTTCTTCAGACGATAGTTCTAAGCCATCACGCTTTTTTTGAATTAAATCAACTGCTCTCATTCTCTCACACTTTCAAGGATGTAGTAACCCTTGTCTTTCTTTATAATCTGGCAGTTGCCGAACACCTCTTCCATCTTAGCCTTGGCACTCGGTGCACCTTGTTTCTTTTGAATGACAATGGTCAAGGTTCCGTTTACCTCTAAGCGTTGAAAGGCTCCAGCAATTACTTCATGTACAACCGATTTTCCGGCCCGAATAGGTGGATTTGAAACAATATGATTGAATGTTTCGTCCACGTTTTCGTAGATATTGGATTGATAAATTTTAGCGGTAACACCATTCCTCTCAGCATTTTTTGTAGCTAAATCCAAAGCTCTGCTATTAATATCAATCAGTGTTGTCTTGGTGCTGAACACCTTAGCAAGTGTCAAACCAATTGGGCCATAACCACAACCAACATCCAACACCGATGCCCCTTTTTCAAAATGAAGGGTTTTTAAAAGCACTTGACTACCATAATCAACCATCTTCTTGCTAAAAACACCTGCATCTGTCATGAAAGACATTGGGGTGTCTAGTAAGTTTACGTGGATTTCATGAATATCATGTGCTACTGTAGGATTTTTTTCGTAATACATATTGGACATGTACTTATTATAACATTTCCTAAAAACGTTTTCAAGAGTTTTTCTTACATGAAAAATATGATAAAATGAAATCGATATTGAAACGCTTACCTATAGGAAGAATTATGTATGAAAAATGAATTTTTAAATTTTGAACAAATTGACCGAGCCACTTGGCAACAACTACATCGTAAGACTACCATTCCACTTAGTCAAAGCGAACTAAATTCTATTAAAAGTTTTAACGACCGCATCCAATTACATGAGGTTTCTGACATCTATCTTCCTTTGGTTAATCTTATCCATATCTATCGGAAAGCACGCAAAGACCTAAATTTTACGAAGAGTTTATTTCTACAGAAAACTATCAAGCCTCAACCGTTTATCATTGGCGTTTCTGGAAGTGTTGCTGTCGGCAAATCAACAACTAGTAGATTGCTGCAAATTCTTATCGCTCGGACATTTAAACACGCCAAGGTTGAATTAGTAACAACAGATGGATTTCTCCATCCAAATGCGGTTTTAGAAGAACGGCAACTGTTAAATAAAAAGGGGTTTCCTGAGTCCTATGACATGGAGAAATTGATTGATTTCCTTGATAAGATAAAAAACGGCTACGACTGCCAAATTCCTGTCTATTCACATGAAATCTATGATATTGTCCCCAACAAAACTCAGGAGATTAAGTCTCCAGATTTCTTGATTGTTGAAGGAATCAATGTATTTCAAAATCCACAAAACCAACGCCTCTATGTCAGTGACTATTTTGACCTATCTATATACGTTGACGCTGATGTGGAGCATATTGAAACCTGGTACTTGGAGCGATTCCAAAAATTATTGACATTGGCAAAAAATGACCCTAACAACTATTACCATCGTTTTACCCAGATGACGTACCCTGAGATTCTATCTATTGCCCAGAATACTTGGAAAAACATTAATCTAGCTAACTTAGAAAAATTCATTGAACCAACCAGAAACCGTGCTGATATTATTCTTCATAAGGCCGAAAACCATGAGATTGATAAAATTTATCTAAAAAAATAAATTTCACTTGTCAAAAATACTCTTTTCAGATATAATGGTATAGTTAGTACAAGAAAGGGTGGAGGTGAAACCATTGGCAAACATTAAGTCAGCTATCAAACGCGCTGAATTGAACGTTAAACAAAACGAGAAAAACTCAGCACAAAAATCAGCTATGCGTACTGCAATCAAAGCATTTGAAGCTAACCCATCTGAAGAGCTTTTCCGTGCTGCTAGCTCAGCAATCGATAAAGCAGAAACTAAAGGTTTGATTCACAAAAACAAAGCAAGCCGCGATAAAGCACGTCTTGCATCAAAACTTGCTTAATTAAAAAAGAAACCTTTGGGTTTCCTTTTTTTTATTTTTTTCCATCATAAGGAGACGGGACAACGTGGATTAGTTTTTCCCTCGATGAATAACATCATTAACTCGTCAACCACAAAGCCCTCACTAAGATTATACACCTAGTGAGGGCTTTATGTTCGTTTTCATTATTCTGTGGGTGAGGCGGAGTCATCATGGATGTCTTCCTCGCTCCCTATTTTTTATTATTAGGAAGAATACGCTCCTTGAGATTCAAACTAATTCGTTAGAACCAATCTGCCAGTTCAAATGTATAGGTTTGATCATTATAATAGTACTGATACTCTCCTGCATCTCCCAAAGCCTGAAAAATAGCATTATTTTCAGTAGAGGCCAATGTAATCATTTGTTGCATTGCTTCTGCTGTTCCAAATTGCAAGACTACTTTATCCGTACCTTGTAGTCGCTGATCAGTGATGGACTGTAAAACTGCAGCTTCATCAAAGCTTGTGAAATAGACTCCCTTTTGAACATAGTAATTCAATGAATTATCTATGCACTTTGGATAGGTCAATGCTCTAGGTTCGTAATATTGCTCTTCTCCCCAGTAGTCAAGGAGGTCGGTATCAGCAATTCTACTTCTCTCTAAGATTTCATCAGGGACACATAGATAATCGTATGAAATATCTGTATGCGCTTCTCCACTTATAGCTTGATCAAAAACTGGGTCTCCCCAAGTCGTATCAACACCATAGTATTGTCCATTTATCTTGACTAGATTCCAAGCATGCCCAAACTCACCGTTTTGCCCATTTTTTGCAATCCCTGTGACATAGATACAATCAATGCCTGCTTTTTTACATAAATATTGGAAGGTGCGACTATAGCCAGCACAAACTGATTTCTTATCTAATAGTACACTGGTAATTCCTTGGCTTCTCCACGTGACAGAGTTGGTCTGTAGGGCTTCAATGTCGTAATCCGTTTGCTTTATAATCACCTCGTAAAAATATTTAACCTTCTCATAGTCCGACCCTGTTGGTGCCTGAGCAAGTATCTTATTCACTTCCTCTTCTATTTTATTTCGTGTCGGAGATAAATCAGTCGGATACGCTGGCTCTTCTAAATCCAATATATCAACTCCGCCAGTCATTGCCGCTTCATCTGTTAGCCAGTAAAATTCTGGATAATCATGAGCGACAGAAAAATAGACGCGCGAATATATTTCATCGTTAACAGAATCAATATCAATCACTTGCATCCGCTTGCTGAGTCCATTAACAAATTGGAGATAGACACGACGTTCCTTATCAGTATCCAATTGTTGGTAGTAGAAATTTCCTTGAACCTCTTCTTTTAATGCTGTTAATTCTGCTTCTAGTTGCTTTTTTTCTTTAGAAAATTCAATTTTAGCTGCTTCCAAACGTTCACTCAGCTCTTGTCCTCCTCCTGAACAAGCAGAAAGGACTGTCGCCGACAATAATATGGTTAAAACGCCACGAGAAACTTTCCTCATATTTACCTCCATTCTTGTTTAAGTATAACATAATTAGGAGGTTTCTGACGAACTACACAAAAAAATTAGACTAGAATTTTCCTAGCCTAATAATATTGTTTTATTTAGGTAATCCTACCTCAAAAATAGTTCCTTTCGGTTGGTTATCTCTAACAAAGATTTTCCCACCTAGTGTCTTAATAATTTGCTGAGCCAGCGATAATCCTAGACCGAAACCACCTTTTTGACGTGTTCTGGCCTTATCAACTCGATAAAAGCGATCAAAGATTTTCTTCTTATCGGCATCGCTGATTCCCAAACCATTGTCGGCAACTGTGAAGTAGACAGATTTATCCTTGATATTAGCTGTAATTTGAATTCTGCCATCATCGTCGGTATACTTCATGGCATTGTCAAATAAAATGGTGAGCAACTGTTTAATCAAGACCTTATCTGTTCGAATCGGCTGATGAATCAAATTATTAACTGTTAGTGTTTTTCCATTTTCTTCGGCAATCATAAGGTAATTAGCAAATATTTCATCAAAATAGTTGGGTTGGACATCGATTATATCGACTTTTAAGCCATCATCACGACGAGCCAAATTGAGCAAGTTCGTTGTCAATAATCGCATATTTCGGACTTCTTCCAAACTAGACCCGATGCTTTCACTACTCTCTAAAATCGTCGCTTCGGGATGGCGAAACAGGCTCTCCAAACGATTTTGGAGAACAGCCAACGGCGTACGCAACTCATGACTAGCATTTTCGACAAAGTCCTTTTGTTTTTGATAGCTGATTAGAATTGGACGCATGCTAAGATTCGATAGGTAAATACTTGCTAGTATAGAAATCAACCAAGCTGATACCATAACAATAGCAACTGTCGATTCGTAGCTCTCAATGGAAGATTTAATTTGGCTGACATTCACCAAAATTGTCGCATATTTTATATCATAGGACGAATAATAACCTAGTTCATCTGTAGCCAGCCCAATCGTTATATAGCGATAATCTTCAGACATACCAAAACTTGATTCAACCGTTGCTTCCTTAATTTCGCCCAATTTTTCCTTATCTAACGGTAGATCGGCCAAACCAGTAAAAGTATCCGGATTGACCATTTCTCCACTTTTACTATAGAGTAAGACATGAGTATTGACACCTAATCTCAGCTGATCTCCATCTCTAGTATTTTTTTGTTCTTTAGGAACAGGCATGCTATCTGAGCTAGAGCTCGTCGTTTCTTCACTAGTTGGGCTATCTTGAAGTATAAAGACAGAGTTGGGCTCATAGGTTCTTGCGATCGCAAAACCAACAGCCATCGCTGGTTCTTCCTTAATCCGTTTCAAGGTATTATCTGAATTTTGATACATAGTTGAACGCATTAATTGAAAAATGATAGCTGTCATCAAGCCAAAAATCAGGGTAAATACTGCAAAATAACGGATAAAGAAGGAAAATTTATCCGTATACACTAATTTTCCGATTCGCTTAGGCATTTTTTAGAATGTACCCGACACTACGCAGGGTTTGAAGATTTTCCCCAAAGGTCGTTCCTTTCAACTTTTTCCTAATTTTAGAAACATATACTTCTACTACTGAAATAGTAGTGTCACTGTCAAATCCCCAAATACGGTCAAAAATTTGAGTTTTTGGTAAGATAACATTTTGATTTTGCAAGAAGTAGACGAGTAGATCGAATTCTTTTCCTAGCAATTCAACTTCTTCGCCATTTACAGTTGTAGAGTTTGTCGATAAGTCAACGGTCACGTCCCCATAAGTTAGTGTGTTTTCATTAAACTTACCCGCTCGTTTCAATAGAGCTTGAATTCGCATCTTCAATTCTTCTAAATAAAACGGTTTTGTCAAGTAGTCATCAGCTCCCAATTCAAAACCATGGCCTTTATCCTCTAGACTTTCCTTGGCTGTTGTAATCAGAACAGGGGTCGTAACACCTTTTTCACGTAACTCTTTCAAAACTTGGAAGCCATCTTTTTCAGGCAACATCAAATCCAAAAGAATCAAATCATAAACGCCTGTTTCCGCCTCATAAACGCCCTCTTCACCATCAAAAACCTGCATAACATCCGCAAAATCATGTAAGAAATCGAAAACAGAATTTGATAGGCTTAAATCATCTTCCACTAACAATATTTTAATCATCATATACTCCTTACGTTTCGGTTTAATAAACAAACCAAAGACCTGGACACAGGGCATGGTCCTTAATAGAAATGGTTAAATAAAGTCCTACCGTGACCATCTGAAAAATGAATGATCGGGTAGGCTTTATCTAACTATTTATTGATACGTGTTCATTATATCATGGAACAAGTAAAAACCAAAATCTCAATGTTTATTGATTAGAAGAACTACTATCCCCTGAAATTTGAGCTTTAATTTCTTGATTCTTCTCTTTTAAAGCATTCACTTCATCAGAAGAAGTACTCGAGTTTGACTGTGTTGCTCCACTTGTTGCATCAGGAGGGGTTGTCCCTTGGCTAGGACCTCCTTGACCTGGTAGCATGCCTTGGCTAGCTCCACCCTGACCTGGTGGCATGCCTTGGGGTACTCCACCCTGTCCTGGTGGCATGTCTTGGGGAGCTCCACCTTGACCTGGCGACATGCCTTGAGGTGCTCCTCCTTGACCTGGTGGCATACCTTGGGTATTCGCAGATGCGGCTACCTGTCCATTCGTTGCTGCAGAATTATTTTGCGCCAAACTTGCCTGACTTTGTGTTGAAACTCCTGCTGAGCTTTTAGAAATACTCATTCCCCCTGCAAAGCCCAAGGTAGCAGCCGAAATAGCAACAGCAGCTAGTACTGTTTTTGACTGTGACTTAAATTGATTAATAAATGACATAAAATTCCTCTTTTCAATAGAATATTATCAGAATGAGGCCCACTAAATAACTCCTCTTTACCTGATGATAATAGTATAGTATTAAAAACTTAAACTAAGCTAAAGAAGTCCAGCATTTTTATAAAAGTTTATTGCATAAAAAAGAAGCCCTCTCGGACTTCTGAATTACAACTCTGTAATATCACCTGTGCGTAGATAAACAACCCACTCACAAATATTTTTAGCATAATCACCGACACGTTCCAAGTAGGTTAAAACTTGGTAATAGTCGCGACCAGCAACCAAGGATTCTGGATTCTTCTTGATTTCTTCCGTTGTCAATTCTTGAATAGTTGAATAGAATTCATTGACAACCTCATCACGTGCTGCTACTTCATATGCGACTTCCATATCCGCATCACCAAGATAAAGCTCCAAAGTTTCTTCAACAAGTTTTCGAACTTCGCGCCCCATCTTCTTCACTTCATCTTCAACTACTGGAATACGGACTTCGCCTTTCATACGAATAGCAGCTTTTGCGATCGAAACTGCATGGTCTCCCATACGCTCCAAATCACTAGTTGCTTTCAAGACTGTGATAACGCGACGAAGATCTGTTGAGACAGGTTGTTGGAGAGCAATGATTTCAAGTGATTTTTTCTCTAATTTCACTTCGAAAGCATTGATTTTCTTATCTGCTTCAATGACTTCTTTTGCTAATTCACGATCATGAGTTGTAAAGGCACGAACAGCATTATTAATCTGAGCCAATACTTCATTTCCCATGGCGTAAAATTGGTTATGAAGTTTTCCTAATTCCTCTTCAAATTGAGCTCTTAACATGTGAACCTCTTTCTTTTTCTTATAGGCCTTAGCCGAACTTACCTGTAATGTAGTCTTCTGTTTCTTTATTGGCAGGATTCAAGAACATTTCTTTTGTCAAATTGTATTCTATCAAATCGCCATCAAGGAAGAAACCTGTTCGATCTGAAATACGTGATGCCTGTTGCATAGAACGTGTTACTAGCACCATTGTATACTTATCTTTCAGACCATAAAGTGTGTCCTCAATTTTACCAGCTGAGATTGGGTCAAGGGCTGAAGTTGGCTCATCCAACAAAATAATTTTTGGGCTTGTTGCCAATACACGGGCCACACATACACGTTGCTGCTGACCACCTGAAAGTCCAACTGCTGAGTCATGCAAGCGATCTTTCACTTCATTCCAAATAGAAGCACCAATCAAGGAACGCTCAACTGCTTCGTCCAAGACCTGCTTGTCCTTGATACCGTTAATACGTAAACCATAAACGACGTTCTCGTAGATAGACATCGGGAATGGGTTTGGTTGTTGGAATACCATACCGATTTCCTTACGAAGATCAACAGTATCCGTACGAGGACTGTATATGTTCTTTCCGTTGTAATCAATCGCACCTGTCAATGTTACCTCTGGGTTTAAATCTCCCATACGGTTAATAGAACGCAAGAGGGTTGACTTACCAGAACCAGATGGTCCAATCAAAGCAGTAATTTCATTTGGATAGAAATCGATTGACACATTATTCAAGGCTTTTTTCTTGTTATAGTAAACAGATAAATCTTTTACTTGTAAAATAGGTGATGTCATTTGTTCCCTTTCTATCCAAAATGTCCTGAAACGTAGTCACTAGTTGACTTGAGTTTTGCATTCTGGAAGACGTTTGCTGTCTTATCATATTCAATCAAGTCACCCAGATAGAAGAAAGCTGTGTAATCACTTGCACGAGCTGCTTGTTGCATATTGTGCGTAACAATGATAATGGTGTAGTCCTTCTTCAATTTAAACATAGTTTCTTCTAACTGCATAGTCGCAATCGGGTCCAAGGCTGATGCAGGCTCATCCATAAGCAAGATTTGTGGTTTTACAGAGATAGCTCGTGCAATACACAAACGCTGTTGCTGTCCACCTGATAAGGTAAAGGCTGACTTGTGCAAGTCATCTTTTACCTGATCCCAAAGGGCTGCTTGTTTCAGAGAAGTTTCAACGATCTCATCCAAAACTTTCTTATCTTTCACACCTGCACGTTCATGTGCGAATGTGATGTTACGGTAAATAGATTTTGCAAATGGGTTGGGACGTTGGAATACCATTCCGATATGCTTACGAATTTCGTAAACGTTCATATCTGGTCTATTGATGTCGATTCCTTCATAAAGAATTTGACCGGTTACCTTAGCAATATCAATAGTATCATTCATACGATTAAGACTGCGAAGATAGGTTGATTTCCCACACCCTGATGGTCCAATCAAGGCTGTAATTTTATTTTTTTCGAACTGCATATCAATGCCCTTGATCGCTTCATTTTTACCATAGTAAACATGAACATCTTTTGTCGAAAGGGCGATATTCTCCTCTGGAAAAGTAATGATATGGCGTTCATTCCAGTTGTAATCTGCCATTTTTTCTCCTTATAAGTCAGACTTCTAGGCTGCTGAAGTCATTTTCGCATGAAGTTTCTTACCGATATATCGTGCAGAAAGGTTGAAAATCAAGATAAATACCAAGAGGATTGCTGCTGAACCAGCAGAAACTTGGGTTGCATCTGGAATTGTACCTTCGCTGTTTACCTTCCAGATATGAACCGCAAGGGTTTCTGATTGACGGAAGATAGAAATCGGACTAGTAACACTCAATGGATTCCAGTTTGACCAGTCAAGAGCTGGAGCTGACTGACCAGCCGTGTAGATAAGAGCTGCTGCCTCACCGAAGATACGACCAGATGCCAAGACGATACCTGTTACAATACCTGGAAGAGCTTCAGGAATAACCACATGAAGAACTGTTTCCCAACGTGATAATCCAAGGGCCAAACCGGCTTCACGTTGTGTGTGGTGAACGTGACGAAGGCTGTCCTCTACGTTACGTGTCATCTGTGGTAAGTTGAAGACTGTAAGAGCCAAGGCACCTGATAAGATAGAAAAACCGTACTCAAACTGAACAACGAAAATCAAGTAACCAAACAAACCAACGACAACGGACGGTAGGGATGACAAAATCTCAATACAGGTACGGATAAAGTTAGTCAATGGACCTTTTTTAGCATATTCAGCCAAATAAATACCTGCACCGGTTGACAAGGGAACAGAAATTAAGAGCGTTACAACCAATAGGAAGAATGAGTTGTAGAGCTGAATTCCAATACCACCGCCAGCTTTGTAAGATGAAGATTTACTTGTCAAAAAATCCCAGCTTACATGTGGCAGACCACGTAGCAAGATGTAAAGAATCAGTGACGTCAAGATAACGACAATCACACCAGCGATTGAGTAAAGAATACCAGTCGCCAATTTATCAAATTTTTTAGCGTGCATAGTTTTTCTTACCCTCTCTCGTAATAAATTTCATAATCATGTTAAAGATAAGGCTCATCAAGAGCAAGACTAGGGCCAAGGACCATAGGACGTTGTTCTGAACAGTTCCCATAACCGTATTACCGATACCCATTGTCAAAACAGAAGTCAAAGTCGCTGCTGGCGTTGTCAAGGAAGTCGGGATAACCGCTGAGTTACCAACTACCATCTGAATCGCCAAGGCTTCACCAAAGGCACGCGCCATACCAAAGATAACAGCCGTAAAAATACCTGGCTTAGCCGCGTTCAAAATAACACGCCAAATCGTCTGCCAGCGGGTAGCTCCCATAGCCAAACTTGCTTCGCGGTAGTGACGAGGTACTGCACGCAAACTGTCAACCGTCATAAAGGTTACTGTTGGCAAAATCATAACGAAAAGTACAAATACACCCGACAAGATACCGAAACCTGTTCCACCGAAGATTGAACGTACAAATGGCACAACTACTTGCAAACCAATGAAACCATATACAACCGATGGAATACCAACCAAAAGTTCGATAACAGGTTGTAAGATTTTTGCACCACGTTTTGGTGATATTTCTGTCATGAAGACCGCTGCACCGATTGCGATAGGGGTCGCAACAACAGCTGACAGAATCGTAACAATGAAAGAACCTGAAATCATTGGCAGGGCACCAAATATTTTCGAGCTTGGTTCCCACTTGCTTCCAAATAAGAAATCAGTGATGCTCACACCGTCAACAAAGAAAGTCGATAATCCACGCTGCGCAACGAAAATCAAAATCATTGCAACAATAAAGACAATCAATGATAGACAAAGGAATGTAATTACCTTACCAAACTTCTCTAATCGAGAATTTTTAGATGGAGACGATAACTCTTTTGCTAGTTGTTCGTTTTTCATGCTTACTCCTTCTCAGTCACCGTGCCATCAGCACTTTTCACAACTTTCATATCGTTGATAGAAATGTATCCCATACTTTCAACGATACCATTTTGAACTTCATCTGACATCATGTAATCTAAAAATTCTTCTGTCAAATCAGTCGCTTTTCCCATCGTATACATATGCTCATAGGACCAAATTGGCCAATCATTTGTTGCTACATTTTCAGCAGTTGGTTCAAAACCGTTTAGCTTAATTGTTTTAACGGAATCATCTATATAAGCAAATGATAGGTAGGAAATTGCACCTGGTGTCTGAGCAACAATAGATTTTACCATACCGTTAGAATCTTGTTCTTGACTCTGAGCTGCGGTTTGTCCATCCATGATAACACTATCAAAGGTCGCACGTGAACCTGAACTAGCTGCACGGTTAATGATTGAAATTTCCAAATCCTTACCACCCAGTTCTTTCCAGTTGGTAACCTCACCAGTAAAAATTTTACGCAGATCTTCTGTAGTAATATCTTTAACCGATACTTGCTCATTTACAATAACGGCCAAACCAGCTACTGCTACTTGATGGTCAACAAGTTTACTTGCATCAATACCATCTTTTTCCTCAGCAAATACGTCAGAGTTACCAATCTGAACAGCTCCAGACTGAACTTGTGACAAGCCAGTACCTGATCCTCCACCCTGAACGTTGATGGATTTACCGATATTGACACTACCAAATTCATCTGCTGCTGCCTCAACAAGTGGTTGAAGCGCTGTCGAACCTACGGCTGTAATAGACTCTCCTCGATCGATCCAAGAAGAACAACCAGAAAGAGCCATACTACTCAAAAGAAACAAAGCTGCAATTCCAAGCTTCTGCTTTTTTTTCATTTCGTTTTTTCCTTTACATTTTTCAGTGGAATCTCCTAAAATTAACTCTGTATTTTACATAGAATTTACAAGATATTTCCACTCATCCACTATATCATATAAAAAGACAAGTTGCAAAAAAAATCTGCTGATTTATTTTAAAATCTCAGCCCTTTTGGAAAGCCATTTTTAAGCATTCCAGATACAATTTTTGCGAAACCAAGACCGTTCCCCTGAACTGCTACCTGATACCAGCCATTAGCTAAATCCTTGGACACAGCTATTGTATGTCCAGCAGTATAGGACGAGAATTCTTCTAAGCTGATTTCCACTCGATTTTTAACCTCCGAACTATGGAGTGCTAGACCTAAAGCAAAACTTGGTTCAAATCTTTTTTTCTTAAACGTCCCCAAGTGAAGGCCATTTCGAGCAATCTTTACTTTTGATAAATCAGGAAGGCCATGTGGCAGTAGATAGAGATTGTCGCCAAAAACCTGCAGTAAACCATCCAATTGAACCTTTAAATGCTTCTGTTCAAATTCTTTCCAGAGAGCTTGCTGTTCTCTATTCAAATTGGATTTTCCTGGTTTTAATTTTTTCTGACTGGCTTCACCTAGAAATCTAAATTTGGCAACGAACTGACCTTCTCCTGCAAAATGGTGCGGATACATACGAGCAACTTCTGTATAGCCGATTCCTTCTACCATTCCATTGATTTTAGGAATGTCTATCAGTTCCAAATCATATTGTTCTAAGAGCCAAGTCACTACTTCTTCATTTTCCTCTGGTGACCAAGTGCAAGTAGAATAAATCAATTGACCATCTGGAGCCAACATATTCAAGGCCGATTCTAAAATCTCTCTTTGTAAGCTTGCACATTGTGCTGGATAATGTTTGGACCAATATTGAATCGCATCGGGGTCTTTTCGAAACATCCCTTCACCTGAACAGGGAGCATCTAGGACAATCATATCGAAATATCCTGGAAAGACCTTTTCCAAGCGGTCTGCTGATTCATTTGTTACAACAACATTCCTCGCTCCGAAACGCTCAATATTTTCAGCCAAGATTTTTGCTCGTTTGTTGGAAATTTCATTACTAACCAAGAGCCCCGTATTTTCTAAGTATGAAAGCAAGTGAGTAGACTTTCCTCCTGGCGCTGCTGCCAAGTCCAGCACTTTCATCCCTTTTTCCGGAGCTGCAATCTGACCGACAACCTGTGCAGCTGGCTCTTGTGAGTAGACTAAGCCAGTTACATGTTCTGGAGACTTTCCTGAGACCTTACCATAGTATGACCAAGTCATATTAGGGATTGGTTGCTCAAAGTCCAATTGGCTTTCTTTAAGAGGATTTGTGCGAAAGCCTGAGATTGGGTCTTGTTCAAAACTCTCAAAAAATGCTTGGGCTTCACTACCAAGCAAATGATTATATTTATCTATAAAATCCTGTGGTAATTGCATTAGAATATATACCCCCTCACTTCCTCAAGATGGGATTCTGATACTAGCATGACAAACTCTCGCTTATCATAGGCCAGACTCGGACCATCAAAACTTAACATGACTAAGCCTAAAGAGGAACCAATAATACTGGCTGCTGCGTAGTCCCATGGACACAGATAAGAAGCATAGGCAAATAATCTTCCTTCCAGAACGTGGGCGAAACCAATTCCAGCACTTCCTACAGATCTTGTACCTAAACTTTGATTTGCTAATTCTGCCACTCCATGTGCATTGGCTGCATACAACTGTGCATTGATTCCTATCAAACTCTGGCGAAGAGGGCGCAGCTCTGGTTTCTTTAAGCGTTCTTGATTGCAATAAACAGGGAACGAATCTCCTCCATGGAAAAGTTTGTCTCGCATGACATCATAAATGATACCAAACTTTCCTACTCCATTTTCAAAATAGGCAATCATAATGGCAAAATCAGTTTTCTGAGCAATAAAATTTGTGGTGCCATCAATTGGATCAATAACCCAAACATTTCCCTCATGAATAGAAGAAACGTCTCCACCTTCCTCACCTAAAATCCCATCACCTTGATAGCGAGATTGAATCTGTTGAGTCAGCATTTCTTGCACTTGTTTATCAAGGTGCGTTACCAAGTCTGTAAAGTCACCCTTTTCTTCAATCTGAAGATCATCATGTAGATGCTGTCGGAGAAAATTTCCAGCCTCCAGAACAATCGTTTGGGCAAAGTGATACTTAGTTTCCAAAACGAATAACTCCTTTCCCCTTATCTCGAGCAGCCTTAACAACTCGATAGGTTGAATAACCAGAAACTGCTTCAAAGTCACGATCAATTTGACGTTCCTGTCCCTTACTTTTAACAACATCTTTGAAGCTTTTATAACTAGCTAATATAGCTACCGCATCTGCTCCTTTTTCATAAGCTGCCTCCACCTGATTCAAAAAAGAAAGCACGGAGGAAATCTCCTCTGTGCTCCACGAAAAATCAAGTGGATATGAATAATTTTTGTTCATATCTTTTATCCTATTTCTGCTCGTAATGTGGCATTTCTCAATTCTTGTTTACGGTACTTGCGCGGAAGAAATGCACGAATTTCATCTTCGTTAAAACCAATCTGCATCCGCTTCTCGTCCAAAATAATCGGACGTCGTAAGAGACTTGGATAGGTTTCAATTAACCCAATAAGTTGCTTCACAGAAAGCTCATCAACATCAATATCTAGCTTCTGAAAAACTTTTGAACGGGTAGAAATCAAATCATCTGTCCCATTTTCTGTCAATGCTAAAATGTTCTTCAATTCCTCAGCAGTTAGAGGGCTAGTCATAATATTGTGCTCAATAAAAGGGACTTCGTGACTTGTCAGCCAAGCACGAGCTTTACGACAACTGGTACAACTCGGTGACAAAAATAAAGTAATCATGTCTTCCATCCCCTCTAAAAACATTTTTCTTCTTATATTATACTCTAACTTAAAAGAGTTTTCAATAGTAAATCTAATCTCTTCCCTGTAATTTTTCCAAAGATTCTATTTTTTTCTCTAAGCGTAATAATGTTTCGTTTTGTTCATCAATTTTCGCCATCAAGATATCCAACTTCGTTTCTCGCTCTGTTTCAGAGAAAAAACGAGTTATCGTGGAGGTAACCATACCAAAAGTACAAATACCAACCAACATCAGGAGGATGGCTATAATTTTAGAAATCGTATCTTGGGGGACAATATCTCCATACCCTACAGTTGTCATCGTTACAATGGACCACCAAAGTGCATCGAAGAATGATTTCCCTTCAATCACTGATAATAAGACACTTGCAACTAGCACCGCTGAGATATTTAACATCAACACTTTGGATAAACTGTTGGTATGCAAAAGCTTGTTGATTGTATCCCAGAATCGATTAGACAGGGCAAATATTCTCGTTACTTTGACCAATCTAAAGAGTCGTGCAAGTCTTCCCAAACGAAGAAAACTGAAGAATGAATCAAATGGAATAATGGCAATTAATTCCAAGATATGCCCCTGTACATATTCAAGTATGTCATCCGCATAATAAAGCTGAGCAAAATAATCGCAGACAAAGATAAACCACAGGAGCCAATCCAGTACCCGATAGCCACTAGAATTGGCAATACTAGCATCCATTAATTCAAGTACGATAAGAAATACATAGACTACAGCTATGTAGGTCATAGCCTTCTCGTAAAAAGGATGACGAATCAATCGTTTAAGCATATTTCCCCCATTGCAAGGCAAATTCCTCATCAGATTTCATCTGCTCCATCAAACCTTCAATCCCATCAAATTTGACCATATCTCGAATTTTTTCAAGCCAAAAAATAGTTATTTTTTCTCCGTAGATAAAGCGGTCAAACCCAAAAATATGGGCTTCTATCCGCATCTCCGTTCCATCAAAGGTCACATTTTTTCCAACGCTTGTCATAGCTCGATAGCGTTTTCCATCTACTTCGACATCAGCGACGTAGACTCCCTCAGATGGTAAATGGACACGGTCAAAAGGAGCCAGATTTGCAGTCGGATAACCAATAGTGCGCCCTCTGGCATCTCCATGAACAACAATTCCCTCCGTCATAAATGGATAACCTAAAAGTTGATTTGCTAGAGAGACATCCCCTGACTGGATAGCCTGACGAATGCGAGTTGAAGAAACTTTTTCTCCGTCCAGGCTCACTTCACTTACAATTTCTACCTGGCCATCAAATAGCTCTGCCAAATCTTTGACATCTGCTCTGCAATTTCCAAAATGATAGTCGAAACCTGCGACCAAAATCTGGGCATTGAGACCTTTGATATAGCGCTCCAAAAACTGCTGAGGAGTATTGTTAGCAAATTCACTAGTAAAATCAGTCAAAATAAGATTATCAACACCATATTTTTTCAATAAGAGGTAGCGTTGCTCTTGACTAGTCAAATGCAGTAAAAGTTCTGGGCTAAAGCGAGAAAAAGCCAACCGAGGTGACTCTGGAAAGGTCAGAACAGTTACTATCAAACCTTGCTCATCTGCTACTTTTCTTGCTCGATCAAGTAAAGCCTTGTGCCCAAGATGAATCCCATCAAAGTAGCCTAGTACTAAAACCGTCGGCTCCTCTTGATTCAATTCACTATAATCTTTAATTGTTCTAATGTTCATGTTTTCTATTTTATCACAGTTATTGAGAAATTTCTTAGACCAAAACCTTGCTCGGTTTATACAGCTGGTCGCGTTTTTCAAAAATAGCAATCAACTGACCATCATGAAAGCCTGCTAAGCGCTCTGCTTCTGCATCCAATTCTACAAATCGACCAAATGTAGCATCTTGCACCTGCTCTTCTTTCAATTCTACAACAGGTAAATCCCCGATACCACGTTCAATAGGTTGGAGAAATGAAAAATCATTTTCTGCTACCAGTAAAGAAATTTCTTCCAAAGTTAAGGCGTCCGCTAGGTCCATTCCTGCTGACCCAGTTCGTTCCAACTTAGACATGTGGCTGGCGTAGCCTAACTTAGCCCCTAAGTCAACAGAAAGAGTACGGACGTAGGTGCCCTTTCCACAACGAACTCGGAAGGTAAATCGTGCACAGTCATCTGCCAATTCAATAGGACTGGTACGTTCAAAACCATATATGTCAATTTGGCGTTGGGGACGTTCGACTTCTTCACCCGCCCGTGCGTATTCGTATAGCTTGCGGCCATTTACTTTGACGGCGGAATACATAGGCGGAATCTGGGTAATAGTACCGACAAAACTAGCCATAGCCTCATCAACTACCTGCTCTGCTATGTCCAAAACCGGTGTCCGCTCAACAAGGTCGCCCGACGCATCTTCGGTCGTGGTCGAGTAGCCCAGAGTAATCTCCCCCTCGTAGATTTTCCCCTCATCCTGCATGTACTCAATCATACGAGTAGCCTTGCCGACTGCAATTGGCAGAACCCCAGTCACATCTGGATCTAGCGTCCCACCGTGCCCAATCTTCTTCTCCTGCAGAATCTTTCGGAGTTTAAAAACTGCATCATGCGAGGTCATCCCCGCCTCTTTTTTTAAATTAATAATTCCTGAAATCATGTTTTCATTATAACACAAAGGACCGCTCTTGTGGGCGGTCCGGTAACAATCACTCATCGTAAAAAATCAAAATAGTCTGTTTTTTGGTTCTTATCCTCGCTCCTAAGAACACCCCAAAATTGGTTATTTTCATTGGTATACCCTAACATAATTTTAGGATGCCTGGCACCGATAAATTCAAATAACTTTTCTATATTAGGATCTGCAACTCTGGAAGTACCTAAAATTGGTAAGCTCAACAAGGTATGGCGATCATTCAAAACTGTACCGACCATTAAAGTCTGAGAATAAATTGAGGCAAAGCCGCCCCTTAATATATGGAGGTAAAGCCATACAACTTCATCGAGATGGAAAACCTTAATACCATCTTTGAGGCTAACAATGAGATGCTTATAAACGACTATCCCTATTGCAGAATCATAATAATCTGCCTTGTCAACTAATAATTGCAAATTATTCTGTAATTCTGGGTACCTGTCATACATTTTATTGTACATCTTAATTGTTGTTTCCCTACGATACTTGATATAGAAAAATCCAAGACCAGCTACGATTAAAGGCGGTACAGATAAAATAATATTCAGTCCACCTGCTGTTCCTGCAAACAGTAATAACGACACTCCCATTAACAAACTAAAACTGGCTATTCCAAGCGGAATAACTGTTCCTTGATTCTTTTTTTCTTTCAAATTTTTCATAAAAAATCCTCTATTTTCCTCTATCATCCACTGGGGACCTTTAAATTTCCCGATGAAAATCGCTGTCAATCTCAAAAAATGGTTGGATATTTTGGACGTATTCCAAGACGCCCTGAAACTCTCCCTGGTCATCACGCACGGCCTTATAGACCACATAGACAAACTTGCCCATACTCTCGGACTTGAACCACATGGTCACCTGGTCTTTTTGCCCAGTGCGGAGCAATTCAAAAATCTTCTTGACCTTGTCTAAGATTTTGGGTGGATGGCAGAGCTCCACATGACGTCCAATCTGGCTTGGCGTCCGTTTGAAAATCATGTCTTCAACAGGGTGGCTGTCATTATAATATTGGAAAATGTCGTCCTTGTTGACAAAGGTGAGTTCCAACGGTAAATGGTTGAGAATAAGATTGGCCTGTTCAACAGACAAGTACCCATTGCCAAAGGTCTGCGGACTGGTCCTGTCCTGAACAGATTCCGATTTTTCCTTGGGCGTGAAGGTAATGGTGAACTGGCCTTCTGGCGTATCGATAATCTGCTGGTTTGATCCAGCTGGCTGCGGAGCAAGACTACCGGCTGTCTGCTCTGCTATTTCCCCAAAAGCCTCCCGATGAGGCACCCACTTGGCTGTCGGCTTGACAATGGCGTAACCGTAGGCGTCGCTGTCCTCTGCCACTTGAAGCCAATCATCCTGAGTGAATGTCTCCAGCAAAATCATGAGAAGTATGGCTTCCTCCTTGAAAATCATCTCCTCGAACTCCTTGGCGAAGTTTTCAAAGTAAGCACGTGTCGCAACTAGGTCACCTCCTTCAAGTGCCTTGCGAGCCGTCTTGAAGAGGTCTCGAATCTCGTCGTCCACGCCCCACATGACCTTGGGCGGTGCATCGTGACCGTAGCGTTCCATAATGGGAAAGAAGACCTTTTCCTTGCGCGTGTAGTGGTTCTCAAACTGACCGAGGAGGCCAAACTGGCGTGTCAAGCCTTGTTGGAGCTGGTCTTGCAGTTCCGCATCTTCTGTCTGCTCATACTGGTCAAGAATACGGCGGATGCGTAAAAGAGCCGCTCGCAGTGCTAGGTTTTCCTGCTTAAAGACATAGACAGGGTGTCCTTCCTGGTCCATATCCGCCACTTCCACATCTGCAATGGCTCCTTTAAAAAGGTTAGCGTGGATATTGCAAAGGCTCATGACGTCTTCAAAAGTGATGCCCGTGTCGCTGGACATGAGCTCATGCTCCATTAAGGAGATTTCGAGGGCAGAAACTCCTGTGAAATGCTGATTAAACTGGTCCTGAACAGACTCTGGACTGGCACCATTGTGCAAGTCCAAGAGAATATTCTTCAAAATGTCAATCCGTTGGTCTGTCATGCTTCTCCTCCTATTACCTCGTAGCCGTTGCATTCCAAGACCTGTTGAATACGGTCTAATGGAATCTTGGTCATCTTGGAGCCTGTCTTCAGACTGGTCACCTTGCCAACTGTGTTCAGCATGGCTGGATTTGCCAAAGGTTTGAAATCAAGCTCCACCAGAATCTCCTTGACTTCTGGGTGCTGGTTGATAATCTCTGCAACAGGCAGATTTAGGTCGATGGTGTTCATTTTACTTTTCCTCTATAACTTTTTTGTAAAATACAAGGCCAATTCATCATCGTTATAGGCTTTAGCACCTACCGGCAAAGAGCGCCCTCGGTACCAGACACCGCTTCCGTCTGGTATAAAACCATGTTTTACATAGAGCCGTTGAGCCTTTCCATAATTTGCATTCAAACCAACTCCAATACCTACTATATCCGTGAATTCTGAGGCAAGCTGACAGATAGCATCTAATAGTTGCCAACCTATCCCCTGTTTTTGAAAGTCTTCAAAAACATTGAAATCAGCAATTTCAGGTATTCCAGATTGGTAAAACGGCCCCTCCTTCACTTGCTTAATCAAGGTAATGTAGCCCTTGCAAACTCCTGCTTCTTCGGCAACTAGGACGATACGTTCTCCCTTTTCTTGTTCCCTTAGATAGTTGGTTAAAATCTCTTTGCGGGAGGGCCAACCTTGCTTCTGGAAGGCCTCATCAAGTTGAAGTATATGCTCAAATTGTAGCGGAACAATCATCTCAATCCTCCCTCAACGCCTCAAACTTGGCTTTCATGGTTGGGTTATTGCGGGTTAGTTTTTTGACGGAGACATCGTCTAATTTATTATTGGCTAGGCGAAGCTGGTTTTCGCTGGTGGTCAGGGCTGCCTTGACAGCTTCCATCCGCTTGATTGCCTTGTCGATTTCATCAATAGCCTTTTGGAAATTGTTGCTGGCCGATTGATAGTTTTTTGCAAAAGCATTCTTGAAAATTTCCAAATCTTCTTCAAAATGAGTAATATCGATATTCTGCTCCTTAACCAAGGCTAACTCCTGCTTGTATTGCAGACTATTAAGCGCAGCATTTCGTAAAATTCCGATTAATTGGATAAAGAACTGTGGTCGGATAACATACATCTTCTCATATTCATGACTAACATCCACAATCCCTGTATTGTAATAGTCATTGTCCGCCTCTAGCATGCTGACTAATACAGCATATTCGCATTTTTTCTCCCGACGGTCCTTATCCAACTCCTTAAAGAAATCAGCGTTTTTATGCTTGGTCTTGGTCGTATCTGCCTCGTTTTTCATTTCGAACATGATGGAAATAAATTCCAAGCCCGACTCGTCAAAATCACGGAAGATGAAATCTCCTTTTGAACCGGACGCTGATACTTCGTTGTCCTTCGCAAATTTGGCACGTGGAAAAGCATAGGAGCGAACCTTGTTAAACTCCGCCTCAGCAAACTGCTCCAAGCTCTCACCAATTGCCTTAGTAGACTGCTGGGCCTTGAAATTTTTGTAAAATTCCACCTGCTCATCCGCCGCCTTGAGCCGTACTTCGTACTCCTGACGAGTGGTCGCCAGGGCTAACTCTTGCTTTTGTTCCTGCAAAACCAAAGCATTTTGTGCCGCATCCCGCTCTTTTTCCACCTGAGCTACCGCCTGCTGCAACTCCAAGTCCTTGGCAAGACCGATTTGCCCCAACTGAGCCTTAAGCTCTTGGATTTCTTGGTCTTTTTGGGAAATAGCAGAGCTGATTTCCAGTTCCGTCTGACTAGCAAATTTATCAAGTTTTGCGGTCAGTTCCAGAATCTCCTTATCCTTATCACTCAATCTAGCCTGCAAATCATTTTCAGCCTTCTGGCTTAATAATTCTCGTTCCCGCTCCAATCGTTCATGGATTTCCTTGTCAAACTCCGCACCACGCACCTGGGCTAAAAGCTGACTATATTCTGTTTCATTGACCTGAAAGGCCGTCCCACAATGGGGACAAGTAATTTGATGCATATGCTCTCACTTTCTTCTTTTCAAATAAGATATTAATTTATGTAAAACCGTAGCTACTCCCAGCGCCAATAAAAAATAAAAGAAACGAACCGCATTTCTAGCATCTGGAAGTGATAGAGCCCAAAGGACAAAAATCGTTATGGCAGTCGGCCATCTCCATCCCCAGGTCATCTTCCGTTTGATAAACCATTCCATCCAATCTTCATTAGAATCAAACCGTGTTTCATAATATTCTTCTTTCAATTGTTCCCACCACTTTTTCATAGTAGCCTCCTTTCAAATCACAGACCTTCTAATTCAAGCTCCAGAAAAGTCCTCCACTTTTCCTGCAAGGGTTGACGTACAGGCGACTCCTGACCTTCTAAGACTTTTTTGATACATTCATTTTGCACCAACCAGCCTGTCATGTCTTTTTGAGCATTCGCAAATCCATTACCAAAATCTTCTGGAATTCGTTCTTCAAAAGTAATCAAGGTCTGATTTTCTAACTGGGACAGTGTAAATGAAACTGTTGCTGAATCCCACCTGTAGGCAATTTTCTCATTTTTTCGGTATTCCAGTAAATCCATAACTTCACGGAATCCTTCCATTTCAAAAACCAGCGTATTTCCTACAATGTTTAACTGTGGAAACCAGCGGGCAAAACCACTATCTGTCGCCAACAAGTCCCAAGCTTCTGCCAAACTAGTTGGAACAGTATAGGAAATAGTTAGCAGGTATATCTCGGACTCTTTCTGAACACTAATCTTCATACCATAACTCCTCTTCTATTCCCCTATTATACCAAAAAATACTGGTCCATAACCGATATTTCCATTGTCTCTATTCTTTAATCATAATCAAGCATGAGTGCCATTCATTCCAGAGGATCGAAAAACGGTATCTTGAAATCTGAATTATTTTTTATAACATCTTTCATAGACAGTCCTTACCTTTGTTTATCTGGCTCATACTCCATGTTTTGTATCCCTTAGCAATGTTAGACTTTCCTGCCACATAATGAACATTGTCATTTTTGAAACACTTCTATTTTTTATACTTTCATTTCAACTATCCGCTACCTAATTTATTTTATCATATAGAATAGAGTTTAGTATTTCAATCATTCCTTTCTCATTTTATGCTATACTAGATGTATTGAAAACAAGGAGGTTTATATGATTAAACTAATCGCTCTTGATATGGACGGAACCCTCTTAAACGAGAAAAAAGAGCTGATGCAGCCACAGATTGATGCTATTCATCAGGCTGTTGAAGCGGGCGTCAAGATTGTTCTCTGTACTGGTCGACCCTTGGCTGGTGTGAAGCCTTTCATAGAGCAGCTCGGCTTTGACACCGAGGAAGAATTTATCATTGTCAATAACGGCTGTTCAACCCATTCGACAAAGGATTGGAGCCTGATTGACTGGGAAGAACTATCTATCTCTGATATTGATTATCTTTCTACTTTTATTGAAAATGATGATGTGCAAATTTCTCTCTTTGATGAGGAAGACTACTTCGTTCTTGCAGAAAAAGCCAATGCACGCGTTAATTTAGACGCAGGTTTGGTAGGAATGACTCCTCAACCAATTGATTTAAAAGAAGCCAAGTCAGGTCAGCATCGCTTCTTTGAAGCCATGTTCGTCGGTGAAAAAGAGCATATTGATGCCTTTGAAAATCAACACAATCCTGTACTCAGCCAAGGCTATTCCACCGTTCGTTCACAGGACTATCTCTTGGAAATTTTACCAAACGGTGCAAGCAAGGCCACTGGTTTGAAAAAACTGGCAGACCGCCTCGGTATCCTTCCAGAAGAAATCATGGCTATGGGAGATGCCAACAACGACCTGGAAATGATTGAATTTGCTGGACTTGGTATTGCCATGGGCAACGCTAACGAGCAGGTCAAGGCGATCGCCCAGGACATCACAGACACCAATGAAAACAACGGCGTTGCCAAAGCCATTGAAAAACATATTTTGAACAAATAAGGAGACAATATGAAATACCCAACACTCTTAGACCGTTTCTTGGTCTATGTCAAAGAAAATACTCGCTCAGATGAAAATTCGACAACCACTCCTTCTACCCAGAACCAAGTCGAATTTGCACAGAATATCCTTCTGCCTGAAATGGAACGCATCGGCTTACAGAATGTCCACTACCTGCCAAATGGTTTTGCTGTGGGAACACTACCTGCCAACGACCCAAGTTTGACGCGTAAGATTGGATTCATCGCCCACATGGATACGGCGGATTTCAACGCAGAAGGTGTGAATCCGCAAATCATCGAAAACTACGACGGCAACCCAATTGCCTTGGGAACTTCTGACTATGAATTGCATCCAAAAGACTTCCCACAACTTGCCAACTACCACGGTCAAACCCTGATTACCACAGACGGTACTACCTTGCTAGGCTCTGATGATAAGTCAGGAATTGCAGAAATCATGACAGCTATTGAATTCCTAGTCCAAAATCCTGACATCAAGC
The DNA here is from genome assembly GCF_044427155.1 of Streptococcus sp. 2022WUSS083. NCBI lineage: Bacteria > Bacillati > Bacillota > Bacilli > Lactobacillales > Streptococcaceae > Streptococcus > Streptococcus sp. 2022WUSS083. Next base: position 30,924 of record NZ_JAOTGK010000003.1, on the reverse strand, counting down.
ACTGCGAAATCCGTGTCGGCTTTGGTCCTGACGAAGAAATAGGTGTCGGAGCAGACAAGTTTGATGTGAAAGACTTCGATGTGGACTTTGCCTACACTATGGACGGTGGACCGCTGGGCGAACTCCAGTACGAAACCTTCTCAGCAGCAGGTGCCAAGATTGATTTCCTAGGACGCAATGTCCACCCAGGATCTGCTAAGGACCAGATGATCAATGCCTTCCAAATGGCTATTGATTTCCACAATGCCCTTCCAGAAACAGACCGTCCAGAAAATACTGAAGGTTATGAAGGTTTCTTCCACTTGATGAACATGGAAGGCAGTGTTGATACTGCTTCTACCACCTACATCATCCGTGACTTCGAGGAAGCAGATTTCCAAGCTCGCAAACAGCTCATGCTGGACATCGCTGAGAAAATGAATGCAAAATTTGACACACCCCGCGTCATTGTCAACCTGCACGACCAATACTACAACATGAAAAAAATCATCGAAAAAGATATGACTCCAATCAACATTGCTAAGGAGGTCATGGAAAATCTAGGTATCAAGCCACTGATTGAGCCTGTTCGCGGAGGAACAGACGGCTCTAAGATTTCCTTTATGGGCATTCCAACGCCAAATATCTTCGCAGGTGGCGAAAACATGCACGGTCGCTTCGAGTTCGTCAGCTTGGAAACCATGGAAAAAGCCGTCGATGTCATCCTTGGAATCGTCGCTTACAAATAAAATTTCAAACGGCTTTCAATAGAAAGTCGTTTTTTTCTGAAAAAATTTTAAAAAAATGCAACTTTATGTTGTGTTATTGAACTAATACTGATATAATAGAACTATAAAAAAGAAATGGAGTTTTATTATGACAGAAGAAACATTAGCACAGGGAATTCTCATTGGCATTTGGGGTACAACACTACTATTTTCATTTATTTGGTATATTCTTGTTGCTATTTCCAACTACATCCTCTTCAAAAAAGCAGGCTACGCTGGTTGGAAATCATTGATTCCAATCTACAATCTCTATATCCAACAATGCATCGCCTTTGGCTATGAAAAAAGATGGTTCATTCTATTCTTACTGATTCCACTAGCAGGACCATTATATGGCATCTATCTCGTTTACAATTTTGGTCGTAGCTTCGGTTTATCAGCTGTACAAGCTATCTTCTATGTTCTTCTTACACCTATCTTTAACCTCTACATCGCCTTTAATGATGGAAGTCGTTACCAAGGTCCACAAGAATTCTTTATTGATTAATGTACAATCAAGCCCCCGCACACGCGGAGGCTTTTTTAAACGAATAGAAAAATAAGAAGAACCATCATGACTAGGCTGACCAAAATAGATAAGGAGTTAATATTGGCAGGTTCAGCTGAGCGACTCCCTAACTTTATTGCATAAATTGGGGACATGACTGAAATCGGAGAGACTAGACAGACCAGCAACATGATTTTCATCGTTTTATCAATAGGTAGAAGAAAATAAATGACTCCTGCTATTAGAATATTCGCACCCAGCCTCAAAGAGAGAAGATAGACCAATCGACTAATTTCTTGCCAATTCAATTTTAAATCAAGCAAGATTCCCAACATGAGCATGGCTAAAAAAGGATTGGCGTTACTGGCTATCGTCAGCGCAGAGATAAGTTCGCGTGGAAGTTTGATAGAGCAGACTGCTAACGATAGGCTAACTAGATAGACTACTAGTGGAACTGAGCGTGAAAGATTCTTTATAAAAGTTGCAACGGTCATTCTTTCCTGCTCTTCATCCACACCAGCTGCGATACTGTAATTCCCACCTAGAACCATGATTGCATTCCCCGCATCAAATACGATGACGCTTAGTAGACTAGATAGCGGAAAAAAAGCTTGCACAAATGGGAGTGTAAAGGTTCCGATATTATAGCCTGATAACTGCATAAGACCGACGGAAGTCTGTTGACCAGACTTCTTCGCTTCCCAGTATCCCACCATATCCAAAAAAAGATTACAAAGAATCCCTAATATGAAGGGAACGTATAAATCTATAGATACTTGGGCTGTCGCTGAAGCTACAAGGAGAGAAGCTGGTAGCGTAACATTCATCACTAAGCTAGAAAAGATTCTTGCATCTTCCCTTCGAACAATCCCTTTGACTTTTAATGTATAACCTAAACCGATAACAAAGATAAAACCGAGAGCACGGGCTAATAATTCAAGTTCATTCATGAAACTAGTATAGCATATAGGAAAGAATTTTGATGATATATAAAAATTTTATATAATTGCTTGATTTTGCTAAACAATAGGTATATAATTTATATATAAAATAATTACATAAAGATAAAGAGGTGAGTTTATGTACTACCCCGTATCCTCTATCTTGATAGAATTTCTGGTATTAGCCATCGTGGAAAAGCAGGATTCCTACGGCTATGAAATCAGCCAAACCATCAAGATAGTTGCTGATATAAAGGAATCCACACTCTACCCTATTTTGAAAAAATTGGAAAAGGCTGGCTATGTCACCACCTACACCCAAGAATTTCAAGGGAGAAAGCGGAAATACTATACCATCACTCCTGCTGGACGTGAACACCTCCCCTTCCTGCAGGGTGAATGGAATAGCTACAAAGACCATATTGACGGAATTATAGAAGGGAGCTTACGAAAATGACACGCGCAGATTATTTGAACCAACTGGAACAAGCATTATTTCAACTTCATCCAAGTGCCAGACAGGAGGCTTTAGACTACTTCAATGAATACTTTGACGAAAAGGATAACGACGAGGAAGCTATTATAGAGCTAGGAACACCTGATGAAGCAGCAAAAGAAATCATTGCCAATCTACCTGAAGATGCCCTAATCACCGAGAAAGACCAAGCAAGTCCACATTCATCTAAACCATTTGATTTCAACTTTGATTTTGATTTTCAATTTGACTGGGAGAATTTTTTCAACAATTTCAAACATTCAGCCTATCAAGCTAGGGAAAGAATTGAATTGACGGCGAAGATTGAAGAATTACCTGATTTTTCAAATCTACAGATTATTCTCGAAGACCAGGCTCTTAGTGTTCAAAGTTACGACGGAGAAGTTGTCTTATTGCACAATCCTGTTTCAGAAGATGGCAGCTACCAGGCTTTTGACTATCAACTAGTCCAAGATAGTTTGTACCTATCTAGCAAGCCACTCCCAGACCACCTCTACTTTTCCAACCAGCAAACCAGCTCTGCTATTCTCAAAATCCCTAAAAGACTCCTGCCCCTTACTAGTCTCAATCTGAAAACGACAGATAGCAGTCTGACGATGGCAGCTGTGCAGGCGAGCGAACAGCTAGTCATCAATGTAGAAGATAGCAGCATCAGCATGACGAAAGTGAGCTGTCCAAGATCTGCTCTACGGTTAGAAGACTCTACACTAACTATCTCAGATGGACAGCTCAGCGAGTTAAAATTGGAAGCCAGCGATGCCGTTATTACTCTCTCAAGCATGAGCCTTTCAGATGCAAGGATAACATTAGAAGACTGTGTCTGGAAGTTGAAGGATTTTGTCCTTGAAAAGAGCCTTATCTGTCAGGCTGAAGATTCTGTCTTAACCTATCAACCAAGTACGGACATCAGTTTGGACATCTGGGAGGAAGATTCTAGCCTTAAACTTCCAAAGGATAAGGCGTTTACAATGATGAAAGAGGGGGACATCACTCATCTCAGCTACAAGCAAGAAAATATCCCTGCTCAGCTAGTTATTCATTGTCAAGACTGCCAGCTAAATGTGGGATAAAGGAGTTTATCATGAACCGAAAGGAATATTTACAGAAACTCGAGAAACAGCTAAAGTATCTACCAAAAGAAGATTTTCAGGATACCTTAGACTATTTCAATGAATATTTTGACGAAAAGGAAAACGATGAGCAAGCTATTCAAGAGCTAGGCAGTCCAAAAGAAGCAGCCCGCGAAATCCTAGCAAATCTCTATGATAAAGAGAGGATTGAAGATAAGCCAAATACAAGCAATATGGTCTGGTTGACCATCCTCGCTATCCTTGCCGCACCAATCGGCGTCCCCCTAGCAATCACTTTGGTCGCCCTCTTCATCACCCTTCTCCTAATCATCTTTAGCCTCTTTCTGCTCCTTATCTCACTCTGGATTGTCCTCCTCAGCCTCGCAATCGCCCAGATGCTCCTCGCCTTTGACCTCTTCACGCTCTCATGGTCCTCCTCTCTCCTCTTCACAGGCCTCGCCTTCATCTGTTTGGCACTCACCCTCTTGGGTAGTAAATTCACTCTAGACCTTGGAAGCAAAACCTTCTTGCTTGTTTTACACTGGATACAAAGAACGATCCGCAAAGGAGGCTATCATGAAACAGCTTAAGCCATTTACGAAAATTAGTCTGAGCCTGCTAGGTCTTGGAGCCATTCTAAGCCTCATCGGCTACTTTGCTGGCGGTTGGACAAATATGAAACTTGTTGCAGAAAACTATTTTCAGCCCCAAACAGCCAGTTTTAGTGACATTAGGGAAATAGAAGTTAATGAACGACTGTCCATCATGCCTTCGCCTGACAACCAATTCCACCTCCACTACTATCGAAATCAGCATAAAGACATCGACCTCCTCAGCCACCAAGTTCAAGATGGAAAGTTAACCATTTCTAGTGCATTTCAAGGTATCGTTTCTTATGATGGTTTACTCGAACCTATATTAAATCTTATCAATGACCAAAATATTGCCTACCACCAACCTGTTTTAGAGGTCCCTAAAAATAGCACAATCGAAACACTTTCAGGCAACCTTCAAGGAGATGTCTATCTGGATAAAGTGACTATTCAAAATCTTGATCTCACTATAGAAGATGGGGACATGTTGATTGAAAACAGTCACATCAGCTCTACTCATTTATCACACCTCAATGGAGAAGTAGCAATCAATCATTCCACATTAACAAGTCCGAAAGACATTTCCAATACTGTTGGCAGTAGCCTAAGGATTGAAGATGGTGATTTTAAAGCTGAAAACCTAAAACTAGAGGGAAGACATAGTATCAGTAATTACGATGGCTCAATCGACATTTCTCTTCATTCACAAACAAAAAAGGACATCTACATAGATGCCAGTCAAAATAATAGCGGGATTGACCTTCCAAACTATATTAATCCCAAAGCTACAAATTACCTCGATATCTCTACACTAGATGGGGAACTGAATATTCGGTAATTGCAAAAAGCCCTCCTCACGGAAGGCTTTTTAACTTATTTAAACAACAAAATAGAGATCAGTGCCAAGATGGCTGGTCCACCTTGGGTCAAGATAATTTTTGGACTAGATGTCACAGCTCCATAACCTGCTGCTCCAATAACAAACAAGACAAAAATAGTTGTAATTTCAAGGTTTCCTGTGAAAATTCCATATAAGAGGAAAATAGCCAACAAACCATTGTAAATACCTTGGTTTTTGAAAAGTGTCGTCACAGACTTACGTTGCAATTCATCCTTTGTCATATTAAAGACACGACTAGTAGAGTCTGAGTGGGTCGCAAAGGTTTCCAAGTACATGATATATAGGTGCTCAATAGCTACGATACTAGCTAGAATAGTGGTAAAAATAGACATAATGTCTCCTCTCAAAAATTATATAGGTAGATTTTGCAAGCCAATCAACAGTTTATCAAGAGTGGCTAGGAATTGCTCGCTCTCCTCAACAGTTAGAATCTGATTCATCGAAGCTTTAATAGCTAGGTGGTGAGCAGAAGGACTCGTGACTAGCGCTTCCCTAGCCTGCTCAGTTGGCCAGACAAGTACTTCTCTCTGATTATCAGGATTTCGCTTGCGAATGATATAGCCGCTCTCTTCCAACAATTTGAGATGACGTGTAACCGCTGCGCGGTCTATCTGAAGCCTCTCCTGCAAAGCCAACTGATGCAGGGGTGCATCTTTTAATAATGCTTGCAATATTGAATAGCGTGTCAAACTGATTCCCAACTGCTTTTCAAAAAGATTGGAAATCGTCTCATCTGCCACTTTCAGTCTGTATAACAAATCTTCCATTTCTTGCATTATCTACCTCTTTTGATTGATTAATCAACCGTTGATAAATCAATTATACTACAATCCGAACAATTTTCAACTATTTTGCCTAACTATTTAAAAAATATGTTGTCTACACCTATATTTTGTTATAATTAAGAAAATAACTAGCAGAGGGATGGGACTTACTTATGGAAAACACTCCTAGACTAAACTTGGTCATAGATGTGCTCATGCTCGCTGGTGCCATTTTGGCACAAAGCGGTGCAGAAATTCACCGAGTTGAAGATACCATGATTCGGATTGCACATTCACAAGGAATTGAACAGGCCAATGTCCTTGCCATCCCTGCTGCTATCTTTTTCTCCATCGACCATACGAATATTTCGCGTATGAAACGCATCGTAAATTCAAATTACGACATGCAGAAAGTTTGTGACGTCAACCAAATCTCCCGTTCCCTAGCCAATAAAGAAATCAGCCTAGAAGACGCTTGGATCCAATTAAATGCAATCAAACAACAAAAGCCACCTTATAACAATATGCAAATAACCTTAGCTGCCGTAGTAGCCGCACCATTTTTTACCATTATGTTCGGAGGTTCTCTTTTAGATGCAGCAGGTGCTGTCCTCGCAACGGCTTTGGCTTTCCCTATCTCACTGATTGTCGATCGCTACGTTGGAATTGATTTTGTTACCACCTTCGTTGGCGCCTTTATCTTCTCACTTACCTCTTACTTATTAAGCGCAACCACTACTCTCCCTATTAATCCCAACTTAATTAACGCAGGGGCAGTCATGCCTTTTGTACCAGGGATTGCTTTTACAAATGCTGTAAGAGACCTTATGACCAATCATATCAATACAGGGATGACCAAATTTTTCCAAACAGCGCTTATTATCTTATCGCTCGGTGCAGGTACAACTGTGGCCTTTATGCTTGTGAGGTAATCTATGACACTAGTTAACTTCTTATTACAGGCACTCGCCTCTTATATCGCTATCGCAGCCTTCTTAATTGTTCTCAATGTTCAAAGAAAAATGCTGGTCCCTGGTGGACTCCTAGGCATGCTAGTCTGGCTCATCTATCTTTCATTATTAGGACCAACTAATGTACTGATTGCAACCTTCCTTGCAGCAATTATCGGATCTTGCATTAGTCAAATCATGAGTATTTTACTTAAAACACCATCTGTTATTTTTTCACTTGCTATCCTAGCACCGCTTGTTCCAGGCTATCGAGCCTACATGACCACGACTTATTTCGTTTCTGGGGACCACGCTCAAGCCCTAACCAATATCACTACCGTCTTAACTTTAGCCTTAGTCATTCCCATCGGTATGGCCAGCGGAACAATATTATTACGCCTTTATAAGGTTCTTCGAACAGGCAAAAAAACAGCCTAACCCCTTGAAAATAAGGGGCCTTTTTGTTAAAATGAAAACTTATCAAAGGAGATGCTATGAACCAAAACGTAACCAATCTAAAACTTGCTGAACGTGGTGCCTTGCTATCTATCGGTACCTATATTGTCTTATCAGGTATCAAACTCGTTGCAGGACAGCTCTTTCATTCAGATGCCTTACGAGCAGATGCCTTCAATAATATTTCTGATATTATTGGTAATATCGCTGTACTTGTTGGACTAAAAATGGCACAGAAACCAGCTGATACCGATCATAAATTTGGACACTGGAAAATGGAAGATTTAGCAAGCTTGATTACATCCTTCATCATGTTTGTCGTTGGTTTCCAAGTACTCTATGATACCCTCCAAAAACTAATCAGCAATTCTTCTATCGAAGTAGACATTATGGGGGCTATTGTCGGAATCTTTTCTGCACTAGTTATGTTAGCTGTTTATTTATATAATAACCGCTTGGCAAAAAAAGTACGTTCCAAGGCCTTAGAAGCAGCTGCCAAGGATAATCTATCCGATGCAGTCACTTCCATAGGAACTTCTATCGCAATCTTTGCTGCGGCTTTCAACTTCCCTATTGTCGATAAAATTGCAGCCATCATCATTACCTTCTTTATCCTAAAAACAGCCTACGATATTTTTATGGAAAGCTTCTTTACCCTATCTGATGGATTTGATGAAAACTTATTGAAAAAGTACGAGGAAGATATTCTCAAACTCCCAAAAATCGTTTCTGTCAAATCACAACGTGGTCGGACTTATGGAGCCAATATCTATCTTGATGTTGTTTTAGAAATGAACCCAGACTTATCCGTTTATGAAAGTCATGAAGTGACTGAGCAGGTTGAGCAACTCCTAACACTCAAACATGGAGTTTTTGATGTGGATATTCACGTAGAACCATCTGAAATTCCACACGATGAGATGTATGAGCATGTGTACGATAAACTCTTCCGTTTTGAAACAGAGATACAAGCGCATGCTAATGGGTATGAAGAATTGATTGACGACCAGTATCTCTTAATTGATGCCAAAGGCCGCTATCGAAATAAAACTCAGATGCTTGCCGGCCACCCCATCCAAACGACGTATTTATCCAATTACCAAATGACCTCCATTAGCCAAAAATCAAAATTAGTTACGTTTGAAATTGGTGATTATGTTCATACGTCACTTTGGCGCCGTCATGAAAATTGGACTGTTATTTTCCACCAGATTTCAAAAAAACAAGCCTAGTCGAATGACTGGCTTTTCCTTTACCTTAAATTTTGGTTTTATACTCAATGAAAATCAAAAGTAGCCTAGGAAACGAAGCCGAAGATAGAACTGGAGTTCATCAAGGCAAGGTGACAACGGATAATTTTGATTTTCGAAGAGTATTAAAAAAGAGCGCATGGCTCTTTTTCTTTATATTATTAGTTTTTTACTACATCGGTTGCAACATCCTCACCAAACCATTTTTGGGAGATTTCTTGAAATTTACCTTCTTTATATAATTCAGCAAATGCCTTATTAATGTTTTCTACGAGTGTAGTATCTGATTTACGAGCACCGACTGCGAAGGCTTCATTTTCAAAACCTGCATCAATGATGTTGTAATCTGCAATAATTCCCTCTTGTTGCAAGTAATAATTTGCATATACACGGTCAATCAAGAGGCCATCAATACGATCGTTTTTCAAGTCAATCAAGGCTTCATTGAAGGTCGCATACTGACTTGCATCGTTATTTTGAACAATATCTTTCAAAATAGCTGGTTGTGATTCAAATACTGAATAGCCAGATGAACCTGCTTGCGCACCTAAAATCTTATCCTTCATATCAGATACTTGGCTAATATTGGAAGATTTTTTGGTTACAAGAACTTGTTGGTTATCCATGTAGGGGTTTGTGAAGAGAACTTTTTCCTTACGCTCATCAGTAATAGAATAACCATTCCAAATTAAATCAATATTCCCGTTATTCAATTCGGTTTCTTTCAAGTCCCAGTCAATTGGTTGCCATTTTACAGTAATTCCATATTTTTCAAAGACTGCATTAGCCAAGTCAATATCGAAACCTGTGTAAGAACCATCTGTCTGTTCAAATCCCATTGGAACAAAGGTCTTATCAAAGCCAATCGTAACGGATTTTTCAGACTCGTAGGCTGTCCAATTATCAGACTTAGTAGCCGAATCATTGGAGCCACAAGCAGCAAGAGTTAAAGAAGTTACAAGAGCAAGAGCTCCAAGCATCATTTTTTTAATATTCATCATCATATTTGTTCCTTTTCTTAGTGTTTCGGTTCAATTTTGATGATTTCATCTGCGATATTCTCAGCAAACTGCATATCATGGGTGACCACAATTTGCGTGATTCCAGTAGCCCTATTTTCAAGAATCAGTTTCTCAACTTCTTTTCTTAATTCAGGGTCTAGGGCCGAAGTTGGTTCATCATAGCCGATAATCTCAGGATCAATCATCATCGCACGCGCCAAAGCCACACGTTGTTTCTGTCCACCCGATAATGAAAATGGGTAGGCAGTTGCGTGGTTAGCAAGTCCAAGAGTATCCAAGAGTTTAAGGGCCTTGTCTTCCGCCTCTGAACGCGACATATTTTGCGTTTTCATAGGAGAGAGAACCAAGTTTTCCAATACGGATAGGTGCGGGAAAAGCTGGAAGTCCTGGAAGACAAAGCCCAGCAAATGTCGTTTTCCCAACTCCTCTAATGGCAGTTCTTGACCGTTATACATCAAAGTTCCTGAATCAATAGTCTCTAAACCAGCCAACATCCGTAAAAGAGTTGTCTTACCACCGCCAGATTGACCAACGATGGCAACAATTTTCCCTTCTGGAATGACCAAATCATAGTTGGAGAAAATCTGTTTATCTTCAAAGCGTTTTGACAAATTGCGTAACTCTAACATGACTTCCTCCTATCTATAATAATCAAATTTCTTTTCTACTTGTTTCGAAATCAGTGTTACCGCACCGATCATCAATAGGTAGATTGCACCTGCGATAAACATAGGCGCCAAGCTGGCATCACGATTGGCAGCAGTACGACTAGCCAACAACAAATCGCTAACCCCAAGTGCATAGACCAAAGAAGTATCCTTTACCAAAGTCATGACTTCATTGAAAACACTTGGCAGGACAATTTTCACGACCTGTGGTAAGACAATATAGCGAATGGTCTGAACAGGGGTAAATTTCAATACCTTAGCCGCTTCATACTGACCTTTTGGAATAGCTTCAATACCACCACGGAAAATTTCAGAGAAATAGGCCGCATAGTTGAGCGTAAAGGCAAGAATCACAGCAGGCATTCGGTCAAATGTAATACCCACACTTGGTAAAACGTAATAAACAAAAATTAATTGTAAAAGCAAGGGGGTTCCTCGCATAATTAATACATAGAAATGCAATAACCATTGTAAGGGTTTAAATTTAATCTGCATTAAAAAAGCGAAAACAGCTCCTAATGGCAAGGATAATATCAATACTAGAAAAAATACTTGCAAGGAGACTGCTGCACCATTTAGTAGACTGGGCAGAACTTCCAAAACATAATCCATAGAGCTCTCCTAAAAGAATTATTAGGTTCTAGTATATCAAAAAATATCTTTAATTTCAAAGAATTTTTCAGAATTTTTAATAAATTTAACAAAATTTTGTATATTTTTTCAATAGTACAAAAAGAAGGCTGGAAATCCATGCCTTCCTTCTTCTTATTCAACAGTAACAGACTTAGCCAAGTTACGTGGTTTATCAACATCCAAACCGCGTTGCAATGTCGCATAGTATGCAATCAACTGTGTCGGAACGACCATAGCAATCGCTGACAAGAATGGATGAACAGTTGTAACAGTGATGTCATCTTCTTCCTTAGCTACTGCTTCATCTACAATTGTCAAGACATTGGCACCACGCGCCACTACTTCCTGAATATTGCCTCGAGTATGGCTTGCAAGGTGTGGATGATTTGAAATCAAGGCCAAGACTGGAACACCATCTTCAATCAAGGAAATGGTACCGTGTTTCAATTCACCAGCCGCAAAGCCTTCACATTGGATATATGAAATTTCTTTCAATTTCAAGCTGGCTTCCATCGAAACGTAGTAGTCACTACCACGACCGATATAGAATGCGTTGCGAGTGGTTGATAAGAGTTTTTCAACTTTTTCAGCAATCACATCTTTTTCTGACAAGCTGGCCTCGATAGATTGAGCTACGATGGACAATTCATGCACCAAGTCAAATTCTTTCGCGTAGGCATTGCCATTGGCATCACCGACAGCCTTAGCCAAGATTGCCAAGGTAGCAATCTGTGCAGTATAGGCTTTGGTAGAAGCTACTGCAATTTCTGGACCTGCATGGAGCAACATGGTGTAAGTCGCCTCACGTGATAGGGTAGAACCAGGAACGTTGGTCACAGTCAAACTTGGAATCCCCATTTCATTGGCTTTAACCAATACCTGACGGCTATCTGCTGTTTCACCTGATTGACTAATCATGACAAAGAGTGGCTTTTTGCTCAAGAGTGGCATGTTGTAACCCCACTCTGATGAAATTCCCAATTCTACTGGTGTATCCGTCAACTTCTCCAAGAAATCTTTAGCGGCAAATCCTGCGTGGTAAGATGTTCCAGCAGCCAAGATATAGATACGGTCAGCTTCTTGTACCGCCTTGATAATATCCGCATCAACTGTCACTTTACCTTCTTCATTTGTGTATGCGCTAATCAATTTACGCATAACAGTTGGCTGCTCATCAATTTCCTTGAGCATGTAGTAGGGATAAGTTCCCTTACCAATATCTGATAAATCAAGCTCAGCTGTATAGCTACCACGTTCAATCGCATTGCCATCATAGTCCATGACTTCAACACTATCTTTTTTCACGATAACCAATTCCTTATCGTGAATTTCCATGTATTCACTTGTCTCACGAATCATAGCCATGGCATCTGAGCAGACCATGTTATAGCCATCGCCCAAACCAATCAAAAGTGGAGATTTATTTTTGGCAACGTAGATAGTATCTGCATCCGTAGCATCAATCAAAGCAAAGGCATATGAACCTTGAATAATCTTCAATGCTTTTTTGAAGGCTTCTAGAGTTGACAAACCTTCTTCTGCAAATTGACCAATCAAATGCACAGCAATCTCTGTATCTGTCTGACCTTTCAAGTCATGACCTACAAGATACTCTTCCTTGATTTCTGCATAGTTTTCAATCACACCGTTGTGAACAAGGACATGCCCAGCAGTTTGAGAAGTGTGAGGGTGAGCGTTGTTCTCAGTTGGTTTCCCGTGGGTCGCCCAACGAGTATGACCGATCCCTGTTGTCCCTTCGGTCTTATCGCCAACTTTTGCAGACAATTCTGCAATGCGACCAACAGCTTTCACAAGATGAGCTTGCTCACCACCCGTCACAAAAATACCTGCTGAATCATAACCACGGTATTCTAATTTTTCAAGACCTTGAATCAAAATATCAGTTGCGTTTGTATTTCCTACAACACCAACGATTCCACACATACATATCACCTACGATGTTTGTTAACATCGGCTTTCATTTCTTTAAAAATTGGTCTAGTCTAATTTACATCTAAAAAGACCAGTGAAATCAGTATATAACAAGTTTTTATCCTTGTCAACATTTTAATTGGTCTAGTCTAATTTCAAAATACAGTTCCAGTCATCTCAACACAATAAAAAAAGCTGATTCTACTGAACCAGCCCTGTCTTAATAAAACCAAATTCTGAAAGTGGACTAATCCGAAAAGTCAGTCTACCAACAATAGCCTCACTAGAAATCAAACCAAAACTACGACTATCCTGTTGATTCGTTCGTACATCATTCAACACCAAATAGTGCCCCTCTGGAATGACATTGTACTTTCCATTTGTCAAGGTTTCCAATGTAAAGTCATCTGTATAACTTTCTTGTGAATGAGGCGTTTTTAAATAGTTCTCTGTAACAATAATATCATTACGATAGAGAACATCGTCCATATAGGTAACCGTCTCGTTTTCCAATGCAATCACACGACTCACATACTCTTTTCCCTCATGGTTATACAAAATAAAATCTCCATGAATCGGGCGGACATTTCGCACTGTCATGATAAAGTCATTTTCCTTCAAATAACTATTTGCCATCTCAGGGGTAATCGTGACTGGCTCAAGTAACCAAAATCGTAGGCCAATGATTCCCAAAATCAATAAGACCAATAAACTGATTTGTTTTATTAAATCTCTTTTTACCATAATCTCTCCATTTCACTAGTATTATACCACAATTTAGAGCCATTAGTGTCTGAGATGCTGGTAAATCTCTTCAGCAATAACTTGATTTCCTAGCGGTGTCAAATGAAGACCATCGCTATAGTATTCAAGATGTCCCTCCGTCACAGTGTAAAGGTTAATAACTGGTAAACCAAGTTCATTTCCGATAGCTGGGATAATTTTTTGTAATTCATCTTCAATAATTTGATTATTCAATCCAAAACGACTGGTTGGTACGTAAGGCGGGATGACTAAATAAACATCCGGCTGGCTTGGTAAATCCATATACTGCTCTGCCATTTCCCTATACTCTCGAATAAACCTCTCCCTATTCCAATATGGTCCTCGGCTATCGTTACTACCAATCATGATGATGACAATATCTGCTTCACTCTCAAGTGAAAGTTGGGCATTCTTCTCTTTAAAGTAAGGAAAATCTGCAGTTGACTGAAGTGAACGCCCACTCAATCCGTAATTTGAAACTTGATAGTGATGCCCAAGTTTCTCAGCTAGAATACAAGGATAGGCATCTTTTTCTCGATTCTTCAAGCCATATCCATAAGTCAAACTATCTCCGACTGTTGCAACTTTTACGGCCCCACTTCCAACGGTTAGGACCTCAGGATACATTATATCTGACACACGAACTCCTTAATTTTTCTTATTTTCTATTGTATCATGTTGAAAAAAATAAATAAACTTCTGAATTTGTGATATAATTAACTTATGAAAAAACAAGTTATTATTATAGGTGGAGGAATTGTTGGCTCTACTGCAGCCTTTTATCTCTCCCAAGAAGAACAAGTCAATCTTACTCTCATTGATTCAGGTATTGGAACAGCCACACGAGCTGCCGCAGGTATCATCTGCCCATGGATGGCTCAGAAAAAAAATAAAGACTGGTATAAGCTGACTTCCGATGGTGCTGTTTTCTACCGCCAATTGGTAGCCGATTTGGAAAAATCGGGTGCTACTGAAATTCCATTCAAACAGACTGGAACCATCGGCCTAAAAAGTAAGCCTGAACTACTTGATAAAATACAAAAAATTGCCGAAGAACGTCGCGTAGATACTCCGACTATTGGCGAAATTACTCCGCTTATAGGCTCGGAAATTAACCAGTACCTGCCACTACTTAAACCAGACTATTTTGGTATCCATTTAGAAGGTGGTGGTCGTATTGATGGTGGGCGTTTGATTGATATTCTTCAGGAACAATTTTTGAAAAATGGTGGTACACGTATCTACGGACAAGCAAAACTGCTCGACAACCATACTGTCGAAGTAGATAATCAGGTGCTTACTGCTGACCATATTATCTTAGCCACAGGGGCCTGGTTGCCACATATTCTTGAACCTCTTGGTTATCAAGTGGATGTTCGACCACAAAAAGGACAATTGTTCGAATTAGATACAGAATTCGATACCGACAATTGGCCAGTTTGTATGCCTTACGGAGAGATTGACATCCTACCATTTGAAAATGGAAAAATCATTATTGGTGCAACTCATGAAGATGACATGGGCTACGATTTAGAACTAGACCCTGAAAAAATCCAAGCCATGCATGATAAAATAGCTGAATTCATGCCTGATTTGGCAAACTATCCTGTAGCCAGAACTCGCATTGGAACGCGCGCCTATACTTCAACTTATTCACCATTCTACGGAAATATTGAGGATATGCCTAATGTCTGGGTAGCTAGTGGTCTAGGCTCCACCGGTCTGACAAACGGTCCAATTATCGGTTGGCAAATTGCTAAAGAAATTCTCAACCAAGAAACAAACTTTGACCGTACACCATATTCTCCAAATAGATATATTCTCAAAAAATAAGATACGATACGTTTAGATTCTACTAACTCTTTAAATGTAGATACTAGGACTAGTTGTTATCTAAGCAATAAATACAATAAGCAACGGGGAACCTCGTTGCTTATTTCTATACTAGGACGCTACTGTCCTAGTTTCAAACAATTTAACATGCGACTATATCAATTACTACTCAATGAAAATCAAAAACAGACTAGGCGACGCAGATGCAGATAGAACTGAAGTTCATCAAATCAAGTCAACAACGTCTGATTTTGATTTTCGAAGAGTATAAAATACTATCTCTATATCAGATACATCATATCAGAACTAACTACGGAGTCCAGAAAAGTGATTTATGAGAGCTAAAACCTCTGTACTACTACCAAATTCGACTAGCGATAAGTATTTTGCTTTCTGACGTGGAGACAAATCACTCTTATTGATGAGACTAGCAGCCTCCGCTTTTTGCGAAGCAAGACATACGTCTTTTTCATCTAGTAGTACTTTCCGCTGAATATCAGTCAGATTTTGATGATGTAAAACATCATCACGTGAACAGATTGCTTGCGCCGAAGCAGAAGCCATAGGAAAAGCTAAGCCTCCAGCAAGGGCTAGACCCAAAACTGCTTTACCGAGTTTATTCATATTATTACCTCTCTTCAAATATAACATAAGATTTGATAAAATTATTACCTTTGTGGTGCGCATCACAAATTTTTTCTTTTGTAATAACTAGAATACTTCTATCTAGTATACCAGCCACTACACTATTATTATAAACAACACCCCTAAAGTCACCGTCAACTTTTTCTGATTTTAATCTATTATATGATTTAGCACTATAAACTACAAATTCTCCTATCCTCAAGATTGGTTGAATATGAAAAGACTGAACCTGAGTCCAGTCTTCCGCTATTTCTGATATCGTTGCTTTACAAAAACAATCTATTAAAAAGGTTTATTTCGACAAATTTTAAATATTATCTTAACGAACAAAACTACGAAGGAAACTTGATTCTAATTTGAATGATTTACTCTCTACAATATGCTTGTGTGTTCCGTGAGGAATTTTGCTAATAATTTCAACATGGAAATCTTCTGAGCCAACCAAATCCTCATCTGTCAAATTAGCGACATAGGAGCCTGATTCTGTGCGTACAAGTGGAATAATGTTGTATTCACCTAAAACAAAATAAACATCTGGTGCTTCTACATAAGGTGTTTTTAGAAAAACTTCTACTTGTGCACCTGGAACACCAGTTTGTTGTGTCAATTTTACATTCACAAATGAATTGCGAGTGTAATTGGCTGTTTCTCTTGTCTTATATTTTACGTAAGTATTTGATTCAGCTGTATTAGCGCTAACAACAGGAGCAAGCGCTGTAAGACCTGTACTCATGCAGGCTACTGAAAGCATGGCAAAATTCTTCATTTTCTTTGAAAAGTTCATAACATTTTCTCCAATTTCTATTATATTATATTCATATTACCCAAACTCAAACTATAAAATGGCAATATGACAGTACTACCCGACCGGGATTATTGCTTTAGATCGTAACAAATTTTTTGAATGCATTCGATTGATCGTTACAAGATAATCTTAATTGAAATCTCCGTATGTCGCAACAGATTTTCCCGATTTTTTATCTGTTTTTCATGAGTTTTTATGACGGCCCTTAGATAATTCCCTAATATCCACAGCTCTGAGATTATGAGAAACGGTAGTGGTAAAGAAGACGACTGGACAAAAATAGATGTTGACGCGAATAAAAAGCGAGGCTGGATTTTATGCCCAGCCTCGTTTCCATTAACAATCATATTAAAATGAGCTAATTTTTAACAAATTTTAAACCTTATCCTAGCGACGGAAACTTGGGTCCAATTCGAATGATTTATTCTCTACAATGTTCTTCGCTGAACCGTAAGGAATTTTGCTAATAATCTCAATGCGGAATTTCTTTGCACCTTTTAAATCTGCATCCGTCAAATTAGCTGCATAGTCTCCAGATGGTGTTTGATCGAGTGGGATAACATAGTTTTCACCCAAAATAAAGTAAACATCTGGTGCTTCTGCATATTTTTGTTTTAGTTTTACATCTACTCGTGCACCTGGAATACCTGTTTTTTGTGACAATGTCACATCCACAGCTGAGCTGCGACGGTAAGTAACTGTTTCTTTTGTATTATATTTTACATAAGTATTTGGTTCAGATGTATTGGCGCTAACAACAGGAGCAAGCGCTGTAAGACCTGTACTCATGCAGGCTACTGAAAGCATGGCGAAATTCTTTACTTTTTTTGAAAAGTTCATAACGTTGTCTCCAATTTCTATTATCTTGTGTTCATATCGCTTAAACTCAAACTATAAAATAGCAATATGATGAACTAATCCGACTGGAATAGTTTCTTTCATCCGTAACAATTTTTTTTGAATGCATTCGATTGATTGTTACAAGATAATTGTAATTGAACTTCCCACTTATAGCAATGGATTTTCCCAGCTTTTTATCTATTTTTCATGAGTCTTAATATACTTCCGAAGTAAATTTTACAATAGATAATCGCTGATTATTCACTCTCTAAACCTCGATTATTGCTTTTTTCTTGCTTTTTTTAATAGGCCCCAAACACTACCAAGTAAGAGAGTTAATAGGCTAACTCCAATAATCTGCCCAGAAGCATTTGTACCTGGTTTTGAAGATTGTTCCACACTTAAAACTTGCTTTGTATCCGTTTTGGAGTGAAGAGCCGGATTCTGACCATATTCCCTCATATTATTTGAGGATTGAGAGGTGCTTCCTACAATTGCCACAGATCCAACCATCTCAAATAGCTCGGTTTCTTTGCGTTCTTCATCCATTTCTCTTCTGAACATCTGAGGCTCTCTCTCTGGAACTTCTGGCAATACAATCTCCTGAGAACTCATATCCATTTTAACACTGTCCAATGATTTGGATTTAGGGACCAAGATTTTTTCTTTACTCTCCAAATCATTCATCAATGTATTCGGTTGAATCACCTTTGTTTCTGTTAAGATTGAAGACCTATCTGCTTCAGCCAAGACGCTTTCTGTCGTTACTTCTGTCAGAAATTCAACCTGAGGAGCATTCGACTCATTAGTAACCCCCTCAGAATCCACTTTTAATGCGGAAGAAACTCCGCCATCTACAAACTTGTGTTTTTCAGAAATAGTAGATGATGTAGCTACTGATTCGACCACACGAATTGCTGAATGCCCAGGTAAAACTGGAATATCCTCAGCAACAGGAACTAAAGTTGTTTCAGTTTGGATGACTGTTTCACTTTCTGCACTAGCTGGTTCGTCGAGAGATGCTTCAACTACTGGAGCAGAGATGGTTTCTGGCAATGCAACAGGAGGAATAGCTGTTTCTCCTACCTCCACAGAGACTTCTGGTTGAACGGGAATAGCTGACCTGTCTGGAGACGAAATCGGGGCTGGTTGGGTGACTGGTTCGCTTTCTGAACCAGCTGGTTCGTCGAGAGAGGCTTGGACAGTTGTGGTTTTAGAGGTAGCTGGTTGTTCAGTAGCGGTCGTCGCAACTTGATCTTCTTCCTGGGAAGCGACTTCTGTGACTTCTGGTTGAACGGGAATAGCTGACCTATCTGGAGACGAAATTGGGGCTGGTTCGTCGAGAGAGGATTCGACTACTGGGGCAGAGAACGTTTCGGGCAATACCACAGGTGAAATATCAGTTTCTACTACCTCCACAGAGACTTCTGTGACTTCTGGTTGAACGGGAATAGCTGACCTGTCTGGAGACGAAATTGGGGCTGGTTGGATGACCGTTTCACTTTCTGCACTAGCTGGTTCATCGAGAGAGGCTTCGACTACTGGGGCAGAGAACGTTTCGGGCAATGCAACAGGAGGAATAGCTGTTTCTCCTACCTCCACAGCGACTTCTGGGACTTCTGGTTGAACGGGAATAGCTGACCTGTCTGGAGACGAAATCGAGGCTGGTTGGAAGACTGGTTCGCTTTCTGAACCAGCTGGTTCGTCGAGAGAGGCTTGGACAGTTGTGGTTTTAGAGGTGGCTGGTTGTTCAGTAGCGGTCGTCGCAACTTGATCTTCTTCTTTTACATTTACCCCCTCTATGCCTATGGGACCTGATAGAAGTTCTGACCTCTGATTCTCAACTGTTTCTGATTCAAGAAGTTCTTCCACAGGGACTACCTCATCATTTTTCACAGCATCTTGATCAACTACTACTGGTAGATCGCTCCCCTCTACTTGAGTTTCCTCCCCTAAAGCTATAGTTGACTGGCTCTGATTTTCATTAGTAGCTAACTGTTCATCATGTACTGGTCCACCAACGGCTGCTACAGGCAATATCGCCTGTTCGTCTACTGGTA
This sequence comes from Streptococcus sp. 2022WUSS083, assembly GCF_044427155.1. Taxonomy (NCBI): domain Bacteria; kingdom Bacillati; phylum Bacillota; class Bacilli; order Lactobacillales; family Streptococcaceae; genus Streptococcus; species Streptococcus sp. 2022WUSS083. The sequence goes on along the minus strand of NZ_JAOTGK010000003.1, from coordinate 11,046 downwards.
AGACGGGTTGATTGATACTATCTACAACAAGGGCAACATCCCCTTTTTCTTCTTTCCCATCTGCAGAGCAGATTTCTGGAGATAGCTGAGAATTTTCATCTGCATTGGGCGGAAGCTCGCCTGCTGGCAACTCCGCTGTCAGAGATTCTCCAACTGCTGACATAGGGAAGTCTAAACTTTTTAAACTATCCTCTAACGCAACATTAAGTAGCTCGGAGCTTTCTGCTTTTTGAATAGCTAACACACCTTGATCATATAGCCTATCTAACTTTTCAAGATATGTTACACGTCCCGATTCTGATAATTCAGATTGTCCTTGAATAGACAGAACCAACGCCTTCTTTGTATCAGCTAGTATCTGACTAGCTATTTCTTTGGCTTTTGCGAGCGGATTGAAATATTCTTCCCATAAGTCTTGACCAAGACGAATCGTATGAACATAATCCAAAAGCGCTCCAGCTGAATTATTTTTCACATGATTATTCAAACGTGGATTTCCAGAAGCGTCACGAGTGATTCCCATACGCTTCAAACCAATTTGTTCTTGTTGATCATCAGAATCAGTGATATAGACAGCCCTAATCTTACCTTGATTATCGTACTCAGCACCCCATACCGTCACAATATGCGTTGCATAGCCTAATGTTCTATAAGTTAGACCGAGTAATCCTTTGCTCTCCAAAACAGTTCGAACATCCTCACCAAAACGCTCATAGCTGCCACTGAAAATACGATTTGTCAGTTTTTTCTCTTTGAAAACGTCGTAGAAAAAGCCACCCCTACTATCTGGTACTAACTGGCTATCTTCCAGATTGACACCACCCTGTACCTTAGGTTTATATCCATTAATAAACAAGTCAACTAAGGCATCTGACACAAAACCATTTGTACGATAACCGTAGTAAGTTTTGAACATATCAAAGACTCGACTATTTTGCTGATCCTGGAACGAATCAATATAGCGACGTAGGTCCGTTATTGCATAGTTTTCCCCAACATTTACTGTACTATTTTTTTCCTTGAGATATCGCTCAACATAGGAACTATTCTGTTCCAACCACCAATGTACCATGTTGGAAGACACGGCCGCAAAACATAGGTTAAGGTCAATAAATGAAGCATTGAGACTTTTATTGGTATCATAATAGCCTTTTCCTGCCTTAAATGGCGCTGTATAGTTTAAATAGTCTCCATACTTTTCCTTTACAAAACCACCGCTTTGTTCCATTGCAGGAGGGGTAATTCCATGAGCCCATATAATTTGTCGTTGCTCGCCACTCTCCGTTTGATAACTGGTCTGATTCAAAATTTCTTTTGTCTCAGCAACCTCTATCTGATTTTGCTCACTCGTCTTAACTTCTGTATCATTTCTAGAAACTACATTCTCGGTCCCTCCGTCAACTTTCATCTCTACCGCTATTTCTCCTTCAGCGATAACAGGTGATGGGATGTTGTCTGCTATTTCCTCTACAATTTCAAGATTAGAACCATCTAGGGATTCATTTTTTTCTGATTCAATAGATGCCTCATCCTTGACTCGTGATTCTTCAATTATTTCATTCACTCCTGTAACAACTGTATCTGCAGCAACAGTGGATGTATGAATAGCACATAGCAAAGAGACTGAGACCAAGCCAACCGCTGATTTTCTCAAAGAAAATCGTTCTTGAATGTTCATCTTTCCTCCGTTTATCATCAAAAATTTGAATAAACTATTCTATTTACGACTTATTTTTATTTCCACATCCCCCAAGAAAATATTTATAAACAAGCGTTTGAAAGAAATTCATAGTCTATTTCCATAATCACGACAAAAAGGTCCAAGAGGACCTTTTTGATTATTTTACTGTACGAACACGCATAGTGTTTGTTGAACCTGCAACACCTACAGGCACACCAGCAACGATAATAATATCATCACCTGCTTCAACAAGACCTTGCTCTTTGGCAATACGTTCAGCCAAATCAAACATATCGTCAGTTGAATCTGGACGTTTTGTTACAACTGGGATAACACCCCAGTTAAGCATCAATGATTTTTGTACTTTCTCAGTAAATGTTACTGCCAAGATGTCAGCATCTGGACGGTATTTAGAGATTGAACGAGCTGAGTAACCAGTTTCAGTAACTGTTACAACCAACTTGATGTTCATTGAGTGACAAGCGTCTTTTACTGCAGATGCAATAACTTCTGTTTTAGATGCACGGTTAAAGTGATCAGAGTTCAAACGACCATATTCGTTAAGAAGAGTTTGTGCGTTTTTAGCAATAGTTGCCATTGTACGAACTGATTCAACTGGATATTTACCGTTTGCAGACTCACCTGAAAGCATTGTTGCGTCAGTACCGTCGATAACTGCGTTGAATACGTCTGATACTTCTGAACGAGTTGCACGTGGTTTTTCAGTCATTGTTTCCAACATGTTTGTTGCTGTGATAACTGCTTTACCAGCTGCATTCACTTTAGTGATAATCATTTTTTGGTAAACTGGAACCATTTCAAATGGTACTTCGATACCCATGTCACCACGAGCAATCATGATACCATCTGCTGCTTCGATGATTTCGTCGATGTTGTCGATACCTTGTTGGTTTTCGATTTTCGCAAACAATTGAACGTGATCGTTACCAGTTTCTTTACAGATGTTACGAACAACTTCTACATCTTTTGCAGTACGTACAAATGAGATGGCAATGAAGTTCAAACCTTGCTCAAGACCGAATCGGATATCTGCGTTATCACGCTCTGCAAGAGCTGGGAAAGGAATTTTAGTGTAAGGAATGTTCACACCTTTTTGTTTTGCGATAACGCCATCGTTTTCAACCAAAACAACAAATTCACGGTTTACAGCATCTTTTTCAACAACAGTCAAGCCAAGTTTACCGTCGTCAACAAGGATTTGTTTACCAACTTCAACATCGTCAAAGACATCCAAACCACCTGCAACGTTCAAAGCAATCACTTCTTTGGTAGATTTGATACCTTGTTTTGTAGCAACACGCAATTTGTCACCAGTTGTATATGCATATTCTTTTGCATCATCTTCAAACAATTCTGTACGGATTTCTGGACCTTTTGTATCCAACAAGAAACCTACTTTTTTGCCAGCGATTTCTTCTGCACGACGAACTGTTGCCATACGGTCACCTTGCTCTTGGTGGTCACCGTGTGAGAAGTTGAAACGGAAAACATTAGCGCCTTCTGTAATCAAAGCAGCGATTTTCTGTGCTGATGCCTCAACATCCAATTTTTCACCCCAGTAACCATCGTCACCGAATTTTTTACCACCGCGGATTTCTACCGCTGGACCAAGGGTTGCAACAATTTTAACACGTTTGTTCATCTTAACAAAACTCCTTTTATTTCAATGGTCTTATGACCCTTAATTAACACTTTAAAACAACGATGCCTAGATTGACAAATTACGGTTCAAATCAGCCAATTCCAAATCTGCTTTATGCGGATTATTAACCACAATCTTACCGTCAGCAGTCAAGCTGAACAATGCACCTTCTTCTGCAGTTCCAAGAATTGGATTTTCAACCATTTGCTCGTTACGGATACCTACTGCAAGACCTCCACGGCCTTCTTTAAGCAATTTAACGGCATGAGCACCCATACGAGAAGCGAGTACACGATCACGCGCTGTTGGAGAACCACCACGTTGGATATGACCAAGTTCTGTCACACGAAGATCACTTGTATCGCCTGCTGCTTTCAATTCTTCAGCAAACTGTGCAGCTGGCATAACACCTTCAGCCAAAACAATGATGCTATGTTTCTTACCATTGTCGTAGCCCGCTTTAATACGGTCAACAACATCGTTGATATTGAAGTCTTCTTCTGGAACAACAATAACATCTGCACCAGAAGCAATACCAGCCCAAAGAGCGATATCACCTGCATGACGTCCCATTACTTCAATGACGAAAGTACGACGGTGACTTGATGAAGTGTCGCGGATTTTATCAATCGCATCCATAGCAGTTGTTACAGCTGTATCAAAACCGATTGTAAAATCTGTACCCACGATATCATTATCAATTGTACCAGGTACACCAATAGCTGGGAAACCATGCTCTGTCAAGCGCATCGCTCCGTGGTAAGAACCATCACCACCGATAACAACTACACCTTCGATACCATGTTTTTTCAATTGCTCAATCCCTTTAAGTTGCCCTTCTAATTTGGCAAATTCTGGATAACGAGCTGAACCAAGGAATGTTCCTCCACGTGAAATAACATCACCTACAGAACGTGCAGACAATTCATGGATATCACCCGCAACCATACCTGCGTAACCTTCGTTGATTCCATAAACTTCCATTCCTTCTGAAATTGCTTGGCGAACAACTGCACGAATAGCAGCGTTCATACCAGGGGCATCACCACCACTGGTCAAAACAGCAATACGTTTCATTCGTTAATGCTCCTTTAACTTTTCATTTTAACTGCCCTATTATAACATACTTAACCTAAACTTGCTTGACTTTTTGCTATTTTTTTATCGAAAAATCGTTTTCATAACAAATTCACTTAACTCTTCTTCTAATTGAGGCGTTTTCATAACCATGTGATGCTCAGCCTGAATTGTCTGATTACTATCTTGATAATGAAGTACTACTGGAATGCTTCCTCTATATTTATCCAAAATACGAGCAACGGCATAATCGTGTTCTCGATTTTCCAAAAGAATCCAAAATTTCTCCAAACTGACAGGCTCTAATTTTTCTAGAACCAATTGCAACTGTCCATCGCGCTCTTGCACTCTACCTGTGATGTAGCCCATTTCCCCTTCTTCCAAAATAGAAGCATATTGGCGATAAGATTCTGGGAAAAGAGTCACGTCAAGCGTCCCCTTGGTATCTGTCACTCGAAGAAATGCCATCTGCTCCCCAGTCTTTTTGGTACGAATCAATCGAATAGCTTGAATCTGCACAAGAACGGTCGCTCGATTGCCAACCGCTAAATCTGCCAAATCTGTAAAACTACGCTTAGACTCTCGACAAATAGTGACTAAAGGATGCGGACTAATACCAACACCTAGCAATTCCTGCTCTAGCATAAATTTTTCGCTGTCACTGTAATCTTCTACATCTGTCCAACTATAACTCTCCTCTGCAAAAAATGTACCAATCGCCTCTGCAAAGACAAAGAGATTGTCTAGATTTTCAATAATCTTTTTACGATTGGCGTCAAAATCATCAAATAAACCAATCTGAATAAGAGGGATCAGTAAATCTTTTTTCTTGAAATTATCTGGCAAGCGCAAAATAAAATCTTCTACAGACTTATAGGGACGATGATCCAATATCCATAAAGCTAAATCTTTAGGCAAACCTTTTAGTGTTTTTAATCCTAGGTAAACCTTACTTTTATCAAACTTATCGTGATAAGGAATATTGTTAATCGTGAGTCGAGCCACCTCAAAGTCAAACTGCATCGCATCTTCAATATAAGCACTGCTAGAATGATTGAGCATGACATCAAAAAAGACATCCGTATAGTGACTCTTGAAATAAGCCATTTGAAAGGCTAAGGCTGAATAAGCATAGGCGTGGCTACGGTTAAAACCATATCCAGCGAACTTAGCCATCATGCCAAATATTTCCCTTGCATTCTCTTCAGCATGTCCGTTTTTCAGTGCTCCCTGTAAAAATTCCGCTTCCATTGCCTGCATTTCTTGGGCATTCTTTTTAGACATCGCCCTGCGGAGTAAATCCGCCTTTCCAAGCGTAAAGCCTGCATAGACCTGTGCAATCTGCATGACCTGTTCCTGATAAAGCATGATACCATAAGTCGGTTGTAAAATAGGTGCAATGGTTGGGTCCAACAAATCAACTGTCTCTTGTCCATGCTTGCGTTTTACAAAGTTATCCGAATAATCACTAGCCCCCGGTCTATTCAAACTCGTTGTTGCAACTATATCTTCAAATCGACCAGGTTTGACCCTTCGAAGCAGGCTAATCGCACTAGGCTGTTCAAATTGAAAAATTCCCTTAGTCCGACCAGCAGCAAAAAGTTCCAAGGTTTTCTTGTCTTCTAAATCTATCTTGGCAATATCAATTTCCTGCTGATAACGTTCACGTACCCCTTCTGCCATTTTTTGTACAAAGGTCAGATTTCGTAAGCCAAGGAAATCCATCTTCAACAGACCATTCTCCTCAACAGCATGTGCATCATATTGGGTTACCAGCATGTCATCCCCTATTTTAAGAGGGATGGTATCTGTCAAATCCTCATCACTCATCACTATCCCTGCCGCATGGATAGAAGTCTGTCGGGGTTGCCCTTCAATTTGTTGAGCAATCGCAAAAGCTTTTTGGTACTCTATCTTACTATTGATAATCTGACGAAAAGCGGCATTTCGCTGATAGGCAGAAGTAAGACTATCTCTAAATGAAATTTTCTTGGTAATATTACTTAACTCATATTCAGGTGTTCCGAAACGCTTAAATACATCACGAATGGCCTGCTTAGCTCCAAATGTCGAGTAGGTTACAATTTGAGCAGCATGGGTTGAACCATAACGATCTCGTACATAACGAATAAAATCTGCTCGATGAATATCTGGAATATCAATATCAATATCGGGCATTGAATAACGTTCAGCATTGAGAAAGCGTTCAAAGAGAAGATTATGCTTAACTGGATCAATACCTGTGATATTTAAGGCGTAGGCAACTAGGCTTCCAACAGCTGAACCACGCCCCATTCCCATGTAGTACCCTTGGCTACGTCCAAAACGAAGTAGGTCCCATACAATCAAGAAATAATCATCAAATCCCATTTGATGAATAATGGATAATTCCTTTTCCAAGCGTTCCTTATACAGTGAATTAGTCAAGCCCTTCTCTTCTAATCCTTGATAGGAGCGCTCGTATAATTCTTCCACTGCAGGTCTGTCACGATTAAAACGCGGCAATTTTAAATCTGTATTTAATTGATAAGAAATCCCTGCAACCAAGTCACGTAAATTATCAACTGCTTGCGGAAACCGATTCGAAAATAGATTGGTTAAGCTATCAGCCGATAAAAGCTTTTGTCGACTATCTATATCTGCAACTTGATTAAGTGGAATATTATCTCGAATAGCATGGAGAACCTGTAGACTTTCCAATTGTTCCTCTTCAAAAAAACGAACCGTATGAATCGGGAGTATTGCTTGCTTAAAGTCTTGAACTGGTGTGTCAACCGTCACTCCGATATAATAGTTAACACCTAACTCAAGGTGCTCAATGCCAGAAAAATAAGGAACAACCACTGCTATGTCGACTAAATATTGACGAATGGTTTCAAAATCATCTTGCCCTGTCATCTTAGCAGTCGAAATTTTCAATAGATTGCGATAACCTCTGGTTGTCAGAGCAATCAATTGAGTAGTGACGTCCTGCTCCCCTCCCTGTAATTTCCAGTCCAGTTCACAACCAATAATTGGTTGAAGCCCCATTTTGTTACAGGATTCCATAAAACTATAGGCTGCATAAAGACTGTTTTTATCCATTATCCCCAATGCGTGATAACCAAGCTCTTTAGCCCTGCCTACATAATTTTCTATCGTCACCATGCTATCCATAAAGGTATAAACTGTCTTTGTATCTAATTGTGCCAGCATGGTATTCTCCTTTTTATGTTTCTTCTATTATATCAAATATTTATCCAAAAATATTTTTTAAAAATTCAAAACATTTCCCTTGCTAATTTATATGATTTATTGTATTATTAATATAAGACATACACACGGGTGTCATCCTAGAAAGGAAACGATTATGGCTTGGAAATTTGATAATAACATCCCCATCTATATTCAAATCAGCAATACTATTAAATTGCAGATTGTGACCAATCAATTAAAATCTGGAGATAAACTTCCCACTGTTCGTGACTTAGCCGACATTGCTGGTGTCAATCCAAATACCGTTCAGCGCGCTTTGTCTGATTTAGAAACAGAAGGATTTGTTTACTCAGTACGCACAACAGGCCGTTTTGTAACGGATAATCAGGAATTGATTACACAAACTCGCCTACATTTAGCACAAAAGGAACTCGAGAATTTTGTGAACAATATGTTAGATTTGGGGTTCAAACACGACGACCTCACTGGCCAGTTAGATGATTATTTGAAAGGAGTCACTTATGAATAACGCATATACTTTGGTTGAGCTACAACAAGTTTCAAAATCTTATGGTGGCGCTGTCGCCCTAAATAATGTCAATTTGAAGCTGACTGCTGGAAAAATCATAGGACTTTTGGGACCAAATGGTTCGGGTAAAACGACCATGATTAAATTGATCAACGGTCTGTTGCAACCAGAATATGGTCAAGTATTGATCAATGGTCGTACCCCATCGCCAGAAACCAAGGCAATTGTGTCTTATCTCCCAGATACGACTTATCTCGATGAGCATATGAAAGTGCTCGAAGCAATTACATTTTTTGAAGATTTTTACGTTGATTTTGATAAGGAGCGTGCTCTCCATCTTTTACAAGATTTGGGCATTGATTTAAACAGTCGTATGAAACATCTCTCTAAGGGGAATAAGGAAAAAGTCCAACTCATTCTGGTGATGAGTCGTCAAGCGCAGCTGTATGTTTTAGATGAGCCAATTGGTGGTGTTGACCCTGCCGCTCGAGACTACATTTTAAAAACCATCGTCAACAACTACTCTCCGACTGCCTCTGTTATTATCTCTACTCACTTAATTTCAGATGTCGAGCAAATTTTGGACGAGGTTATTTTCCTACACTACGGAAGTGTTATTCGCCATGGAAATGTAGATGACTTGCGAATTGAAAGCGGAGAATCTATTGATGAACTCTTCCGCCAAGATTTTAAGGCTTAGTTAGAAGGAGATTGCTATGTTTAAAAAATTATTGAAATACGAATTTCAATCCGTAGGTAAATGGTATTTGGGAATTTATATTGCAGCTCTAGCCCTATCAGCAGTACTTGGTTTTTGGCTACAAGCATTGACCCTCCGTGCACAGGCTGGTAATACTGAACCTGGTGGTGGAGAGATGGTCTTATTGGGAACCTCCTTTATGACTTTCGGAGTTTTGATTGCGGCACTCTTCCTATCAACATTTGTCCTAGTCATCAATCGTTTTAGAAAAAATGTTTATGGCCGACAAGGTTATCTCACTATGACCTTGCCCGTATCTAGCCATCAAATCATCTTAAGCAAACTGCTTGCATCTATTGTTTGGTATGTCTTGGCAGGGATTACTTGTTTACTTTCAATCGGAATCATCCTTGCAGTCATTCTAGTAGCAAGCGAAGAGGCTATTATGCCAGAAATACAAACTTTTGTTCAAGATATCGACTGGACAGTTCTATTCAGTCAGATTGTCTATTATTTAATTGAAATTACTACTGGTATCCTTTTGATCTACTTCTCTATATCTGTCGGTCAATTATTCAAGGATCATCGCTTCCTCTTTGCAATCTTGACGTATATCGGCATTCTCATCGTTACTGGAGTATTTAGCACTTTCTTTGTCCTAAGCAACCTAGTAACAACTTATTCTACACCATTTTCTCTCTATCCAAGTCCAGTCTTAGCATTAGTCAATATTATCCTAGCTTTTGCTTACTACTTTGGAACCCACTTCATTATGACAAAGAAATTAAATCTACAATAAAAAGCTCTTTACTGGTCTAATCGACTGGTATAGAGCTTTTTTCTTAATACTGTTGGTCTAGGAGTTCCAACAAAACTTTCTTTTCTTCTTCGCTGGCAAAACTTGCCTGAATTGCGTTTTGATTGAAGCGATAAAAATCAGCCTTGCTAGTCCCAAAATATTCTACAAATAATTGATATTCTCTATTAAGTGTAGTATTAGAAACTGTACGATTATCTGTGTTGATTGTGATGTTTGCTCCTGCCTCAACTAGCTCATGATATGGAAAATACTCAATCGAATCAGCTGCACCAGTTTGAAGATTCGATGTTAGGCACATTTCAAGTGTTGCTCCGCTATTGACAAAAGCTTGGATAGCTTCAGGATTGCGAGTAAGTGCTGTGCCATGACCAATCCTTCTAATCCCAAGTTCAAGAGCTTGAATCACATTGGTCACACATCCACATTCTCCGGCATGGAAAGTCATGGGATAACCTAGTGCCTGAGTAAATTGAATAATATCCCGAAGTTCTTCCGTAGGATAGTCTGCTTCATTTCCTGCGAAATCAAATCCCACAAGTCCTTTTGGTGCCAAATCAGCAATAGCCGAAAAAAGTTCCTTCGTTTGATTCGGTTTCGTTTGCTTTAAACCACAAACCAAAAGTTTAGCAACCACTCCAAAATCTTCCTGCCCCCTGTTTAGTCCAACTAAAACTGCTGAAACCGCTTCTAAAATAGTCAAGTCTTGATCCGTCGACAGTTCTGGTGCAAAACGAACCTCAATGTAAATGATCTTATCTCTTGCAGCTTGTCGTACAAGATTATAGGCTGCCAATTCTAAAGCTGATGCAGTTTGTAAGAGTGGGCGAACAAAATCAAATAACTTTAAATAAGCCATTAAACTATCAACTTTTCCATGAACACTAACTAATTTTCTTAATGCTTCATCTTCTGCAGGAACAGTGATTTTAGCCATCTGTGCCAATTGTCGAATGACTCCGAGGGACAATGAGCCATCCAAATGACAATGCAACTCTGTTTTGACCAATTCATTTACATTCAACACTGTTAACACAACCTCCGTCTGGTATATTGTTAACTATCATATCATATTTTTGAAGAAAAACAAGAATTTTACCATAAAACCTGAACTTTCACTTGTTTTCAGTTGTATCATTCACAGACAGTCATAACCACCCGTGAAAACGGGTGGCTTGTACACCGGCTATAAGCCGTTTCTCTCCAGCGACGTCTAAAGACGTTCGCTGAACTTCGTTCAGGTTAGTGCTATAATTACTTGACTAATGCCCGTAACAACGGGCTTTTATCTTGTTCTAAAACTGCCATCTGAAAATGGATCTTCATACTCTTTGACGCTCAATTTATCAAGTGCAATGTCATTGAACAACTAATCTCCCAGATT